>NZ_CALIJA010000037.1 GCF_938017615.1 uncultured Campylobacter sp. | reverse complement strand
AAATTTAAAAAGTCCATAAATTCTAGAAATTTTAAAATTTTGTAAATTTTAAAACTCCGTAAATTTCGCCTTTTATAGGCTCGCCATCTCTTCAGCGCGCGCAAGAAGCTGCTTTGCGCCCTTTTCGATAAAAACGCGTGCGAGCTCCGTGCCTACGCTTTGCCACTGCGATTTTTGCGCGACGATGCTTTGACGGATGCTCTCGCTGCCGTCGGGCAGGCCAACTATCGCGCTGATGTGGATATTTTCGCCCTCAAGGCGCGCGTTGATGCCGATCGGCACCTGGCAGCCGCCCTCTAAAACCCTGACGAAATCCCGCTCCACGGTCGTTTCAATGATCGCGCGTTCATCTTTTAAAAATTCTATCGCGCGTAGAATTTGCGGCTCGTCCACCGCCTCGATGCCGAGCGCTCCTTGCCCCATCGCAGGGATCATCTGCGAGATTTCAAAGGGCGCTACGTGTCTCACTTCGGCGCGCAAATTTAATCGGTTGATGCCCGCCATCGCTAAGATAATCGCATCGAATTCCCCGTCTTTGAGCTTTCGCAAGCGAGTTTGGACGTTGCCGCGCAAGGAGATTATCTCTAAATCAGGCCGCATGCTAAGCAGCTGCATCTTGCGGCGAAGGCTTGTGGTGCCGACTTTTGCGCCGCGAGGTAGCTCGCCGAATTTAGCGTATTTTTCGCTGATCATCGCATCGCGCGCGTCCTCGCGCGCACAGATTGCCGCTAGCACTAGCCCCTGCGGAAACTCCACGGGCACGTCTTTTAGGCTATGCACGGCGATGTGTGCTTCGCCGCGAAGCATACTCTCCTCAAGCTCTTTCGTAAAAAGCCCCTTGCCGCCGATCTTTGCAAGCGGCGTATCTAAAATTTTATCGCCTTTGGTTTTCATGCTTTTTAGCCGCGCTTGGATGCCGCTAGCTTCAAGCAGCGATGCGATATGTTTGCTCTGCCACAGCGCAAGCACGCTGCCGCGCGTAGCTATGATCAAATTTTTCATTTTTTCTCTCCTATGCTTTTTCGAATCTCGATTTCGTTCTCTTCGATTACCTCTACGTCGATTACGTCGTCGCTTGTGCGGTGGCGTCGCCAGAATTTTCGTTCGCTTTTTTCGGAATTTTCGCTGCTAGCGTTAAATTTAGGCACGTCGCTGGTGACGCAGTAAAACGACGCAGTGATTATGCAAACGCCCAAAATATCGCCGAAAATGCCAGGCGCGATGAGAAAAACGCCGCCTACGACGAAGCCCACGCCACTTAAAATTTCTTTCGGTGAGATTTTCATTAGATTAAAAAAGCCCATCCACGAGCGGTTTGCTACGACGTATCCGCCTAAAATCGCGCTTATGACGATTTCCACCGCATACGCCGCGAAGCCATTTGCGCTTACGAAATAATAGGTCGTAAATGCCTCAATTATCAGATATGGAACGATCAAAAGCCTAAACATATTTTTCCTTCACATGCCATTTACATTCAAAATTTAAAATCGTCGTAGGCATACCAATAAACTGAATATCGAATTTTAAGCTAGGTTCTACAAACTTGCTGGCGCTATGAATTCTAAAGCTTAATTGCCAACCCCTGTCAAAATACATTTCAATGGTATTTTGACTTTTCGGTTTGAATTCTAAAGCTACCAATCTAGTGGGAAGCTCTAGCTTGGGTATAGAAATAATTGAAATTTTATTTTTTCCAGGCAAATTGAGTGAGCCGTGCATATTAAAAGTAGAAATTAGAGTTAGTCTATTTTTATCCTTACTTACTATTTTATAATAATCTTTAATTCCTATTAGATATGTTATCATTTTATGTATGTAGCTGTGACTTTGCTCGTTTATGCGTCTTATCTCGTTCATGAAAGCCTGCAAAAGTGGTATGTAAATTTCGGTATTTTTGTGTGGGATTTTAGACCACCTTAGTTTTTGATCTTTATAAATATGTAAAATTTCAAAAATCGGCTTTACGTCGTTCCAATAATGGATACTACAAGGAATCCCAAACCACTCTGCGGCAAAATCCAATTTGTGGCTTAGCCTACTATGTTTTACAGCTTCATGATTGTGCTTTATGCTAAGACCTATTTCCCATTTCGATGTGATATCCTTGATAAGCAAATCCCTAACGTCGCCTTCTATACCAAATGTATCTTTTTGAAGCTCAAGTTGCAATTCTTCACCCTCTAACAACAGCGGCTCCAATTCCAATAGTGTATCTATCGCAGAATTTACAGAAATTTCATATATGTCTTTTTGGGGCTCGTTTATACTTTGCCAAGCTTGTTTGTTTGCCTTATAGCTGGAATTTTGTATTATTTTTGCATTCGGTAAGTATTTTTCTAGCGCCATAGCCCATGCAAATTCGTATGAGCGTCCAAATTTATCGCTTTTATTGCTCATTATATAGCTTCTTTCTCAAAATTTTCAGACGAATTTTCCATATATTTTTTTATTGATACGGCTATTTCATAAGCTAAATTTACGGGCACAGCATTACCTATCATTTTATATGCATCATTAACATTTTTATATATAAATTTAAAATTAGCAGTTAAAATTATAGCTGAAGAATTAAGAAAACAGGATATTGAATTAAATAATATAACATTACACTATGTAACAGATGCTTTGAAAAATGAGAAAACAAATATAGCTCAAGAGTTTATAAATGCTTATATCTATGGAAATGAAAATGCAGTTATAGAGGCTAAAAATAATTATCATAATAAAATGGAACAAATGTTAAATAGTTACTATGAAAACTTAACATATAATCACGAGCATGCTAGCTTAGTTGGAGAAGAAAATCAAATAGTAAAAGTTTTGGGAAAAAATTTTTTAGATAGCATGACATCCATATTACTTGTTGATGTAAGAGAAACAATAAAACAAAAGCATTTTATAGCTTGAATTTAAAAAAGGGGGATTTATGATAGTTTTAAACTTAGAATTAGATAATCTATTTGGTTTTGAAGATTTTAAAAGTAATTTTTCATATCCTAAAAAAGTTGAAAATTCAAGTATAAAAGATGAATTTTTAAAAGATAGA
>NZ_CALIJA010000036.1 GCF_938017615.1 uncultured Campylobacter sp. | reverse complement strand
CGTCGATCTCCTTCGCGCCGAGCTCCTTGCAGATCTGCGCGATCGAAATTTTAGGATTTTGCGCGAACAGCGCCTCGATTCTCTCTTTCATTTTCATCCTTTCTGAAATAAAATTTTGAGCGCCATTATAATATAAAAATTCTAAGTTACAGATAACGGCAATCAATTAAACAAGGTTTTAAAACTTATTTTGCGGGATCGCGATAGTCGCGCACGAGGTAGGGCGGATGCGTAGAGCTTTGGCGTAGGATCGCAGATTTTAATACACATCAATCACACGCAAAATTTTCATGCTTAGAATTGCAGATCATTTATGTGAATCGCGCGCGGTAAAAGCAGGTCAGGGTTACTTTAAATTTAAACTCTAATCCATAAAATTTCGCCACGCCACGCGGTGTAGCTTAAAAATACTGCGCCGCCGCATGACGCGACCCAAAATAACCTCACCGATACTCGCGATCTTTGCTCTAAAATTCGTCAAAGAGCGCGAGCAGCAGCTGAAATTAAAATTTGCCTTTAAATTTAAAGCCTTTAAACCTGCGCAAAGGCGCGAGGGCGCAAGAGCCGCAAGGGCGTGCTGGGCATTGCGTTTTACGGGCAACATTTTCATAAATTTAAAAGCACCCAGCGGCGCAAGCCCTACTCGAATTCTATCTTTTTTAGATAATCGTATAAATTTAGCACAGCGATAAATAGCGTTAAAATCGCGGGTCCCAAGATCACGCCCCAGAACCCGAACGTGCTGATGCCCGAAAGCATCGAGAAGAAGATCAGCATCTCGTTGATGTTTGCGGGGTTTTCGACTAGGCGCGAGTTGATAAATTTTATCACGAGCGGCTTTACGAAGCTGTCCGCGAGCGTCGAGATCAGTATCACGCAATACGCCATTATCACGATCGCGCCCGAGGTGCTACCCCCCGCTAGCACGTATAGCGCGGTGGGCACATAGATGAGCGCGCCGCCGACTGCGGGGATGAGCGAACAGAAGGCGAAAAGCACCCCCATCAGCAGCGCGTCAAAGCCGAAGATCCCCGCGATGATCGAAAACAAAAAGCCCTGCAATACGGCGTTGAAGATGGTCGAGTAAAACACGACGCTCATCGTATTTGCCGTCTCGGAAAAGATATAATCGATCTGCGAGGGCTCTACGGGTAGAATTTTTTTAAAAAAGCGCTTGAAGTTCTCGCCGTAGAGGTATGCAAAAAAGCAAAACACGATGATAAGCACCATATCGACGATAAATTTCGCGCTGGACTTTCCGACGACCGAGAGGTAGGAGATGATCTGCTTCGCCAGACCCGCGACGTCTAGGTTTGCTAAAAACGAACGAAACTGCGTATTAAATTTTTCAAAAGGCCCGGGCAGCTTGATGTCTAGGCTCTGAACGTAGCTAAGCGCGTCGTTTAGGCGCGTCATATCGAAGCTAGCGGCGTTTTTGGCGATCTCGATCACGGCGTAGATGAAAGGCACGAAAAAAAGCGCGCAGAGCAAAAACACGCTAAGTACCGAGGCCAGCGTGCGCCTGCCGCGGCACAGCTTCGTTACTTTAGCGTGCAGACCTGAGGTCGCCACCGCCATCAGCACGCCGATTACGATCACCATCAAAAACGGCGAGAACAGATAGATCACGCAGCAAAACATCAGCAAGGTTGCGCCGATAAAAAATATCTTGTTCGTCTTTGCGCGCCCGCTAGCCTTGGCAAGACCTGCTTTCACACCCACAGCAGCTCCCGAAGCGGCAGCGGCGCCTAGCGCGGAAGCATTAGCCGAGAAGGTTTCGTTGACTTCGGCAGCGTCGTTAAGCGCGGAAGCACCAGCAGATGAGGCCTTGTCGGTTTTGACCCGGTTTTCGCTTTGATTTTCAGCGGCTGTTTCGGTTTTGTTTTTGACGGTCGCTTTGGCTTCGGCGGCAGCTTCGATTTTGCCCTTAGCGTTATTTAAGGTCTGATTTTCAGTGAAATTTTGAGCCTCGCTTTTGGCGTTATTCTCGGCGTTGTTTTGAGCCACGTTTTCAGCCTGGTTTTCATTGCGGCTTGCGGCGTTATCTTTTGGCATCGGCAAATTTTATCCTTTTGAAATTTGATGAGCTATTTTATAAATTTTTTTATCAGATTTCGATTAAATTTTAAAATTTCATAAAATTTGCGAGCGATACTCTCACATTTCGCGCATGCGGCGTATGGCGTATCGTATATGTGCGATGCGAACCATACATATACGACTACACTTGAGCTATGCGATTGGTATGCAAGGGCGGGCGTTATGTATATTTAAGATGAGTGTGCAGTACATTTTTTGCGCCTACGTCACGCTTGAGCCCTGCGCACACCGCGGCAAGACCCCGTCTTGCGCCGAGCTTTTAGCGCAGCTCGGGCTATCGCGCGTGGTAATTGGCGCGCGCGATACGAACGCGCAGGCTGCAGGCGGCGCGGAAATTTTACGCCGCGGGGGCATAGAGGTGAAATTTGACGTCTGCTGTGCCGCGGCAGCGGAGCTTGCGGAGCCGTTTTATCTGGCGCGCGAGGGCGGCTTTTGCTTCATCAA
>NZ_CALIJA010000035.1 GCF_938017615.1 uncultured Campylobacter sp. | reverse complement strand
ATTTAATCGCGCCAAGCTCCGTGCCCGCGAAAAGCGCGCAAAAATTACCGCACTAATCGCCCCGCTAGCAAAAAATCGCCGCCTATTTGAAAAGCTCGGTAGAAAGATACCTCTCGCCGGTATCGCAGAGGATCGTAACGATCACTTTGCCCTTGTTCTCGGGCTTGGCGGCGATCTGCGCGGCAGCGTAAACATTCGCGCCGCTTGAAATGCCCACGAGCAGGCCCTCTTTTTGCGCCAGCTGTCTAGCCGCGGCGAACGCATCGTCGTTTTCAACGCTCAAAAAGCCGTCGATGATGCTTCTATCAAGATTAGCAGGGATAAAATTTGCGCCGATGCCCTGAATTTTATGCCCGCCTGCGTTACCGCACGTAAGCAGCGGCGAACTAGCGGGCTCCACGCCGTAAGCTTTGAGGTTTGGATTTTTAGATTTTAAAAATTTCGCCGTACCGCTGAGCGTGCCGCCGGTACCAAATCCCGCGACTAAAATATCTACCTTGCCGCCGCTTTGCTCCCAAATTTCAGGTCCAGTGCTTTGAAAATGCGCCTTTGGATTGCTCGGATTATCAAACTGGCTCGGGATAAAGCTATTTGGGGTGCTCGCAGCCAGCTCATTTGCCCTATCTACCGCGCCTTTCATTCCAAATTTCGGGTCGGTCAGCTCGATTTTAGCGCCGAATGCGGCTATGAGCTTTTGGCGCTCGATACTCATCGAGCTTGGCATCGTTAGAATGAGCTTCATACCGAGCTTCGCCGCTATCATCGCAAGCCCTACGCCCGTGTTTCCGCTGGTAGGCTCTATCAAAACGCTATTTTTGTCGATCTTGCCCGAGCTTAGCGCGTCTTTTACGATCTGCCACGCGATGCGATCTTTGACCGAGTGGCTCGGATTTAAAAATTCCGCCTTGGCTAGGATCGTCGCGTTTTTGCCGATACGAACGCCAGTGTTTTCCTCGGCGCGGTAGCTCACGTCCTGCGGGATGTCGCCCACGATGGCGTAGCTGTAAATTTTACCGCCCTCGCCGATATGCGTGTCGCCCACGATCCTAGCGCCTTGTTTTACGAGTACGCCGTCGCCTAACACTGCGTCTTTGCTGACGTAGGCGTAGGCCTCGATCGTTACGTCCTCGCCGATCTTCGTGCCGTCCTCGACGACGGCTTGCGGATGGATATTTCTCATTTTAGCTCGCTTATTTATCTACGATCATAGCTTTTAGCTCGGCTTCGCATGATAGCGTGCCGTCCACGTA
>NZ_CALIJA010000034.1 GCF_938017615.1 uncultured Campylobacter sp. | reverse complement strand
CGCGATAAAAAATACATAGGCGCAGCAAGCGTGCCGAGCGGTGCACGAAACGAGCGACGGGAGTGAGGCAATCTTTTAAATTTTACTCTCGCAAGCCTTAAAAAAATCCACTGCGTCACGGCTCGACTTCTTTTTCTGCGTAGCTCGCCGCACTGCCAAAATTTATCGCATGACAAAATCAAGTAATCTAATCGCGCAGGTTCTGCCAAAATCGCCCGCTCAAATTTTAAAAAATCTCGCCATTTACTTTAAATTTTATCGCTAGGCCGCGCAAAGTTTGCGTCAAATTTCATCGTCTCGCTAAGTTAAAATTTCGGCTCCTTTAAAATTTTCCTCTGTGCGAGCTCTCGGAATTTCTCCTTTTTTTGAAATTTTAACGCACATTTAACTAAAAAATTCAATAATTTCAAATGTATATTTTACTTTTTAAAGGAGAACATATGAGAAAAACCGCCCTTGTTTTAGCGCTTCCGCTCTTTTTTACGCCCGTTTTAGGCTTTGATGTAGCCAAACTCAACGCCAAAAAAGTCGCGCCGTACGAGCAAAAGACGCAGGAGTTTAGGCTGCCCGTAGGCATCGACGAAAACGGCGTCATAGACGAGGCAAAGCTCGGCGACTCGCCTTATGCAAAGACCGTCATCTACGGCGCGAAGCTCATCAACGAGACGACGAGGTATCTCGGACCGCAAGCAAAGGACGAAAAAATGCGCTTTGCGGGCAACAACCTCTCCTGTTCGAGCTGCCATACGAGCGGCGGCGTCGTGCCCGATCAAAGCCCGTTCGTGGGTATCTACGCGAGATTTCCGCAGTATGTCGCGAGATCGGATCAGCTAGTCACGCTGCAAGACCGCATAAACGGCTGTTTTCAGCGCTCGATGGCGGGCAAAGCGATCCCTACGAACTCCAAAGAGATGCGCGCGATGATCGCCTACATGCACTGGCTCTCCGCAGGATATGAGGTCGGCGCAAAGGTAAAAGGCCAGGGGCTGCCGAAGGCGCAGTTTTTAGACCGCGCGGCGGATCCTAAAAAAGGTGGCGAAATTTACACCGCAAAATGCGCCGTCTGCCACGGCGAAAACGGCGAAGGGATAAAAAACGAGGGGTTTGCTCAAAGCGGCGATTACTACACATTCCCCGCGCTTTGGGGCGATGACAGCTACAATACGGGCGCCGGTATGTATAGGCTCATCGAAGGAGCGAGGTATGTCAAAGCCACTATGCCTAAAGGGGACGCCTCGCTAAGCTGGGAGGAAGCTTTCGACGTGACGGC
>NZ_CALIJA010000033.1 GCF_938017615.1 uncultured Campylobacter sp. | reverse complement strand
TGGAATATTTTTTCGGCTTTAAGTCCTACCTGTTTTTCGGGCTCAATCCATATTTTTTCGAGGGGATGCCGTGGCAGCTACTAAGTTCATTTTTTATGCACGGCGGAGTGATGCATCTAGCGATGAATATGGCGGTTTTATATCAATTCGGCGGAATTTTAGAGCGGGCGTTCGGTGGTATAAAATTTACGCTACTTTACATCGCAGGCGGGCTGCTGAGCGGCGCTTTGTGTCTGATTTATATCCGTTATGCCATGAACATGGGAGAAATCGTCAATATCGTAGGCGCTAGCGGCGCTATCTGCGTGCTTTTAGGCGTGATTGCTTATTTTGATGAACGCAATGCGGGTGGGATTTTTGTCGCGATTTTGATAATGAGCTTTGCGCCGATGTTAATGGGCGTAAATGTGGCATGGTATGCACACATAGCGGGATTTGTGGTCGGTTATGGTTTTGGAATGATCCAGAAAAAATTTAGAATTTTGTAGAATTTAACGCTAAATTTTACATAAAATTTTATGAAAGGATGCAGATGAAACGGATATATTTTATAAGACATGCTGAGGCGCAAAGCGGCGGCAAAAGCGATTTTGAGCGGCCATTAAGCCATGCGGGCGAACTTTGCGCAATTAAACTCGGAGAAAAGCTGCGTACCTTGGGGCTTGTGCCTGATTTGATTATTACAAGCTCGGCTATACGCGCACTCCATACGGCGCAAATTATCGCTAATGCGTTGGATGCGACAAAAAGGGTAGCGTCATTGCGAGAGTTATACGACGCAAGCTTATGGGATTTGGCAAAGTTTGTTCGCAGCTTGGATGAGAAACGATTTTTTGGGTGCAGTGTGAATGTTGAAAAATACAATGCGGTTGGTCTGAGTAGCGAAAAACATCGCGACGCAAACGATGAAAATTCTGCTTTTAAGAGCACTAAAATTTCCGCTAGCATTAGCGAAAATAATGCGATATCTTGCAACAATGTGGAAATTTCTAGCGCAGATATTGTGCAAAATTTTAACGCAGCTAGCGCGGAATGCGTATTTATCGTTGGACATAATCCGACAATAGGCGCAATTTGCTCGCTTTTAGGCGAGAAGGAAGTCGATAAATTCTCTCCTTGCTCGATTTGCGGCTTAGAATTTGACGTTCATAAATTCTCAGAAATTACTGATCATAGCGGCAAAATGGTAATGCTGCAGTGCCCTTAATTACGCTTTTAACGCTTCATAATTACAATCGGGCGGCTCGTTGGCGCATTTAAAGCTACTTTTTGCCGAGCATTGTTATATACTCGTAAACAAGACTGCGCGGCAAAATTAGCAAGTTATTTTTGAGATAACTTTAAAATTTTAAAAAATTTCCAATGACGTGACTAGCCTTGAAAATCACAGGCTTAAATAAGCCAGAAAACTAAATTTCATATTTTTAGATGATCAAGCGTTAGCGCTTTTGCTTGAAATTTCATTTGCTTTGAAAAACCTTAAGTTTAGATTTTGCGGATGGAAATTTCGTGCCAAAATTTTCTCAAAAACATAAAATTATTGAGAAGAATAAAATTTATTAAGTAAAATTTAATAGTAGCCGTGGTATCATTCCCCAAAAATTTTGATAGGGAATTAAAATGAGACAGTACGAAACTTACAGATGCGACAAATGCGGCGCGGAGGTCGAGGTGCAAAAAGTAGGCGGCGGCACGTTTAGCTGCTGCGGCGAGCCGATGAAATGCATCACCGAGGATTTGACGCAGGTAAATTTGATGAAAGCGTTCGCAGGCGAGTCGCAAGCGCGCAACAAATACGATCTTTACGGCGATTTAGCCAAAGAGGCTGGCTTTCACGCCATCGCGCGACATTTTTACGAGGCTGCCGAAAACGAAAAATGGCATGCCAGAGCCGAGCTAAAGGCACATCACGCGGCTGCGGGTATCCCGCTTGATAAGATGGATAAGAATCTACTCGATGCCGCTGCGGGCGAGCGCTATGAACACGAGAGTATGTATCCGAGCTTCGCTAAAATCGCGACCGAAGAGGGTAAAAAAGAGGTTGCGCGCCTTTTTAACGCTATCGGCAAGGTCGAGGAGGAGCACGAGCGCGAATACAACGAGCTTCAAAAGATCCTGCTAGAGGAGGGCTTTTTCGAGAGCTTCGATGAGGAAGTTTGGGTGTGCGAGATCTGCGGGCATGTTCATCGCGGCAAGAAAGCCCCGGGCGCCTGTCCGCTTTGCAAGGCTCCGCGCGAGTATTTCAAAAAACAAAGGCTCGTCTGATTTTGATGCTTGCGGCACGGCATTTTTGCGATAGCTTTTGAAGCCGTCGCAAATCTCGTTTATTGTCGCGAGCCGATCGCTTAAATATTGGCTTAAAATTTTGCGCGAGATTTCGTCTTTTTGCTCCTTTTTGTCGCGGACTCCGTGGCTAGACGAAATCTCGGGCTAAATTTATTTAGCCTAAACTCCTTTTCTTATCCCCCTAAGAAATGAAATCCTGCTCGCAAGAGCGGGATTTCTGTCGTAAAATAAATCTAAAATAATCATGCCGATGGATTTTGTATCTTTAAATTTTTAGTATAAATTCCTATATGATTCTTGCGCTATTTACGAAGCAAACTTCGCGTCGGTAAATTTAGCAGCAAACTTTGGTGGCAAATCTTTTGTGTCTTTAATTTTAAGGCGAATACGGTGCGATGAGAATTTGAAAGCAAATCAAACTATAAAATTCCGAGGGTTTAAATTTTAAATCAAAAATTC
>NZ_CALIJA010000032.1 GCF_938017615.1 uncultured Campylobacter sp. | reverse complement strand
GCTAGTATGAAAAACAAATTTCAGAATTTTTCAAAACAAAATTCCAAATTTTTTAGAAAATAAATTTCATAAAAAACGATTTCAAAGCCGCATCAAAACGAGATTTAAAAAATCTCGCTCAAGCAAGCCTCTCGCTACCTCAAATTTTAAAATTTCACTCCTCGAATTCCTCCGCGACCTTCGCCGCAAGGCGCAGTTTGTCGCTGTCGAAGTGGGTGTAGATGCGCGAAGTATTTAGGCTCGCGTGGCCGAGGGCTTCCTGGACGAGCACGAGGTCCTTTTGTTTTTTGTAAAGCATCGTCGCGAAGGTGTGGCGCAGCATGTGGGCACCATTTTTTTCCTTGCGGATGCCCGCGCTCATTAAAATTTTCTCCACGATGCCGCTGACGTAGGCCTGAGTAAGCGGCGCGCCGTTTTTGGTGACGAAAAGATAGCCCTCTTTGTTTGCAAAGTTCGTCTCCAGCGCGTTTAGATGCTCCTCGATCAGGTGGCGCTTGATCATTACGATGCGGTATTTGTTGCCCTTGCCGCGGATTCGGATGACGAAAAGATCGCCCTCGGGCGCGATATCTTTGCGCTTTAAATTTATCGCCTCGCCCACGCGGATGCCGGTGTAGACGATGATTTTTACGATCAGGCGGTTGCGGTGGGCAAAGGAGGGAAACTCGCTTAGATTTATCGCGTCCAAAAACCGCTTCAGCTCCTCCTCGCTCATAAACTCCGGAAGCTTCGTGCCGCGGCTGCCGCTAATGCCGCCCCAGTGCTTAAGCTCGATACCGAAGTTATGTGAGGTGCCGTCCTGCTCGTTTTGGCGGTCGATGAAGCCGAAAAAATTTATCACGGCGATACGGTAGTTTTTTTTGCTCGCATCGCTTAGCCCGCCCGTAATCGAGGCTAAAATTTCGCTCAAAAGCTCCTCGTCGATATTTTTCATACTCTCAAGACCGTACTGCATGATCGCTTCGTAAAATTTTTTAAGCGGATTGAAGTAGGTGTTGATGCCGGTAAGGCCTGCGTTTCGCGCATCTTTTGCGAGCCGCTCGAGTTCGCCGATACTTGCTACCTCGTGATTTAGCGCCAGGCTCGCGCGACGAAACAGCGCGTCGTTTTTCAGCTCCTTATTCGATAGCGCGCTTAGCTTGTAGCGCACGAATTTTACGAGCCAAAACAGCAGCGATTTTTCAAAGCTATCCTTGTAATCGAGCGGGAATTTCATTTGCTCTCCTCGCTGTCGCCGAAGATCACAAAAGGCAGCATCAGCGTGTTTTTGATGAGATTATAAGGCGTTTTTAGCACGTCGGTCGCAACGCCAGTCGAGTAGGTAGGCTTTTTCATCGTGCCGCGAATCTCGATGATCGTGGAGATCGTATTGTTTTCGCCCAAGATGATATGATTTAGTAGCGGGATTTTTGAGATTATCGAGCTTGCGTCTTTGAGGTATTTAAGCTCCAGATCTATATTCAGCGCGCCGCTTTTCATATCCACTTCGCCGTTGCCCGCGATGTCGGCGCTACTGCCGGTAAAGTTCATCGCGTTTATATAAATTTTATCGCCGCTACGGCGAAAGTAAATTTTGCCCTTCTGCACGCTAAAGCCGCGATCGTTGAAATCGGGCGTCTTAAACGTAAGCAGCGACGGTACCGAGTTTATAAAGCTAAGCAGCCTTTGATAGATGATGTAGTCCTTCAGATAGGTGTTTTGCACGTTGATCTCGCCGCGGTAGTTGCGCGGATCGATGCCGCTTGCTTTCAGCGTAAAGACCCCTCCGTCGAAGCTCTGCGAGCCCAGGAATTGATTAAGCGCCTCACCGCTGATGTTTTGCGCAAAAATTTGAAGCAAGCTCTTTTTAAAGATCAACTTCACGTCGCCGCGTTTAAAGCTTGCGTTTAAATTCATATTTTTGCCGTCCAGCATGCCGTTAAAGTGCGTAAATTTCAGCGTCTTATTAAGATCCGATAGCACGATCGCAGAATTTTGTCCGCTGAAATTTATCGGCGAGCGCTCCTTCGTGCCGCTATTAAACTCGCTGGTTTGCACGCTAGTATTGATCGCGACGTCCACGTCTTTTAAAGAGACGAAGTTGCCGCCTTTGTTGATTTTGAGAGAAATTTTACCGCTTCCGCTAGAGCCGTCCAGATCGCCGCCGCGCACTCTAAGCGCGAAAGAGTCGTTTTTATAATGGCTTCCGTCCTTGTTAAGCAGGCCGAAATCAAAGATTAGATTGTTGCTGCTGATATCTAAGTTTGTAAAATCGCTGGTTAAAATTTTAAGATCTCCGCCGCTAATGCCCGCGTTTTTAAGCGTCTTGGAAAAGGGCAAAATTCCGCTAATATCGGGCGAGCTGATCTCGATCCGCTCGCCAAAGCTCATCTTCGCGCCTAAAAATTGCGAGCTCAGCACCGGCGCTTTGCCGCTAAAATCAAGGCTCATATTATCTCGCGCGTCGCCAAATTTTAAAATTTCTTTGCCGTTCGGGGAGAGATTGAAGCTATGGATTGTGCCGTTAAATTTAGCCTTGCGCGTGGCGATATCGATACTGCCGCTTGCCGTGGCGTTAAAAATTTCATTTTGCAGATTTGCGTCTTTGATGTCGATCTTTTTTTCTGTGATGTGCACCCGCGCGGCTTTGGAGTGAAATTTTGCTTTAGAGATCATCAGATCGGCGTCTTTTAGCGTCACGTTCGCATCGACCTTGGCGCTTTCCTTTTCGACATCCACGTCTATCAGCACGCGCGCATCGATCCCGCCGCCTAGCGGATATACGGGCTCGTCTATGCCGTAGCTTTGCAGGATCGCTATAAGGTCCTTGCCCAAGCTCTCCTTGGTTCGCAGATCCAGATATACGATCGGCCTCTCTTCAAAAAGCCCGCCGATACGCACGCCGCTTCCCTCCAGGCTTTTGCCTTTAAATTTAGGCTCATTTAGCGTGAAGCTTAGAAAATCGTTTTTGAGCGTGATGTTTGCGTCTTTCACCGTTACGGCTTCGATTTGCGGCTGAAATTTTATCGTAAGATCCTGCGCGTAGGCCGTGGCGCTAACGTTTTCGGCGATCGGTCGCGGATCTTTTAGATCGACTTTGGCGTGCAGATTTTCGATGTAGTAGTTTTGCGCGACTGCCTTGCCGTAGATCCACTCGTTCGCAAGAGGATTTAGCCCCGTAAGTGCGCCCAGCTCATTCATAAAATTTTTCAGACTCAAGGCCGAGGCGCGATTTATCTCGATATTTAGCTCCGAGCCGATATTGTGCACGTCAAGCTCGCCCGCGATCTCGTGCGAAGCGAAGGCGCCGTTAAAATCATACGTATCGGCTCTGAAATTTGCTCGCGCCGTGCCGTGCAGAGTGAGATTAAAATCATTTAGTTTAAGCTCGATCGGATCGAAGTTTAGCCCGTTTGCGCTCGGCGCGATCTTCGAGTTTAGCCTAAAAAACCGCGTGTCGGCGTAAAAAACGTCGCTTTTGTATTTTAGCTTTAGACTTTCACCCTTGATTTTCAAATTTTGCACGTCGATCTCTTCAAAAAAGGAGTTGATGAGCGATATTTTTTTGCTAAATTCCAAAATTTTCTCGCTTTGCGTGCGCAGATCGGTGGAATTTTGCTCTAAATTTTGTGTATTATTTTGCGTAATTTCAAGATTTTTGATACGCAGCACGAGACCTTTATTTAGCTTGAGATAAAACCCCTCAAGCTTTGCAAAGCCCACGTCCAGCTGCGAAATCGTTATACCGTGCTTTAGGCCTACCGCACAGATTATAAAAAGTATGGTTATGCACAAAAAAAATCTAGCCAAAGTTCTAAACATCATCGCCTCATCAAAAAACTCCGCCCCAAAATTTAAAGTGGGCGTGCCGAAAAACTGCGCTTATAATATGAAATTTATTCAAAATTTTGGCTTATTTGCCTATAATTTCAGCTAAATTTTGAAAGGAACGCATGAAATTCTTTATAAAGCTCATCAAAGCGGCGTGCATTTGTATCGAACTTGCGGCTATCGTGCTTTTAGCCGTGGGTTTTGATCTACACGAGCGCGTCGGCAACGCGACAACCGTGCAGATAGGTCAGGGCAGCTCAACGAAAATTTTATCGCAACTCTCAAAGAGCTATCCAAAATTTAGCAAATTCGATGCGAGGCTGCTTTCTTTTTACGGCGGCGCAAAAACCGGCGAGCTGGAGCTTAGCAGCGAAAATTTGCCCAAATATCAATTTTTATATGAGCTAAGCGTCGCAAAACCCGTGATGAACGAGATCAAGCTGATCCCGGGCGAGACTACGATCGTGTTTTTAAAACAGCTGGCGAAAGATCGCGGGCTAAGCTTTAGCGAGCTTGAGCGCGAATACAACGCCACGGCGCCGTTTTACGAGGGCTTTTTGGTGCCTGAAACCTACAAAATTAGCAAAAACGAAAGCGAAAAAAATATCATCGATCATCTCGTTTCAAGCGCGCAAAAATTCCACGAAGACTTGTCGCGCGAGCTTAGCGGCGACTATAACGCCACGGCGTGGAAGCAGGTGCTGATCAAGGCCTCGGTCATTCAAAAAGAGGCCGCAAACGCAGATGAAATGCCCCTCGTAGCCTCCGTCATCGACAACCGCTTAGCCAAAAATATGCGCCTTCAGATGGACGGCACGCTGAATTACGGCGAGTTTTCGCACGTCAAGATCACTCCGCAGCGCATCCGCACCGATACCAGCCACTACAACACCTACCTCAACGACGGACTTCCCAAAGAGCCGGTGTGCGTGGTCTCTCGCGATGCGATACGCGCCGTTTTCGCGCCCGCAAAGAGCGAGTATCTGTATTTTATGCGAAATAAAAAGACGGGGCTCCACGATTTTGCGCGCACGCAAGCCGAGCATGAGCGCAACGTAAAGGCGCAGAGGTAAAATTTAAAGCCGTTTCGGCATTAAATTTAAAAAACGAAATTTTGTCTTTAAATTTTAAAATTTAAACCCCGCAGTTATAAAAATGCGGGCCGATATTTGGGAGATAACAATGAAAATAGCGATATTTGGCGCCGGAAATATCGGCGCAGCGGTAGCGAACGATCTTATCGTAAGCGATTCTTTGAGCCAAAAGATAGATAGCATCGCGCTTGTGGATGCGGTAGAGCGGATCGCGCGCGGCAAGGCACTCGATCTAGCCCATACGGCGGCGGTTTATGAGCGCGACCTGCGCATAAGCGGCAGTACGGAGCCCGGCGACATAGCGGACGCAGGCATCGTCGTGATCACGGCGGGACATGCAAGAAAGGTGGGGCAGAGCAGGGAGGAGCTGTTTGGCAGCAACGCCGCCATCGTCGCGCAATGTGCGCGAGATGCCGCAAAATACGCGCCAGGCTCCATCATCGTCGTCGTTACCAATCCGCTTGATATGATGGTCTATGCGGCGCTGCAGGCCAGCGGGTTTGCAAAGGAGCGCGTCATCGGCATGGCGGGCGAGCTAGACGGCGCGCGGCTTAAATTTGAACTCGCGCGAGCGAGCGGCAAGGAAATTTCATCGATGAGAAGCGCGGTCGTGGGCCCGCATAGCGAAGAGATGATCGCGCTTAAAAACGAGCTGGGATTTGAAATTTCGGATGAAATTTTCGCGCGCGCGGTACAAAATACCAAACGCGCCGGCGCGCAGATCGGCGAGCTACTGGGCACGTCGGCGTATTTGGCGCCCGCTGCAGGGATCGTAAAGATCATAAAATACATTCTTTTTGATACCTGCGGCACGCTCGCCTGCTGCGTCGCGGATAGATCGGGAGTGCCTTTGGGGCGCTTCGTAAGCGTCGGCAAAATGGGCGCGATAGAGAGAAATTTCGCCTACTCGGGCGAGTTTTATGAGCAGCTCGAACGGATGCGCGAGCGGGTAGCGGGGCTGAAGTTTTAGTGGAAATAAAGCGAATTCGACGCGACGCGGAAGCGGGATTCGTAGATTTAAAATTTCAAAGCGCAGAATTTTTGCGATAGAATTTGCAGCATCAAATTTCACTCCGGCAAGAAATTTAAACTCGCGGAATTTTACAGCGTAAAATTTCATTCGCTGCGGAATTTTAAAATTTGCGCAAATAGCGCGGCGTGCGCGGTTAGAGCGTATATTTTATTACGTCGCGAGATTTCAGCGCAGTCTTAGTGTAGTTTTATTATGACTCACAACTTTAGCGGTAAAATTTTGCCGTAGCCTCAAAATTTCGAGGCAAATTTTACCGCTCCGCACTCGTGCGTCTTTAA
>NZ_CALIJA010000031.1 GCF_938017615.1 uncultured Campylobacter sp. | reverse complement strand
CTGCGTGCACGCCAGCTACGCTCTGCGCGATATGGGCATCACCACGATAATGTATAACTGCAACCCCGAAACCGTCAGCACCGACTACGACACGAGTGATATTTTATACTTCGAGCCGATCGATTTCGAGCACGTTAGAGCGGTCATCGAGGCTGAAAGCCCGGACGGCGTGATCGTGCATTTCGGCGGCCAAACGCCGCTAAAGCTCGCCAAGCGCCTAAGCACCGTGGGAGCCAAGATCATCGGCACGAGCGCGCGCACGATAGACGTAGCGGAGGACCGCAAGAAATTTAGCGAGTTTATCGCAAGCATCGGCGTTAAGCAGCCGAAAAACGATACCGCCATAAGCGAAGCCGAAGCGATCGAAAAGGCCGCAGCGATCGGCTATCCGGTGCTTGTGCGCCCTAGCTACGTGCTCGGCGGTCGCGCGATGCGGCGCGTGCATAGCGAAGCCGAGCTTAGGCTGTATATGAGCGAAGCCGTGAGCGTGAGCCACCACTCGCCGGTGCTGATAGATAAATTTTTACTTGACGCGACCGAGCTTGATGTCGATGCGATCTGCGACGGACGCGACGTGTATATTGGCGCGATAATGGAGCATATCGAAGAGGCGGGCATTCACAGCGGCGATAGCGCGAGCATTTTGCCGCCGCTTAGTCTAAGCGCGGAGATGATCGATCTGGTAAGTCGCCAAACCAAAGAGATTGCGCTAAATCTCGGCGTCGTAGGGCTTATGAACATTCAATTCGCGATTTTTGAAAACGAGCTTTACATCATCGAGGTAAATCCGCGCGCGAGCCGCACCGTGCCGTTTGTGAGCAAGGCGAGCGGAATTCCGATGGCAAAGGTCGCTACTCGCGTAATGTGGCAAGGAGGCTTGCGCGAGGCTTTGAAATTTTACGATGAATTCGGCGTACTGGTCGAAGATAAGGGAATTTTAAAGCCGCGTATTAAAAACCATATCTGCGTCAAAGAGAGCGTCTTTCCTTTCAACAAGCTTGCAGGCGCGGATCTGATCCTGGGGCCTGAGATGAAAAGCACCGGCGAGGTGATGGGCATCGGCGAAAATTTCGCCAAAAGTTTCGCTAAATCTCAAATCGGCGCGAGCAACGCGCTTCCAAGCGGCGGCAAGGTATTTTTGTCGCTAGCCGATCACGACAAGCTGCGAGCCGTAGAGCTTGCACGCGCGTTTACGGATGCGGGCTTTAGTATCGCGGCTACGAGCGGCACTCACAAGCTACTGGGCGAAAACGGCGTGGAGTGCGAGTTTGTCTATAAAATTAGCGAGGGTCGCCCAAATATCGAGGACAAGCTCAAAAACGGCGAAATTTCGCTCGTCATCAATACCAGCGATAGTAAATCAAACTCTACCGACGCCGCAAAGATCCGCCAGAGCGTGCTGCGCTTTAGGCTGCCGTATTTTACGACGATGAAGGCGGCGATCGCCGCTACGCGCTCGATCTGCTCGATAAAGGACGACTCCGCGCTTGAAGTTAAAACGCTGCAGGAGTATCTAAGCGGCAGGTAGTATCTTACAAGAATCATAGATTTAATCATTGAGTATTTTGGCTTAGTGGTTAAATTTTACGATTTAAAATTCTAGGGATATGAATATATAAGTCAAAATAGGCTTTTGTAGTGCATATTAGAAATCAGCTCATATATATCAGGTATTAAAATCCTCGTCGTCGACACAGCTCATCGTTCATTACCATTGAGAAGAGCATCTCGTTATCGAGATAATATGTCTGATAAATATATTTAATGCCAGCATCTTTTGCTTTCGAGCCATCACTCAAGCTCATATTAAGAATTCTACAGCTCCTATCTACTATATCGGAGTTATTTTTGTTGTTATGAAGAAATATACTATATAGCCTTTGCTTATATTTTTCTCTATCTATATTTGGTGCAGTAATATGAAATGTATATTTGATCGTTATAGTATCACTTTTACAGACTAAAATAGGGAACATAGTAGCAATTTCACCAACTTCTTGTTTTAAATCATAATCACTCATGATCTGAACTGCAATATTTTGATTGCATCCGTCATTAGCAAATGAAATGCTGATCCCCAATAGAAGAAAAAATATTGTTTTACGCATTTTTTGACCCTTCTGTTATTTGCATATATTTTCCATGCTATGGTTACTAAATAAATTTTTAGATAATTCAATAATCATATTTTTTGCAAAAATTATCATCTACCGTAACTATATAAAAAGGCTCGTTACTATCAAAAAAATATATATAATTTGCTTTTCGTTTTAGACCTAAATTTTGAAAGGTATCTAAAACAGGGCAAATTGAATCGACTGCGATTTTATCAAGTTTTCCTTCTACTTTTAAATACGTAGCTTCTTTTTTAGATATTTTTTTAGATCTTTTCAAATCGGTACCGGTCATCATTGTACTATTTTTGCAGAAAAAAGCAATATATGCTTTTCGTTCTTGTAAGAACGAGTTATTATCTACTAGAAATTTTTGTACCTCTTTATTATCGCATGCATCATAAGCGAACGAAGCGCCGATCGTCAATATAAGAGAAAATATTATTTTGCGCATAGCGTAAAACCTTAAAATTATTTATCAGCAGAAAATTCGCGTAAGCTCGCTAAAGTTTTACCTCTTTGCTCGTTAAGCTCAACGCATATTTCTAAAGCATTGGAGAATTTTTCAAATGCGGTTTTTAGTTTATTTGTATCTTCATTGTTACAACAAAACGACGTTAATTGCTTATCTCCCATATAGATATCTACTGAATTTTGCGGATATTGCGAATTCTCCATATTCGTAATTCTTAGTTTTATTCCCTCAGAATATTGGGT
>NZ_CALIJA010000030.1 GCF_938017615.1 uncultured Campylobacter sp. | reverse complement strand
TCCAAAAAGCACTTATTTTGAAATCATGCGGGTAGAACCTATGAGACTGCGTTTGCGAGCTTTTGTAAGAATTTGATGGCAAACCGCTCAGCGCGTTTAAAAATTTTATTCGTGTGTAGAGCTCTCATTTGCGTTTTAAATTTTGCCATTGTGGCGGAATTTTGCTCACGTGGTAAGGGCTTGCATGCAAGCTGACCGTGAATCTAAGAAGGATTTGGACGCTAGATTTATTAGAGCGTTTAGCGGCGCAATGCCGTGCCTGCGCATAAAATATCGTGCTGTAAGCGATTTAAAAAGCTTTTTCGCTTCGTATAAATCTCACGCCGCGAGCGTTTAAAAGCCGCAAGAGCTTTAAAAATTTAAATTGGAAAGATTGAATGACATTTTTTTCGCCCGAGTTTGTCCTTGCTTTTTTAGCGTTTTTAATCGTTTATTGGACGCTCAAAAATCATATTTTCGCGCAAAAAATCCTGATCCTGTTAGCAAGCTACGGCTTTATGTGCTCCGTAAATCCTCGCTTTGCGCTGGTGCTTGCAGCCTATAGCGCTTTCGTATATTTTGCAGGGGTGTGTATCGCTCGCGCTAATCGCGTAGTCGCAAAAGCCATACCGCCCGCAAAGCAGTCTTCGCATAAGAAAAAGCTCTCGCGTAAAGTGGCAACCAAGCAGATGGGTGTAACAAAACAAGCTGGCATAGCAAAGCAGGTGCAAAAAGCGGGGTTAGCGAAGCAGCTCCCACTACCCACTACGAAGGCACGCGCAGTGATGCTTGCGGCGGTTGCTGGCGGCTTATTTTTTCTCGCGTTTTTTAAATATTATGGCTACGTCAGGGAGTTTTTCAATGCCGTGCTTGCCGCGCTGCACCTAGGTGCCGTTGATAGCGTGGCGTTTCCGCTTGGAATTTCATATTATGTTTTTATGTCGATCACCTATTTCGTCTCGGTTTATAGGCGCGAATGCGGCGAGCAGGGCTTTTTGAGCTTGGCGTGCTTTTTAGCATTTTTCCCCAGCGTCGTGATGGGTCCTATCGGACGCGCTAGCGCAGCAAAGAGGATAGAGCCAGTACTGCCGCAGTTTGATCGCTTCAAGCACTTTGGCAATGCCGATGAAATTTATGTGCTTATAATTTTTGCCTTAGTTAAGATGTTGCTTATTAGCGGCTATTTGGGCGCGTATTATAGCGATGTGATTTCGGGCGTTTACGGCGATGAGCCTGAGTTCTCCGCGGCGCAAATTCTAGCTGCACTGCTGCTTTATGGCGTGGTGCTTTATACGAATTTTAGCGGTTTTATCGATATGGCGCGTGCGCTTGGACTTGCGATGGGCTTTAAGCTGCCGCAGAATTTTAATATGCCCTATGCGGCTAAGAATTTAGGCGAGTTTTGGGATCGCTGGCATATCAGTTTATCCACGTTTATACGCGATTATATTTATATTCCGCTTGGTGGCTCGCGCAATGGCTTTGCGCGCACCTGCGTAAATTTGCTAATCGCGTTTGCGCTCTCGGGCATTTGGCACGGTGCGGGATTAAATTTTTTGATTTGGGGGCTTTTGCATGGAGTGGCGCTTGTATTTTTAAAATGTCTTGCCAAAGTGGGCGTAAAGCCGCTAAATCCGTATTTGGCACTATTTTGTACCTATATTTTTGTAAGTTTCGCTTGGATTTTTTTCGCCAATTCCCTTCCGGATGCGGCGGCGATTTTGGGTGCTTTTGCCCGCGCGCGAGCTTTTGGAGATATTAGCGAGCTAGCGGTGCTTGCGGTGATTTTAGCGGGGATTTTTGTTTATCCTAAAATTTCAGCTCTTAAAGATACTTTGATCGCGCTTTTTGCCGAGCTGCCGTTTTTACCTAAAGCTCTCGTGCTCGGCATGATCTTCACGCTGATTTTCGCGCTGATGCCAAGCGGAATTCCAAATTTCATCTACGCAGGATTTTAGATGCTTAGGTTTGTTTCGACTCTGCTTTTTGCGCTGTTTTTCTCGGCATTTTTTATGCAAGGCTCGCTGCTTTATTATTTGGAGCAGCGATTTCACGATGACTTTGGGCTAGAAGAATGGCTGCGCCGCTCGCCGTTTCGCGTAGGTGGAGAGATCTACGAAAAGATTGCAAATGTCGCAGATAAGCTAGAGCAGCGTATCAAAGGCGAGGATCTTAGCAAGGATGAGGACGCAAGTCCGCATAGCGGAAGCAAAAATTTTAAAAAACCTGCGCAAGATCGTATGGCGGAAAATCAAGCTTTGCAAAGCATGGGGGTGCGAGATCACGATGCTTCGCAAAGCGTTAAGTCGCAAGGTAGCAAGCCGCAAGCCCATGCTGCAAAGAATAATTCTGCCTTAAATAATTCTATGCATCATTCAAAGACGCGCGATTCTACGCAGGAGCCTTACGAACAAAATTCCATCCCTCAAAATTCTACTTCGCAAAATTCCGTGCCACAAAGCCAGACTACAACAAGCTCTGTGCCGCACAGCTCCGCTGAGTCGCAAAATCCCGTCACGGCAAGCGCAACCTTGCAAAGCGGCGAAAATTCCAATTCTCAACTCCCTGCTTCGCAGGCTTTGGAGCAGAATTTAACGACGCAAAGCTCCGCAGAGTTTGATGCTAAAATTTCGCTTAGCGACGATGGCAAAATCCGCCTAAATGCAGGCGATGAGGTGCTTTTTATGGGTGATAGTCTGATGCAATACGTGGGGATGAACGCTAAGAAATTTTTCCCGAAGCGAAGTCTAAGGGTGATCGATCTTAGCAAGCAATCTACGGGGCTTGCGAGTAAGAAATCTTTCGACTGGCAAAAGACGCTCGATACCGCGCTTAGAGAGAATGGCGGCGTTAAGCTCGTAGTCGTGCTGCTGGGCGCCAATGACGTCTGGGAGTACCGCGCGGGCGGCAAGACCTACGGCATTAAAACGCCGCGCTGGCGGGAGTTTTACGCCTCAAGAGTGCGCGAGATCTACGATACGGCGCACTCGCACGGCGCGGGAGTGCTGTGGCTAGCGATGCCGTGTATGCAAAAGCCGGATTTTGAGGAGAAAACGCAGCTGCTAAATCAAATATATGCCGACGTCAGTATGGCGCTTGGCGGGTATTTTATGCAAACAACCCCGCTGGTGTGCGAAAAAGGCGTCTATAAAACCTATCTGCAAAGTGGCTCCAAGCTCGTGCGCGTGCGCCAAGACGACGGCATTCATATGAGCAAAGAGGGTTGCGAAGCGGTAGCGAAAGAAATTTTATCAAGGATTGAAGTTGAGTAAATTTATAGTGATTTTATTTGCCGCATTATTGGGCGGATGCGCGGCAAACGCAGGCGTCCGCGGCATAAATTCCGCAAATACAAAAAGCTCTGCGGGCTTTGGAGTGAAATTTTTTGGCGATTCGCATTTAGGAAGCGACGCGCTGATAGATGCTTTCAGACATGGTTTTTTCGTGCAAAACAGCGTCGGCTTCGTGCCTGCAATGATGCCTAAATATCACAAAAGCGAAAATATAGAATTTAAGCAAAGCGGCTTTAATGTAATCTCATCCCGCACCGAGCAAGACCCCGATTTCCCACTATGCGGAGTGATCGCTACCGGCAAAAAGGGCGCTAATGTGCGACTGGAGCTAAAGCAGCTTAGCGGCGATTTTTACGTCGAAATTTTGCATAAATCGGATCAGGGCGGCGAGATTTTTCGCGTGCGCGATGCAAGTGGGCTAAGCGCGTATATTTCGCAAGAAGTGCCGCAGAAATGGGAGTATTCTAAGCTGCGACTTAGATTTCCTATCGAAATTCGATCGCTGCGTGATGGAGCAGAGCTTGGAGGATATAAAATTTACCGTAAAAACGCGCGCTTTGCAGACTCTTGCGCGAGCAACGGCGCGTTTAGCAACCTCTACGAAAAATGGGGTGCAGATGCCTTTGGTAGGGATTTTTCAGGACTTAGATACAATCTCGTAGTCATCGCTTATGGCACAAACGATGCGATGGATCCGAAATTTGACGAGCAAAAATTCTACCAAAGCGTCCGTGGGCTGCTTCGCTCCGTTCGCTCCGCAGCTCCCGGTGCGAAAATCCTGCTCGTAGCGCCGCCGCGAAGCCCTAAAGTGCCAAACGCCTCACGCGCTGCGGAGGTGCTGGCGCATTTAGCGCGAGACGAAGGGGCGATGTTTTACGACATAGCCGGTCTTATGGATGAGGATGGCGGCTGGCGCGGCTGGCGCGAGCGCGGGCTGATCCGCCCCGACGAAATCCACTTGCAAAAAGAGGGCTACGAAAAAATCGGCGCAGCGCTGGCGACGAAATTGCGCGGCAGGCTTTAAAATTAATCTTTAAATTTAGGCGGCTCGCCGTAAAATTTACAAAGTTGGCCGCTAAATTTAAAATTTAGCGGCAGTAAGCAAAGCTGCGCCTACTTGGATTTCGCCGCT
>NZ_CALIJA010000029.1 GCF_938017615.1 uncultured Campylobacter sp. | reverse complement strand
TTTTGCTTGCGTAAATTTATAGATTTGGAATTTTAAATTTGATAGAATCACCGTTAAATTTAAGGAGCGAAAGTGGGCTTGGATGAGCTTTTGGCGCTTGCAATAGATGCCGCAAAAAAGGCAAACGCCGCGATAATGCAAAATTACGACAAATTTGATGTTTTCGTCAAAGCGGACAAATCGCCGCTTACGAATGCCGATCTTGCGGCAAACGATGTGATAATGAGCACCCTGGAGCCTAGCGGCATCGCGATCTGCTCGGAAGAGTGCGTGCTGGATAGCAAGCGGCGCATGAGCGAGGAGAGATTTTGGCTGATAGATCCGCTGGACGGCACGAAGGAGTTTATCGCGCGCAACGGCGAGTTTTGCGTCTGCATCGCGTTGATCGAGCGTGGGCGCCCAATTTTAGCAGTGATCAGCATACCAATAAGCGGCGACATATATAGCTCAAATGGCGGCGGAGTCTATAAAAACGGCGCGCTGCTCGCTTGCCCCGCTAGTGCGCCGCAAATCTTCATGCACGGCCGCCATAGCAAATCCGAGAAATATCCGCAATTCGCGCAAAAATTTAAAATGCAGCTCGTGCGCAAAGGCTCTGCGATAAAATTTTGCATCTTAGCCGAGGGGGGTGCGAGCGCGTATGCGAGATTTAGCGATTGCTCGCTTTGGGACATCGCCGCGGGAGATTTTTTGCTGCATCAAAGCGGCGGAGCGGTAGTGGATCTAAAGACGATGAAGGCACCGCTCTATAACGGAAAAAGCCTGATAAATAACCATTATTTGGCGGTCGGCGCGAATGCGATGAAAAATTTATCTGAAATGTTAGAATTCGCAAAGAACTTTTAAGCTAAATTTATAGTAAACGTCTTATAATATAAGTCCAAAAATTTTTTATCAAAGGATAAAAACATGAAGGGCTTTACTATGATCGAATTAATTTTCGTGATCGTGATTTTAGGTGTTTTGGCGGCAATTGCCATTCCAAAACTAGCAGCTACGCGTGATGATGCGGAAGTCGTTAGAGCAGCGCAGAACGTATCTACATCACTGACTGATCTAATGGCTTATTATACTTCGCAAGGCGAGTATGATAATAGCACGACAGGTTTTAATAACATGACGAATGTTAAAAATCCTATTACCGCAAAGAATAAGGTTTGTGCTACATACACTGTCGATAGCAAAAATAAGGTTACTCTTAAAAAGAGTACAGATGGCCTATGTGCTCACGTATGGGAGATGCCGGGGTTAAAGAATATAAATGCTGTCTACTCATCCGACGCTTTATTGATTATTCAATAGAGCTTCTTTGGCGCGGGGACTATCTCTGCGCCTTTTTATTTATAAATCCAAGAAAAATTCCAATCATCCAAACAATTGCGAAAAATATAAAGATAAAGCTCCAAAATTGCGCCAGATCCACGCTTTTACTTGCTGGAAACAGATACCAGCCTCCGCTATAAAGCGCCGTTAGCTTAGCTTGCAGCCCCTCTAGCGTTACATCAGTTGGTACTGCCGGTATGTCGAATGCGCAGCTGTTAAACGGCTTAAAAATCGGCACCGCGCTTAGATCGAAATTTAAAAATTTCACCGCTCCGCCGCAGCCGCTTATCCCTCCCATTTCGCTGTCTTCGCGCAGTACGACGCGGATTTTGGCTAAATTTAACGACGAGGCAAATCCTAGCGCCGCGCCGTAAAACCACACCGCATATCCACAGATTGCGCCGTAAACGCTCTTGCCGCAAACCGCTAAAATCACCGTTCCTAGCGCTATGGCGCAAAGTGCTAATCTCACGTGAATACTAAAGCTTTCCGGATAGATAAAAAGGAATTTTTGCAAGAAAAAATATGAAAATGCTAGCCAAAAAATCGCCCAGATAGCGCAAAAGACGAGAAATCTTTTAGAGTATTTGTTTTGAAATTTTAAAATCATAAAAATCCTTTCCGTGCATAATTTTATAATAAATTGCAGATATTTTTGCTAAAATCCCAGCCTTTATAGCAAAAATTTCAAGCAAAGGGTAAAATTTTGAAGGGTTTTTTACGCAAATTAGAAAGAGCTTTTGATGCGTTCGCAAATATCTTAGGCGTATTAAGTATCGTATTTTTGGCGCTTTTAGTTATAGTTGTTTTTTACAATGTTGTGGCGCGTTATCTTTTTCCAGCCGCAAATTCCGTCGCTATGCAAGAACTTACGTGGTGGCTATATTCGGCGATGTTTTTATTCGGTGTGACCTATGCGCTTAAAGAAAACGCCCACGTTCGCGTGGATATTTTTTACGAAAAATTTAGTCCCACTGCAAAAGCGCTCATAAATATCTTAGGCACGATATTTTTCATTTTGCCATTCGTGGCGCTCGTGGCATTTTTTTCGATCGATTACGTGAGCGAGGCTTATACGAGCCATGAGGTCAGCGCCAATCCCGGCGGCATGCAGCATCTTTGGATCATCAAGTCCGCAATCACGCTTAGCTATGCGTTTTTATTTATCTACGCATTTGGATTTTTGACTAAAAATATTAATGCCTTGCTTGATGTTAGGGAAAACAAAGGCTCGGAATTTCTTAGTGGGAATTCTTCGGGCGCACAGAGTGTGTGAGGGCAGAATGAGCTTAAATTTAAAATTCTATAAATTTTACGCTTTTCGTTCTTGGGCGGAATTTTGCCATGGCAAGATAAAAGGTGGCGAGCTATGATAGGCATAGTGATGTTTGCGGCGGCACTTTTTATGCTGCTACTCGGTTTTCCCGTTGCGTTTACGTTCGGCGCCGTGGCGGTGATTTTTGGCTTTATCTACGGACTTAGTGAGGCATGGGATTATGCGCAAGGCTTTGAAATTTTAACCGAAGCTTTCGAGGATATGAGTAGGCAGTTTTTTTCACTGATGCCTAATAGAATTTACTCGATTATGGAAAATCAGCTGCTAATTTCGGTGCCGCTTTTTATTTTGATGGGTATGATTTTGCAAAAGACTCGCCTTGCGGAGCGTTTATTAGAGTCGATGGCATTTTTATTCGGCGGCGTACGAGGCGGCGTGGCGATCAGCACTGTTTTGGTAGGCGCGTTACTTGCGGCTACGACGGGCATCGTGGGTGCGACTGTCATCGCTATGGGCGTCATCAGCCTGCCCGTGATGATGAAATACGGCTACGATAAGCCCCTAGCTACCGGCACCATCGCTGCCGCAGGCACGCTTGGGCAGATTATCCCGCCCTCGATCGTGCTGATTATTTTAGGCGATATACTTTCGGTTTCTGTAGGCGATCTTTTCTCTGCAGCAGTTATTCCTGGGCTCGTGCTAGTGGGTTTTTACGTGATTTATATTGCGATTATTTCATATATTTGCAAAGATTATGCGCCGCCTGTTCCGCCGCTAGAGGGACTTAGCAAATCAAAGCAAATTTTTATCGCGCTTAAAAACGTCGTGCCGGTGCTTGTGCTGATTTTGCTAGTCTTGGGATCTATTTTTGCGGGCATCGCTACGCCTACGGAGAGCTCGTCGGTAGGCTGCTTGGGCGCGATAGCGCTAGCTGTTTTGTACCGCACGTTTTCGTTTAGGCTGATCTATGACGCGCTAAAAAATACCGCTAAAATTTCGGGCATGGTTTTTATGATTTTGATGGGCGCCACGGCATTTTCGATGATTTTTTCTTACACGGGCGGAGATGAGGTCGTAAAAAATTTTATGGAGAATCTGCCCGGTCAAGCATGGGGATTTATCGCGCTTACGATGGTAGTTATCATAGTACTTGGGTTTTTTCTCGATTATGTCGAAATTTCA
The DNA here is from genome assembly GCF_938017615.1 of uncultured Campylobacter sp. Taxonomy (GTDB): domain Bacteria; phylum Campylobacterota; class Campylobacteria; order Campylobacterales; family Campylobacteraceae; genus Campylobacter_B. The sequence continues at coordinate 26,093 of NZ_CALIJA010000029.1, read as the reverse complement.
TATATCATTTTGCCAATACTTTTGCCGATAGTAGAGTCTTTGCATATCAATCCTGTGTGGTTTGCGATCTTAATCGCTGTAAATTTACAAACGTCGTTTATGACGCCGCCGTTTGGATTTTCGATATTTTTCTTAAAGGGTGTAACGCCTCCGCAAATCCATACCACGGATATTTACAAGGGCGTACTGCCTTTTATTTTATTGCAAATTCTAGTGCTATTAACGCTCGCAATCTTTCCGGGGGTTTTTGGTTTAAAAGCTTTTTTAGGCTAGAAATATTAAAATTCACGCTAAATTTAACCTAGGAGCTAAAAATGGCTAAAAAGCTTATCGACGTTATGGATACGACCTTTCGCGACGGATTTCAGTCGGTTTTCGGCGCGCGCGTGGCGATGGAGGACTTCCTGCCCGCCGTTAGCGCGGCCAAAGACGCCGGCATCACGCACTTCGAGTTCGGCGGCGGCGCGCGGTTTCAGAGCCTGTATTTTTACCTAAACGAAGATGCATTTGAGATGATGGATAAATTTAGAAGCATCGTGGGACCTGAGGCGAACCTGCAGACCCTTAGCCGCGGCGTAAATACCGTCACGCTTGATACCGGCAGCCGCGAGATCATCGATCTGCACGCCAAGCTTTTTGCCAAACATGGCACGACGACGATTAGAAATTTCGACGCGCTAAACGATGTGGAAAATTTAAAATTTAGTGGCGAGTGCATACATCGTCACGGCCTTAAACACGAAGTCGTGGTTACGATGATGGATCTGCCGCCGGGATGTAGCGGCGCACACGATGCGGCGTTTTATGAGAGAATTTTGCGTCAAATTTTAGACGCGCAGATCCCGTTCGACAGCGTCTGCTTCAAAGACGCAAGCGGTACCAGCAGCCCGCAGAAGGTCTATGAGACGATCAAGCGCGCGCGTAAAATTTTAGGCGACGGGGTGCATATCCGCTTGCACACACACGAGACGGCGGGAGTTAGCGTCGCATGCTATCAGGCTGCGCTCGTTGCGGGCGTGGACGGCATCGACCTTGCCGCGCATCCCGTAAGCGGCGGCACGAGCCAGCCGGACATCCTCACGCTACTGCACGCGACGAAGGGGCAGAATTTCGATCTGGGGCTAGACGCAGAGAAAATTTTAAAATACGAAGAGGTTTTGGGCGAGTGCTTGAAGGATTATTTTATGCCGCCCGAGGCTACGCAGGTAAGCCCGCTCATTCCGTTTTCGCCGATGCCGGGAGGCGCGCTTACAGCAAACACTCAGATGATGCGCGATAATAAAATTTTAGACAAATTCCCAGCCGTCATCAAGGCTATGCGCGAGGTCGTCGAAAAGGGCGGTTTCGGTACGAGCGTGACGCCGGTTAGCCAGTTTTATTTCCAGCAGGCGTTTAACAACGTAATGTTCGGTCCGTGGAAAAAGATCGCCGAGGGCTACGGCAAGATGGTGCTAGGCTATTTCGGCAAAACGCCCGTTAAACCCGACGAAGGCGTGATTAAGATGGCGGCGGAGCAGCTGGGACTACAGCCTACGACCAAACACGCCGTAGATATCGCCGATGCCGACGAGAGCAAGAGCGTCGCGTATGCGCAGAAGATTCTACGCGAACAGGGCATCGAGCCTAGTGAGGAGAACGTATTTATCGCGCTTGCGTGCAAAGAAAAGGGCATCGCGTTTTTAAAAGGCGAGGGCAAGGTGATGATCCGCAAAAAAGAGGACGTAGCACCTGCCGCAAGCCATCAAAGCGGTATTTCTAAAAATGGCAAATTTGACGTTAAGATTAACGGCAAAATTTACAGCGTAGAATTCGCCGGGCAAAACGTGCTCGTAAACGGCGATCGATACGACGTCAGCTTCGATACCTCAGCGCCCGCAAAGCCGCAGCCGCAAGGCTCCGCCGGCGAGCAGCCCACTGCTGACGCGCGAAGTGGTACGGACGATAACGATATAAAAGCGACGCTTCCTAGCAACGTATTTAAAATTTTAATAAAGGAAGGCGACGCTGTTAAGGCGGGGCAGAATGTCATCGTTCTTGAAGCGATGAAGATGGAGATAAATATCGAAAGCCCACGTGACGGCATAATCGATAAAATTTTGATCGCTCAAGGCGATACGGTCGATGCCGATCAGGTGCTCGCGATTTTAAGATAAGCTCTAAAATTTAGGCGGCGCTCCCGCCTAAATTTCATGGCGACAATCCTCGGTGCTTAAGCGAGCTCACCTAAATTTTAAGCTATAATAGCGCAATCTTTTATCAAAATTTAATTTAAAAAGGACGCAAAATGACAACTCCGAACGATCTGGATAAACTAGGTCTTAAAAATATCAAAAAAATCAATCACAACCTAAGCTACGACGAGCTTTTTGAGCTTGAAAAGGCAAGAGGCGAGGGGCACGTATCAAGCAACGGCACCTTTATGGTCGATACGGGCATCTTTACGGGTCGCAGCCCCAAGGACAAGTACTTCGTAAAACAAGACCCGAGCCAAAAATACATCGCCTGGGGCAAGATAAATCAGCCTATCTCAAAAGAGCTTTTCGATAAGCTTTTAGCCAAAGCTAAAGCTCAGCTAAGCGGCAAGGAAATCTTTATCCAAGACGCCTATTGCGGCGCGAGCAAATCCAGCCGTAAAAACGTGCGCTTCGTAACCGAAGTCGCGTGGCAGGCGCATTTCGTAAAAAATATGTTCATCCGCCCAAGCAAGAGCGAGCTAGCGGAATTTCATCCTGATTTTGTCGTTTACAACGCGTGCAAATGCAAAAACGAAGATTACGCGAGCGACGGGCTGCATTCCGACGTTTTCGTTATCTTTAACGTCGAGGAAAATGTCGCGGTTATCGGCGGCACGTGGTACGGCGGCGAGATGAAAAAGGGAATTTTTTCGATGATGAACTACTGGCTCCCGCTTGCGGGCAAGATGTCGATGCACTGCTCGGCAAACGTGGGCAAGCAGGGCGACACGGCGCTATTTTTCGGCCTAAGCGGTACGGGAAAAACGACACTTTCTACAGATCCTAATCGCAAGCTGATAGGCGATGATGAGCACGGCTGGGACGATGAAGGGATATTTAACTTCGAGGGCGGCTGCTACGCGAAGTGCATAAATTTAGACCCAAGCAGCGAACCTGAAATTTACGCCGCGATCAAACGCGACGCGTTGCTTGAAAACGTGGTCGCCAACGAGGTGGGCGTCGTGGACTACAAAGACGGCAGTAAGACCGAAAACACTCGCGTCAGCTACCCGATCTATCATATCGAGGGCTACGAGCCAAGCTCTGCGGGCGGCCATCCGAAAAACATAATCTTCCTGACCGCCGACGCATTCGGCGTTTTGCCGCCGGTCGCAAAGCTTACTAAAGAGCAGGCGATGTATTATTTCCTAAGCGGCTATACGGCAAAAGTCGCGGGCACCGAGCGCGGCATCACCGAGCCGGTGGCGACATTTAGCGCGTGCTTTGGCGAGCCGTTTATGCCGCTGCACCCGACCGTTTACGCTAAGCTTCTAGGCGAAAAGATCGACAAGCACAACGTCAGCGTCTATCTCGTAAATACGGGCTGGAGCGGCGGCGCGTACGGCGTGGGCAAGCGAATGAGCATCAAAGCCACTCGCGCATGCATAAACGCGATCCTTGACGGTAGCATCAAAAAGTGCGAATTTGAAAATTTTGGTATTTTTAACCTAGCGATCCCAAAAGAACTCGCAGGCGTCGAGACGAAGCTGCTAAATCCGATCAATACATGGACGCACCCGGCGGAATATAAGATCACGCGCGATAAGCTTGCAAAGATGTTTGAAGAGAATTTCAAACGCTACGAGGACGTAAAAGAGGGGGTCGAGTTTGCCAAAGCGGGCCCTACGGCTTAGGCTCCTGGGTCTTGGGGCGATCTGCGCGCTTTTTGCCGCATGCGAAAACACCCCCTCAAATTTAAAACAGCCGCTCGTTGCGATGAGCGGCTTTTCCTTTTACGACGATCCGCTAAGCTACATTAACAATGTGCGCGCAAAATCGGGGCTAAATCAGCTTTCGCAGAATGAAATTTTAAATATCTCCGCGCTTAATCACGCAAAATATGTCGTCGCAAACGAGGCGATGTCGCACGACGAGAGCCCGGGCAAGCCGAATTTTACGGGCGAAAATCCGTCAAAGCGCGCTTTTTATGCAGGCTATAATGCCGCAGTACGGGAAAATTTATCCTATAACTCAAGCGATCTTAAAAGCGCGATCGACGGGCTTTTAAGCGCGATTTACCATAGATTTGCATTTTTGGATTTCGCCTCGGATGAGATCGGCATCGGCTATTTTGAGCACGGCAAAAAAAGTAGTTACGTTTTTGAGATGGGAAATTCGCGCCTCAACGCCTTTTGCTCGCGGAATTTAAACGACGAAGGAAGCGGCAAATTTCTACTTGGGATGTGTAAAAACGAAACGCTACGCATGAGAGAGGATAAGTTCAAAAGCGCCACTGCGCTGAACTCGCGAGCTTACGTATATTACCCGAACGACGAGCCCGCGCTTGCGTTTTTCAGCAATGAAATTCCAGATCCCATGCCCGAGTGCAAAATCACCGCAAATCCCGTAAGCGTGGAATTTAATGCCGAGGGGCCGCCCGTAGCGATGAAAAGTTTTAAAATTTACGAAGGCGGCAGGGAGCTTCAAAACGTCAAAATTTTAGACAAAAACTCCGATCCTAACGCTATTTTAAGCGATAGGCAGTTCGTGCTTTTCAGCAGAGAGGTTTTTAAATTTGACACCAAATACGGCGCGGAGTTTAATTACGAGCAGGGCGGTAAGCAAAAGACGCTACGGTGGGAGTTCATCACGCAGGCACCCAAATTTAGATACTTCGTCGTGCAAGGCGGAGAAAATCTGAGCGTGAAAAACGGCGCGTTTTACGATATATTCGTAGCCCCCAAAGACTGCAACGATTTGATGAAAAGCTACAAAACCAGCTACTCTTTTATGGATAAGCCCGAAATTTCAAGCCCCGCGGCAAATATGCTGCGCGTAAAGCTAAACGGTGCAAAGGGCGCAAAGCTTGAAATTTCGACAGACAACGGTGCGATAATAAATCTGTATCTAAGCGACAGCTCCAAAAGCTACGGCGGCATAGGTAAAATTTACGCCGCAATCGCGGCGATTTTAGCGGCGATCATTTTGTTTTATCTTTTGGCAAGGCGCAGAGGGCGATAGGCACGAGGCCTATTTCGCAACCTCTACTTTTGTCTGCGCGCACAGGGGCGCATAATGCCTGTTTAGCGTAAAATTTAATGTAGAGCTCGGCTTTTAAATTTCATCCCCGTTTATCTCATCCGCAAGTTTTAAAATTTTAGCCTGCACCGCCTCAGGAGCGTAGATATCCATCCACTCTATCCCATTCGAAGCACTAAAAAGCACGGCGATCTGTCCCTCGCTCATCGCGCGCTTAGCAAGCTTGGTCGCCGCGGGGCTGTTGCCCATATTGGGCGTCTCGTCTATGCTTATCTCGGCGCAGCGGCGCAAAATAGGCGCCGGATCAAACTCTCCCTCGAGCAAAATAATAACCGAGCCGCGCCTAAAACTGCAAGCGTTCCAAAAAATCTCGGCGCCGTTTACGCATTCGCGCGAAAGATCGAAGCGAAATTTGCCCCGCTCGCGCACGAGGAAACTAAACTCGCTCAAGTTTAGCGGGTGCTCCACGCTACCGAATGCCCCCACGATGCTATCTTTGCGCCCGTTATAGACGTAGGCGGCGAGCGCATTTTGCAGTAGCGGCGCGATGATCTGATCATGCGCGCTCGTATGATCGTCATCTCTGGCGCGGTCTGCGATCTTTACAAAAAATGGCTTGAAATAATCCATAAACGCTCCTTAAGCTTAAAATTTGCTCGCTTTTGCTTTTAAATTTGGCGCTCGCGGCGGTTAAATTGAGCTCGCTGCCGCAGCATTTTCGGCTCGTTTTTCAGACATCGCCGTTTTAAATTTTAAAATTTTACGTAGGCTTTAGCGCGTAAAATTTCAGATACCGTTTTTCTAAATTTAACGCGCTTTTAGAACGCTGTGCGTTTAAATTTACCGCCTCAAAATTTCAAATTTATCCCCGTGCACCGCGATCGCTTCGGCATTATTTATCGGCACTAATTTTAACTTGCCGCCGTAAGCTTTTAAAATTTTAGCCGCGCTTTGCACGAAAGGCTCCTCGCCGTAGTGCGGCACTGGGTAAAATTTAACCAGATCAAGCCCCATTTGCGCCGCGGCCCCGTACTCGCCCGCATCGTCCATCACGCCCGCGTACTCCACGCTGGGTGCGGCGATCATCGCGCCCGCCGACTCGCCCACGTAGATGAGCTCGCCGCTTCGGACGCGATCTGCGATGAGGGTTGCTAGACCTTTCTTTTTAAGCTCGCGCAAAAGATAAAAGGTGTTGCCGCCGCTTACGTAAAGCACCTGCGCTGCGCTGATCTTTGCCTTCGCTTCGGCCTCGCTCGCTTTTGAAATGTCTAAAATTTGAAGCGTAAAGCCCATTTTGGCAAACGCCTCTTTCGCCTCGTCCACGTAGTCTCGGTACTCCTCTACGTTTGCGGCGGTCGGGATAAAAAGCACCTCTTTAGCGCGGATATTTTGCCCGGCAAAATCCTCAAAAAGCGTCGCCGCGCCCGCAAAATAGGAGCATAAAAACATCTCTATCATTGTTTTTCCTCTCAAAAGGCCGAAATTTTGCGCTATTTTAGCTTAAATTTTATAAAATCACCGAAAATTTAAACGAAGGAGCGAGCGTGAAAAAAATGTGGGAAGGGCGCTTTAGCGAGGCGAGTTCGGCGCTTTTGGAGGAGTTTAACGCCTCGATCGGCTTTGATAGGGCGCTTTGGCAGGAGGATATCGCAGGCAGCAAGGCGCACGCTCGGATGCTCGGCGCCTGCGGGATTTTAAAGCCTGACGAGAGCGAAAAGATCATCGCGGGGCTTGACGCCGTGTTTGAGGAGATAAAAAGCGGTAAATTTGAGTTTAAAACCGCCGACGAGGACATCCACATGGCGGTCGAAAAGCGCCTAAGCGAGCTCATCGGAAGCGATCTTGGCGGCAGGCTGCACACCGCACGCAGCAGAAACGATCAGGTCGCGCTTGATTTTCGCCTCTACGTGCTTAAAAGCGGCGCTCAGGTTGCCGAAAAAATCCGCGAGCTAGTAGAGGCTCTGCGAGATATAGCTAGCAAGCACGCAGACACGCTGATGCCCGGCTACACGCACCTTCAGCACGCTCAGCCCGTGAGCCTTGCATATCATTTGCTAGCTTACGCGTTTATGTTTCGCCGCGACTACGAGCGCTTTGCTAGCTCACGCGAGCGAAACAACCTCTGCCCGCTAGGCTCCGCCGCGCTTGCCGGCACGCCGCATCCGATAAATCGCGAGCTAGTCGCGCAGCAGCTGGGGTTTGCGGGAGTGACGCCAAACGCGATGGACAGCGTCAGCGACCGCGACTTCGCGCTGGAGATTTTGTTTAACGTAAGCGTGCTGATGACGCATGCGTCGCGCCTGTGCGAGGAGCTTATCTTGTGGAGCTCGCAGGAGTTTGGCTTTGTCACGATCAGCGATGCCTACAGCACGGGTAGCTCGATCATGCCGCAGAAGAAAAACCCCGACGTCGCCGAACTCATCCGCGGCAAAACTGGGCGCGTAAACGGCAATCTCGTCGCGCTGCTAACGGTGATGAAGGGCTTGCCGCTAGCTTACAACAAGGATATGCAAGAGGACAAGGAGGGCGTTTTTGACAGCGTTTCCACTGCGCTTGCGAGCCTTGAAATTTTAAAACAGATGTTAAAAACGGCTAAATTTAACGAGCAAAATATGCTCGCAATGACGCGCCGCGGGCACCTCACTGCAACCGATCTGGCGGACTATCTCGTGCGGGAGAAAAATGTGCCCTTTCGCCGGGCGCACTTTATCACGGGCAAGGCCGTGGCGTATGCTGAAAATTTGGACCTGGATTTGAGCGAGCTAAATGCGCAGCAGCTTGCAAGCGTGGATGAAAGCTTGGGCGCGGGTGCGGTTAAATTTCTTGATCTAAACGCTTCTAAGGAGGCGCGCAAGTCGCAAGGAGGTACGGCGAACGAGAGCGTGGCGGCGCAGATTGAAATTTTAAACGGGTGGCTGAAAGGGCTAAATTTAAGGAGCCAAATTTGAACGCGCGCGAGCTTTACGAGTATATAGCGGACGAGGACGGGCATTTTTCATTGAGCTCGGCGGGGCGATGAGAACGAAAAAGAGTGCAATAAAAAATAGCACGCTAGCGGAGTTTTTTAAGCGCGAGGATGAAATTTTAAGTGTTTCAAAATTTAAGCGGCAAAATTTTGAAATTTTGCGATCGTGTCTTTAAATTTGAAACTTCGGCGATCTGTGTGGATGCATACACGGGCTAGGCGGGATTAGTGAGCGGCGGCGCGTTAGCTGTGTCCTGAGCGGGCCTCTCGACAGTGTTTTAAGTGCTTGCCGCGACCCGCTAAGTAAAATTTAAGAACGGCGGCGCGTCCTAAGCTGGCTTTAGAGAAGGCGCCTGAGGCTATAAAGTTAAATTTAAAAGACCGAGCCGGCGCAAAGTGGAGTGCTTGGTTGCAAATTTAGACAGTGAGATAAAATTTTAAAAAAGCGTGCCGCCGCTAGACTGCTTAAGCGTGACTAAATAAGCGTAGGCAGGTCAGACAGGCGGTTTTGCCCAGGCAAAAAGGGCGGCTCGGAGTAGAATTAAGTCGAAGCAAATCAAATAATATTTTCTTTGTTTCTACGCGTCGTGGAGGTAGGAGTGAGGCTGAATCAAAGTAAATTTAAATATTTTGGAGGGCGTTTTGATATATTTGGTGTCTAATACGAAATTTGATCATCCGCAGGTGAGGCAGCTTGCGGTCTGCGAGATAAAATTTCTCAAATTTAGCCTGCCTGCGCAGACGGGCGCACTAATTTTTACCTCCAAAAATGCGGTAGCGGCGATAAAATTTAATGAAATTTCGCCTGATTTAGATACCCCCGTTTACGCTATCGGCGAGCCGTGCGCTGCGGCTGCGCGCGAGTTTGGATTTCGCGGCATTTATACGGCGCGGCACGGGCACGGAAACGAGTTTGCCGCGGAGATCGCGCCGCTTCTAAGGGGCAGAGACGCACTGTATCTGCGCGCGAGGCAGACGGTATCAAAGCTGGAGCAAATTCTATCTAGCGCCGGCGTGCGGCTGCAAAGCGTGATCGCCTATGAAAATTGCGTCCTTAGTCTGCCTGCCGCCGCAAAGCCGCCGCAAGGCAGCACGCTGATTTTTACCTCGCCTAAAAACGTCCGCGGCTTTACCGCAAATTTCGGCTGGGACGGGGGCTACAGGGCGATCTGTATCGGCAGGACGACGGCGAGCGTTTTGAGCGAGTTTTGCGAGCCGATAATCTGCGAAAGAATGTCGATAAAATCCTGCGTCGATCTGGCGCTTTTGCCATAGTTTAAGCAAATTTAGACTATAATTTTGCCCAAGCCTGGGTGAAGCGAGAGCGTTTTATATGAGGGTTCAACATATTTGTATAAGCGACGACGTGAGAGGTCCGTGTGACGCGGCTCGGCTCGAGCTTTTTTAAAGTTACGGGTTGCGACCTAGAGATTTTTCCTAGTTGCAAGATTGGCTTTGTTTGAGCCGATTCTTTTTACGCAACGCTCACTTGGGTTTTTTACGTTACGGAGGCTTCATTGAATATCCTAATAATCGGCGGCGGCGGTAGAGAATACGCGATCGGGCTAAGACTTCGCGAGGATAAAAACGTTTTAAATCTGTATTTTGCTCCGGGAAACGGCGCTACGAAGGCGCTCGGTAAAAATTTAGATTTAAAAGATTTTAATGAGCTCGCGCTCTTTGCCAAAAACAACGATATAGCTCTTACCATTGTGGGCGCCGAAGAGCCGCTTACAAAAGGTATCGTGGATATTTTCAAAGCGCAAGGTCTTGCCATATTCGGTCCTAGCGCCGCTGCGGCGAAGCTTGAGGGCTCCAAAGCCTATATGAAGGACTTTTTGGCGCGAAATCATATCAAAACCGCAAAATTCCTAAGCAGCAACGATCTATCCGAAATTTCAAAATTTATCGATACCCTAGACGGTCGCGTCGTGGTCAAAGCGGACGGCCTGTGCGCGGGCAAGGGCGTCATCATCGCAAATTCCAAAGATGAAGCTAAAAAAGCCGCCGCGGATATGCTAAGCGGCGAAAGTTTCGGCGAAGCGGGCAAGCGCGTCGTCGTGGAGGAGTTTTTAGAGGGCTTCGAGCTGAGCTTTTTTGCGATCTGCGACGGGGAGAATTTCGTAAGTCTGCCCGTAGCGCAGGATCATAAAAAGCTGCTTGACGGCGATCTGGGTCCGAACACCGGCGGCATGGGAGCTTATGCGCCAAGTCCTTTGGCGGATACCGCGCTGATAAAAAGAGTACAGAGCGAGATCGTAGCGCCTACGCTAAAAGGGATGAGGCGGCGGGGTGCGCCCTTTTGCGGCGTGCTGTTCGTGGGGCTTATGATCGTGGGCGGCGAGCCTTATGTGCTGGAGTACAACGTCCGTTTCGGAGATCCGGAGTGCGAGGTTTTGATGCCGCTAATTGACGGAAATTTGAGCGAAATTTTATACAACGCCGCCGTAGGCAAGCTAAACAGCATAAGCTTAAAAAAGCGATTTGCGGTGGGTGTCGTGATGGCTAGCGAGCGCTACCCTTACGGTTCTTCGCAGCCTGAGCCGATCAAGACGGGCGAAATTCCCGCGGGAGCGCATATCTGCTATGCGGGCGTGAGCGAGCGGGAGGGGCAGATTTACGCTAGCGGCGGGCGCGTTTTGGTAAGCGTGGGCGTCGCGCAGAGCCTAAAGCAGGCGCGCGATGCGGCTTACGCGCTGTGCGAAAATATAAAATTTAGCGGCGCGCAGTATAGGCGCGATATCACGTATCAAGCCTTAAGAGATAAAATTTGAACATCGCTCCGCTTGGCAAGCGCGTAATTGCGTTTAGTATCGACGAAGCGGTGAGCGTAACGCTTTTTGTGGTCGTGCTATTTGCTATCGACGAGCCAGAGCTTGTCGCAGCGGCGCAGAGCGGAAGCAATCTTGAGGTACAAAAGATCGCGTCAAAATTCATTTTGCATTACGCGATAATAAAATTTTTATATCAGGCGATTTTTGTCTATCTATACGGCGCGACGCTAGGCAAGCTTGCGGTTAAAATTTACTGCGTCCGCGCTGACGGCAGCTCTATAGATATCGCTACTGCAGCGATCCGCGCGGCGGTTAGGTTGATAAGCGAGATGATCTTTTATATGGGATTTTTGGTGGCGCTTTTTACGAACTCGCGTCAGAGCCTGCATGATATGGCGGCGAAAACATTGGTGGTAGAGATTGAAAAAGAGTAAAAAATTTAAAATTCTAGCGCTCAGTTTTAGCGCTCTTTTAGCAAGTAGTGCGAGCGCAAAGGTCCAAGACGTCGAGCTTATAGCAGATAATGTCGAGAAAAACGGCTTTTTGACGGAGGCGAGCGGCAATGTAACGGTGTATTCGCAGGACTACTTCATCACCGCCGATCGCGCTACATACGACGAACAAAACGGCATCATCGAGCTTTTCGGCAACGTCAATGCAATGCGCGGTAGTAGCGAGACCACGCGTGCGCAGCATGTCAAAATCGATCTGAAAAACGATAAGCAGCAAGCCGACGTAAATTTTATGATGGATAAGGACTCCGAGCTTTGGATGCAAAACGACGCTAGCTGCAGCGACAGCGAATATTACCGCGTGGAGGGCTCCAGCGTATCTAGCTGCAACGTCACCGATCCTGATTGGCGGATTAAATTTAGCAGCGGCATGCTCAATAAAGAGAGCAAATTCCTCCATCTTTTCAATCCGAGATTTTACGTGGGCGACGTGCCGGTGCTCTATCTGCCGTATTTCGGCTTCCCGACTGATCGCACGCGCCGCACGGGTCTACTGCCTCCAGAGGCTGGCTACATCAGCAAGGAGGGGATTTACTACAAGCAACCGATCTATTTTGCGCCTTACGATAGCTGGGATTTTCAGCTCGATCCGCAGGTGCGCAGCAGAAGGGGCTTTGGCGCCTACGGTACCTTTCGCTTTACGGAATCCCCGTACTCTTACGGCGAGATTAGAGGTGGAGTTTTCGATAACTTCTCGCGAGCGCAAAAACGCCTCGAATACAAAAATGAGCGCCATCACGGCTTTGAAGTGCAATACGATCGCAGCAAGCTTGCGACCTATCTACTAGACGGCGATCTGCGCGAAAATTTATGGATCGACTTTACGCAGTTAAACGATCTGGAATATTACGATCTCAAACAAAAGGGAGGCCTTGGCAACGATGCGGATAACTCGCTCGTAACTTCACGGCTGAATTATTATTTGACCTCAGACGAGCACTATTTTGGCGCTTACGGACGCTACTATATCGATACAAGCAAGCTAAACGCCGATAATACCTTCCGCAACGAAGATACCGTCCAAGAGCTTCCGACGCTGCAATATCATAAATTTAGCAATGATTTGGGACTGCCAAATTTGATCTATTCGCTTGATGCGAAGGCGCGTAATTACACCAGATGGGAGGGTGCGACTGCTCGTCAATACGAGTTTGACGTACCGATTAGTATAAGCACGCCGCTACTGGCGGATTATTTAAATTTCGCCTTTACCGAGCGAGTGTATATGACCAATATCGATTGGCACGATAAATTCTACTACGCAAACGGAGATCTTGGCGAGGATAAAAGCACTTTCTACGCTAATCAATACACCGAGCTTTCGCTCTACACCGACGTAGCCAGGGCTTACGATAGCTTGTATCATACGATGAGCTGGAGGGCGGATTTTAGAATTCCAAGCTGGCAGCAAGGCGACATCGAGGATAGAATTTTAAAGTATCATCAGTATAAATACGACCTTGCTCGCGGCGCAGTAGATCGCTCGCGGCTAGGTAACTTGCAAGACTCGCTTTATTGGGAGGATAACTTCTTAAGCGAGCTTAGTGACGAATACACTCACGAAAATGCAGCTTTAAGTATGACGCAGTTTTTTTATAATGAAGACGGACGTAAATTTTTACGCCATAGCGTCAAGCAGCGATATGACTTCGACGATCATGAGTTCGACGATTTAGAACACCGCATCGATGCGTATTTTGCAAATGGGCTAAATATCGGAAACCGCTTTACCTACTCGCATAAATATAAAAGCTTCGATAAGGTCTATACCTACGCCAACTACTCCAACGACGACTTTAGCTTTGGACTTAGTCACGCTTACGAATATGAAAAGCTAAGCATGGAGCCTAAACGCTATACGAAAGATAACTACGGCATCGTAAACGCTTCGGTAAATTTGCCTAGGAATAATAAAATTTTTGGGCGTTGGGATTACGACTTGGAGCGATCTTATTCTAAAATGTGGCGCGTGGGGCTTTCTCATACGCGCAAGTGTTGGAATTACTCTTTTGTGTATCAAGAGGATATCGAGCCTAAAAATACTAGTACGACGGGCTACAGCAAAGCAAGCAAGGAGCGCGGAATTTACTTTCTCGTAAATTTCTATCCGTTCGGCGGAGTAGGGTATGATTTTTCGGTAAATAGCGAATACGGAAGCGAAAAATAATGACGCCTAGAGCTGAGCTGATGTTTGAAAACCAAATCGACGCCGCGATGAAACTCGCAGAAATTTTACCCGCTACCGTGATCAAAAACGAAAATTTTCTAATAATCGCCCAGTCTCTGGAGTCGCTTCCTATCGCAAACCATCTTGCTCTAAAACTAGGGCTTGCTTATGAGTTTTTATTTACAGAGCCCGTTTTAGCGCCAAATAATCCTGAATGTGCGATTGCGTGCGTAAGCGAAACCCAAGAGATCGTGATGGTAGATGAGCTCGTGCGAAGCTTTGGCATCAGCCTGGATTATGTTTACGGACAGGCAAACAGACTTTATGAGGAGAAAATTTTAAAAAACATGTATAAATTTCGCAAGGGCGAGCTTTTGGGAAATTTAGAGAAAAAAAACGTCATCTTGGTAGATGAGGGGTGTGAGAGCGGGCTGACTGCACTTACTTGCATAAAGACGCTCGTAAGCTTAAACGCCAAAGCGATCTTTTATGCCACGCCCGTTATCGGCAGCGATAATGCAGACGAGATCGCCATGCTAGTAGATGGAATTTATACTGTTCACAAGATCAGAGATTTTGTGAACGTGGATTTTTATTACAAAGAAAAAACGCTCTCAAGCGCGGAGGAGATAATGCAAATTTTAAACAAATGCCCGCTTTATCTACCGTTTCACGAGACTAACAAAAACAAGGAGAAAATTAATGCAGTGCAAAATTGAAGTAAATGGCAATACCGAAATTTTCGATATCAATAAGGTCGCAAAGCAAGCCGCGGGTGCGGCGCTTTTGCGTGTGAAAAATACCGTCGTGCTCGCTACCGTAGCGCGCGAAGAGACGCAGGTGCAGGAGGACTTTTTGCCCCTTACCGTGCAATATATCGAAAAGATGTACGCAGCAGGCAGAATCCCCGGAGGCTACATCAAGCGCGAGACCAAGCCGGGCGATTTTGAGACGCTAACCAGCCGCATCATAGATCGCTCGCTGCGCCCGCTCTTTCCGAAGGGCTATGCGTATCCGACGCAGATCGTAGTTTACGTGCTATCGGCGGACCCCGAGGTCGATCTGCAAGTCGTCGCTCTTAATGCGGCGTCTGCGGCGCTGTATCTTAGCGACATCCCGATTAAAGCGCCCGTTTGCGGCGTGCGCATAGGCTATCAAAATGGAAGCTTCATCTTAAATCCGAGCAACTCCGCGCTTAAAGCTAGCGCGCTCGATCTTTACGTAGCGGGCGTCGGCGATGAGCTTTTGATGATTGAGATGCGCTCTCTGCCCCAGATTAGAGGCGGCGCGCAACAGATGAATGAATTTAGCGAAGATCTGATGGTGGATGCGATCGATTTTGCTGCAAAGGCGATAAGCGCAGGCTCGGGCGCCTACGAAGAGGCTTTTTTGCCGCTTAAAAAGCCCGATGCGAGCCTAGAGTACAAGCCCGAGATCGAGGATGAGGATATTGCGGACTTTATCGACGCAAATTACAAAGACGCCGTCAAAGCGGCGATCAATCAGATGGCAAAGAGCGAGCGCGCTACCGAGCTAAACAAAATCGTGGATCAAATTTTGACGACCGAGGCCGCGGCGCAAAACGAGTGGAGCAAAGAGGTGATCTCTAGCGTCATCGGCAAGTATAAGCGCGGCATCATCCGCACGCAGATCATCGAGGATCGCCGAAGAGCCGACGGACGCGCGCTTGATGAGGTGCGCCCGATCAGTATCGAGACAAATATCCTGCCGTGCGCGCATGGAAGCTGCCTATTTACGCGCGGGCAGACGCAAGCTTTGGTCGTCACTACGCTGGGCGGCGATAGCGACGCGCAGCTAAGCGACAGCCTAACGCAGCTTGAGCCGATCAGCGATAGATTTATGTTTAACTACAACTTCCCGGGCTTTTGCGTCGGCGAAGCAAGCCCGCTCAAAAGCCCGGGCAGACGCGAGCTGGGGCATGGAAATTTAGCCAAAAGGGCGCTGTATCCGAGCATCGATCTAAACTCGCCGCAGTCCATCCGCGTAGTAAGCGAAATTTTAGAGAGTAACGGCTCAAGCTCGATGGCTTCGGTCTGCGGCGGCGCACTTTCATTGCGCGCAGCGGGCGTGCCTACGCTAAAGCTCGTTGCGGGCGTCGCGATGGGTTTGATTTTTGAGGGCGACAAGCATGCCGTGCTAACCGACATAATGGGGCTTGAGGATCACGACGGAGATATGGATTTTAAGGTCGCGGGCACCTATGATGGCATCACCGCGCTTCAGATGGATATCAAGCTCGGCGGCATCAGCCTGGAGGTTTTAAAAGAGGCTCTAGCGCAGGCAAAGCAGGCTCGCGCGCATATTTTGGGTCTTATGGAGCAGGCGGACGCGGCGATCGTCATAAATGAAGATGTGCTTCCGAAGCTTGAAATTTTTAGCGTCGATCCGAGTAAAATCCCCGACATCATCGGCCAGGGCGGCAAGGTCATCAAAGAGATCACCGAAAGCTTCGGCGTAAATATCGATCTGGATCGAGAAAAGGGTGAGGTCAAGATTCAAGGCGCCAAAGCTAGCGCCGTATCGGGCGCGAAAGAGAAAATTTTATCGATAGTCTCGAATTCTCGCGATTTTCGCAAGCCGCGCAATGAGCGCAAAGAGGTAAAATTTCAGATCGGCGAGGAGTTTGACGGCGTGGTGCAAAGCGTGCTGGATTTCGGTACCTTCATCTCGCTACGAGACGGCGTGGACGGACTGCTGCGCGCTAAATTTATCACAACGCCTTACAAGGCGGGCGATGTAGTGCGAGTGCGCGTGACCGATCAGAAAGGCACTAAAATTTCACTGGAATTAGCTTAAAATTTTAATTAGGAGCGTAAAGATGCAGCTTAAAAAGATATTTTTCCCTATCGGCGGCGGCGAGGAGCTGGCAGAGCGCATACACGGAGCGCTGCTCGTGAATAAATTTTTCGGCACACACATCAACATAATGGCGTGCCAGCTCGATCCTAAGATGATCTACAATGTGCGTATGACGCTAAAAGGCGGCGTGCTGATGGAGGAATTTTTAAAATCAGCGGGCGATGAGATGAGGGCTGAGCGCGAGGAGATTAAGGCGATCTTCGACGCCGAATGCGCCAAGCTGGGCCTAGATCAAAACGACGACGATCACGTCCCAAATAGCGCCGCTTTGAGGCATATGGTGGGCATCCGCTCCGAGCTGGTCGAGAAATACTCCAAATATTGCGATTTAGTACTGGTCTCGGTGCCGCCTACGGGCTCTATCACCGGCACGTTCGAGGCGGCGGTCACTAAAAGCGGCAAGCCTTGCATCGTCATACCGCGCAAGCTGAAGGAGTTTAAGGCGGATAAAATTTTAGTTTCGCTTACCGGCACTGCGGCATCTGCGCGAGCGCTCGATAATTGGCTGGAGCTTTTGCAGCGCGCCAAATCTATTACCGTTATTACCGCAAATCACTACCTTCAGGATGATCTTGCCGAAACTAAGCGCCGTATAAGCGACTATCTAGCCTTGCATGACGTTAAAATTGATGTTTTTGAGGCGTTAAACGCCGAGGGTAAGATCCCTGGGCAGGTGCTACTAGAGTATGCAGACGCGGGCGATTTCGATCTAATCGTCGCGGGCTTGCACTCAGACAGCGGCATCAAGGAGATATTCTTAGGCGGTGCGTCGAAATACTTCCTGCAAAAGACCAAAATTCCGGTCTTAATGTAGCTAAAGCCTAGATGCGGCACACCGCTCGCACCGCGTCCAAGCTTAAGTCGGCTTTTAATCGCCGCAAGCTAAAGCTTAAATTTTAATCGGCTCGCTTTGGTTTTGCTAGCCCGTCCATAAATCGTGCAGTTATGCTATCTTGCATATGGGTTGCGATTAATTTTATTGCTAGCTTTGCTAACGAGCCGCTTTTGCTTTGCTACGGCTAGCGGAGCAAATATATCCGCGGCGAGCGGAGTTAGCGGTCGCGGCAATCTCGCCGGTCTATCTTTAAGCGTGCGAGTTTGGAATTCGTTTCTTTACTCGTCATTTTCGGCTGCGTAGCGGAAATCCGCATAAAATTTGCACTTGAAATTTCTGTTTGCACGCTAAATTTTAAATCTCAAGGAGCGCAGATGGCGTTTGAAAATGCAATCATCACCAAAGATGATGATGAGAAGTATGGATTGAGTAAAATTTACTACAAATATAATCCATACTATGAGACTTTTATTAACGAGCTTGGTTGGACTATTGATCGAGACGCGGATTGTTGGCTATGGAAAATTTATAGTTTTCCTGATCCAGATTATGACCATGGCACTGATTCTAAAGGAATTTGGATTTTATATTATAATGGTGAAGTTATTGAAGTCACCCTTGATTATGATATCGATGAAGCATTGAGACCCGAAGAATTCCATAGAATTTGGAAACTGCTCAATCTAAATCTAAAGCAAACATCTCTTTTGTCGGTAAGCGATATAATTAAGCTGTTGAATGTAATATTAAAAGCGTATGGTTATTCTACTCGCGAGCAAATCCCAAACTACACTATGGAACTTCAAGATTTAACCGATCGCGCCGCAAAATAGAGCTTTAAATTTAACTTCATTTTAGTCCCGCATAAAATCAAATTTCATAGAATTCTAGAATTTCACGGAATTTTGAAATTCTAGAATTCCAAAATCCTATAATTTCAAAATTCTAAAATTCCCGTCCTAAAATTTCTTGTAAATAAAATTTATCAAAATCATCGACGCGAGCGCCTCTATGAGCGAGGCGATGATCATCGCGAAGTATATCTCTTGCGATATCGCGGCGGTGGAGTAAAAAAGCGTCGCCGTGGCGATGACGAGGGTTAGCGGCATAGATAACGATAGCGCGAAAAGCACCGCGCCTTTGCGCCCCAGAGTGCTTAAAAACGTAGCGCTCGCAAGCAGTCTGATGCCAAACATCAGCGCCGCTAGGCTCGCGGCAAAGCTCATCACTCCGGGCATAAGAAGCGCTTCTAGCTTGATCACGGCTCCGGTGTGTATGAAAAATATCGGCACCAAAAAGCCAAAGCCGAACGACGATAACTTTTCGATGAGGTCATCCTTGTGCGAGAAAAAGGTCGGCAGAAAGGTGCCTGCGATGAAGGCGCCGATTACGACCTCAAGCCCCAAAAGCATCACTCCCGCGCAGATGAGGCAAAACAGCGCCATCGCAAATCGCACGTCCTTTTCGTTTTTGTCGTATTTGGGCATGATGACCGTTTTTAGCGCAGGGAACCACCAAAATAGAATTTCAAGCCCTTTAAAAACCGCTAGCGCGGCGACCGAAAAGCCCAAAAGCGCGCCGATGTGAAGCGCCATCTCCACGCCGAAGCCGTTTTTAAGGTAGATGCCGCCCACCGTGAGGACGGCGATGCTTATGAGCTCGCCGATCACGCCCGCGGGCATCGCGAGATTGAGCCACGCTTGATCCTTGCCGTACTCCTTATACAGCGCCGAAAGCAGCCCGACGCTCATCAGAGGCGCTGCGATGATAAGCATCTGCGGCAGTTCAAACATCCAAACCGCAAGCGCGCTTAGGATATAAAGCAGCGCCAAAAAGATTAGGATTAGCCGCAGAATTTTACGCGGCATCGCAAGCAGCGCGCGGAAATCCACCTCGCAACCCGCCAAAAACATAAGATAACAAAAGCCGATCTGAGCGGCTAGATCGAAGGTCGCGCTTGGCGGCAAAAGCCCTAAATTTGCAGCTATGATGCCAAGCATGATCTCCATAGGCGAGAGCGGAATTCTAGCTAGGCTAGCCAAAAAGGGCGAAGCAAAGATCAAAAACGATAGCGCGATTAGGACGTAAATTTCATTCATACGCTTTGGCCTCGCACCCTTTTATATTTTTCTCACGCTGTTTTAGAATTTTTTCGTATCTTTCTAGCATTTTCTCTGGTTGCTCAGGGGCTTTTCTTATCATTTCAAGACTTCCTTTCGGTCGCTTTATAGTTCTTTGCGCTGCGAGCGGAGACGAAATATGCGCAATTTTCGCTCTTCGCCACAACGCAGGCAAACCGGAAAGTCGCTTTTTGTGCCCGTAAATCTCGCCCGGATTTAGCACGAGCGCGCCGTTTTTATCCACCGCCGTGGCGAAATAGTGGGGGTGGCCGTAAATTTTGATAGTTGAAATTTTATCCGCGCCGCGCTCGCACGGACCCCGATTTTTACTTTCGCCGCTTGTATTAGGGTCAGAATTCGCGGTCAAATTTGAGCCCAAGTTTTGTGTGACTAAATTTGCGTCCAAGTTCGGCGCGACTAAATTTGCGCTTAAACTCGGCGCCGTTAAATTTGCTGTGCGATCCGCACTCGAGCTTGCTTTAGAGTGCATATCTGGGCTCGTATTAGTGGCTAAATTTGCGCTTGCATTTGAGTTTAAATTTGCGTTCGGGCTTAAAGCGAGGTCTGCGCCTAAGTCTAAATTTACGTTTGAGTTCGCGCCTGCATTCAAGCTCAAGCTCGCATTTAAACCCGCGGATTGCCCACTTTTTAAATTTACGCTCGCTTTATGCGCGTTTTTGAAATTTTCGTCTGCGCGGAGCGCACTATCTAAAATTTTATCAACGTCCGCGCCATTAGAATTTGCGTCTAAATTTGCCGAGCGATCCGCCGCTTTAGAATTTGCGATTAAAATTTCTCTGCGATCTGCTCCGCAGTTTGAGCCTAAATTTACACCACAACTTACTTCGTTGCTAAAGCTAGAATTTTTGACTAGGTCTGCGCCGAAATCCTTGCGAAAATTTACCGCGCGATCCGCACCCGCACCTAAATCCGCGTCTAAATTTAACCCGTCTGCTTCGTTTTGCGCTGCGGGCTCCTCGTCAAAGAGATAAAACGGATGGTGCATTATTTTTAGTCGTAGTCCCGTAAACTCCGTGCAAAAGGGCTCATCGTGCAGGTTAAACTCATTTTTTAGCTCCGCAAGCGCTTCGTCGTTGTTGCCAAGAACTGCAAAGTAGGGCTTGCCGCTTTGTCGCAAAAGCCGCAGCGTCTCGCTCTCGACGATGTCGCCCGCGTGCACGGGCAGATCCGCTCCTCGCGCGAGCAGCCACTCTATGGCGCTGGCAGCGACCTTTGTTTCGCGATGAGAGTCCGAGATGACGCCTATTATCAATCGATCTCTTCTTTAAGCTTGCACTGCGGACACTCGGCGAAATTACCTTTTTTCAGCTCTTTGCGGAGCATGTATGAGTTGCCGCACTGCGGGCACGCGCGCGCAATCGGCGCGTAGTTGCTCACAAAGCCGCATTTGGGGTAGTTCGTGCAGCCGTAAAATTTGCCGCGTCTGGAGAAGCGCTCGACGATCTCGCCGGTACCGCAGCTCGGGCACTTAACGCCGGTGGAGAGCAGCGGCTTTTTCTCCTTTGCCGCGCCCTCGATTTTGCGCGAGTATTTGCACTTCGGATAGCCCTCGCAAGCGATAAACTCGCCGTATCTGCCCTTGCGCTTGATCAAATTTTTACCGCACTGCGGGCATTTCTCATCTAACACTTCGGGCGCCGCCTTCTCCTCGCTCGCCCCCTCGGCGCTAGCGTCCGCGTTTCGCGAGTATTTGCATTTCGGATAGTTCGAGCAAGCGATGAACTCGCCGAACCTGCCCTGCCTCTTAAGTAGCTCGCCTCCGCAGTTCGGGCAGGTTTCGCCGATCTTTTCGGCTAGTTTTTGGCTTGCGATCGACGTTTTTCCTTTGGCGATCTCGTCCATAAAAGGGTAGTAAAAATCCGCCAAAATTTGCTGCCAGTCCGCTTTGTTTTCGGCGATGTCGTCGAGCTTCTCTTCCATTTTGGAGGTGAACTCGCTATCGACGATGTTTTTAAAATTTCGCTCCAGCATCTCGGTGATCTTAAAGGCGATCTCGCTCGGCACCAGGTGCTTTTGCTCGATATTTACGTAGTTGCGCGCCGTAAGCAGCGAGATGGTAGGCGCATAGGTCGAGGGCCTGCCGATACCTAGGCTTTCGAGCTTTTTGATGAGGCTTGCTTCCGAATAGCGCGCCGGCGGCTCGGTGAAATGCTGCTGCGAGCTCAGGCTTTGCAGGCTCATCGCGTCGCCCGCGCTAAGGCTCGGTAAAATTTTATCTTTATCCAGATCGCCGTAAGCCTTATAAAATCCGTCAAATTCCACTTTGCGTCCGCTGATCTTAAATGCGCCCGTTTCGCCGCGCACGATGATCGTTTGGATCTGCGAGACGCTAGGGCTCATCTGCGAGGCTACGAAGCGGTTGTAGATGAGTGCGTAAAGGCGGTACTCGTCGCGAGGCAGGATCTTTTGCGCGAGCTCGGGGGTAAGCTTCAGATCGGTAGGCCTTATCGCTTCGTGCGCTTCCTGCGCGCCTTTACTTTTGGTAGCGTATAAATTCGCGCTTTTCGGTAGATACTTTTCGCCGAAGCGCTGCTCGATTAGCTCGCGAGCCGCCGCGATCGCTTCTTTAGCGATATTTAGCGAGTCGGTTCGCATATAGGTGATCGCGCCGCCGTTTTTGGTATTGACGCCCTCGTAAAGGCTCTGCGCGAGGCTCATCGTCTTGCGCGGATTAAAGCCCAGAGCCGTGCTTGCCGCCTGTTGCAGCGTCGAGGTCATAAACGGCGGGTAAGGGTTTGTTTTGCGCGATTTGCTCTCGATACTCTCTACGCTAAATCTGTCTTTTTGCAGCGTCAGGACGATCTCGCTAGCCTGCGCCGCGTTTTTGATCGAGAGCTTTTCCATCTTTTTGCCGCGAAATTCCACGAGCTCGGCTTCCAAGTCCTTCTTAAAAACCGCGTCGATGCTGTGGAATTCTACCGGCTTAAAATTTAAAATTTCACGCTCGCGATCGACGACGATCTTAAGCGCGGCGCTTTGGACGCGACCCGCGCTTAAGCCGCGCTGGATCTTTAAATTTAAAAGCGGACTTAGTTTGTAGCCCACGATGCGATCGAGCAGGCGGCGCGCTTGTTGGGCGTTTACGCTTGCGATATTGAGCTTGCGCGGCGAACTTAGCGCGTTTGAGATCGCGCTTTTGGTGATCTCGTGAAATACGATGCGCGGCAGCTCCTGTGCCTGCTTGCCGATCGAAGCAGCGATATGATAGGCGATCGCCTCGCCTTCGCGGTCCTCGTCCGTCGCGAGATAAATTTGATCCGCCTTTTTAGCCAGCGTCTTTATCTGCTTTACGATCTGATCATGATCGGCGCTGATTTCGTATTCGGGCTCGAAGCTTTTATCTTTGATTTTGATGCCGAAGCGTTTTTTAGGAAGGTCGCGGATATGGCCTTTAGACGCGATTACGTCGTAATCAGCACCTAAGAAATTTTTGATCGTTTTGGCTTTTGCGGGGGATTCTACGATGATTAAATTTTTCATTGTTTAATCCTTTAGAATTCTAGGCAGCGTGATGCCCTTTTGGCTTTGGTATTTGCCCTTTTTATCGCAGTAGCTCACCTCGCACGGCTCGTCTCCTTGCAGAAACAAAACCTGCGCGATGCCTTCGTTCGCGTAAATTTTTGCAGGCAGCGGCGTGGTGTTGGAAATTTCAATCGTGATATGCCCTTCAAAGCCCGGCTCAAACGGCGTTACGTTTACGATGATGCCGCAGCGCGCGTAGGTGCTTTTACCGAGGCAGATCGCAAGCACGTCGCGCGGCATTTTGAAGTATTCGATAGTGCGCGCTAGAGCAAAGGAATTCGGCGGCACGATGCAGACGTCGCCCTCAAAGTCCACGACGTTTTTTGCGTCGAAATTTTTAGGATCGACGACCGTTCCGCCGACGTTTGTAAAAATTTTAAATTCGCGCGCTACGCGTATGTCGTATCCATAGCTCGAAAGCCCGTAGCTAACGACGCCGCGGCCGATATTTTCCTCGCAAAAGGGCGCTATCATATCGTGCTGCTGCGACATCTGTCTGATCCATTTATCGCTTTTCAGTCCCATAAAATTTCCTTAAAATAATCAAAATTTTTCGCGCATTATAGCAGCAAAATAAAATATAATAAAAATTTTATGCTAGAATTTTGCTTAAATTATAAAAATTTTATCACTTTTTAAGGAGTAATTATGGGACTACTCAAGAAATTTGCGTTTATTACGTTTTTTATCGCGTCATCTTTGGCTGCTGCGAAGCCAAATATTTATATTTTAGCTACCGGAGGCACGATCGCAGGCAGTAGCGCAAGTGCCACGGAGGGCAACTATACCGCAGGCTCAAAGGGTGTAGAAGATATCTTATCGGCAGTACCGCAGCTAGGGGATTTAGCTACGATTAAAAGCGAACAAATTTCAAATATCGGCTCGCAGGAGATGAATGATGAAATTTGGCTCAAGCTTGCAAACCGCGTAAGCGAGCTGCTTACTAAAAACGACGTCGATGGAGTCGTCATCGTGCACGGAACCGATACGATGGAGGAGACGGCGTATTTTTTAAGCCTGGTAGTAAAATCTAAAAAACCGATCGTTTTGGTGGGCGCGATGCGAAACGCCGATTCGATGAGCGCGGACGGCCCTTTGAATATCTATAACGCCGTAAGCGTCGCGGCAGATAAAAACGCTCGCGAAAAGGGCGCTCTTGTAGTAATGAACGACGAAATCCACGCCGCGCGCGAGGTTACGAAAACAAATACTACTAACGTTGCGGCTTTTGCCTCGCCGAATTCCGGCAAGATCGGCACCGTAAATTATGGCGTCATAAATTTCTATATGGCGCCGCTTCGCAAACACACCGTCGCAAGCGAGTTTAATATCAAGGACCTCAAAGCCTTGCCGCGCGTCGATATCATCTATGGACACGCGCAAGATAGCGGCGATTTGGTCGATGCAGCGGTGCAAAAGGGCGCTAAGGGTATCGTAGTCGCCGGCATGGGAAACGGAAATTTATACCCCGATACGGAGGCTGCGCTTGCAAAAGCTAGCGAAGCGGGCGTGATAGTCGTGCGCTCAAGCCGCACCGGTAGCGGCTCAACTAGCGTAGGCTCAGAGGTGGACGACGCTAAGCTCGGCTTTTTAACCGCCGATAATCTAAATCCGCAAAAGGCGCGCGTGCTGCTGATGCTGGCTCTTAGCAAAACGAGCGATAAAGCGAAAATTCAGAGCTTTTTTGCGACACATTAACACATAGGGCTTCGCGTGGATAGAATTTCGGCGTGAGGCTTTAAAATAATATTTCGGTATAAAATTTTAAAGAAAAGCAAGGCACGGAATTTTCGCGCTCGGGGCTTGGGCGTAGAATTTCGGTCGTAAAATTAAGTGCTAAATTTAAAGGATTTAAAATCATCCTGCGCTCTTACGGCAAAATTTCGTGTTTCGCTTGCGAAGTTCGAGCTTAAAATGAACGAGGCAAATCTCGCTCCGTAAATCCTTAAAATCAGCCCGCAAATTCTGTCGTAAATTTCGCTTTGCACTTCTTAAAAGTCCCGCAAAAATCCATTTAAAGAAACAATTATAAAAATTTAGCTAAAATTTCGCAAATTTTTTCAGGAGAAATTTATGACAAAAGCAGAAATCAAAGAGTTAATGGACTTTTTCGGCGAAAAGCAAGGCATTAACGAGCTAAAAATTAAAGATAAAGATTTTGAGATCGAGATAAAAAAATATGGCCCATGCGGTGGTAGCACGCCTCAGCTCGCCGCACCGGCACCCGCTCCGCAACTTGCTGCGCCTTCGGTAAACGTGCTCGTGGGCGATAAGCCCGCCACAAAAGGCTCGATGGATACGATCGACAGCCCGATGGTAGGTACTTTTTATAAAGCGCCAAGTCCCGGTGCGGCAGAGTTCGTGAGCGTAGGTCAGGTCGTGCATAAGGGCGATACGATCGGTATAATCGAAGCGATGAAGATTATGAACGAGATCGAAGCGGAATTCGACTGCCGCATCAAAAAAGCTCTCGTCGAGGACGGACAGCCCGTCGAATACGCTATGGCGCTGTTTGAGGTCGAGAAGCTATGAGGGAGCTTAAGAAAATTCTAATCGCAAATCGCGGCGAGATAGCGCTTAGAGCGCTTCGCACGATCCAAGAGATGGGCAAGCAAGCCATTGTCGTGCACTCTACCGCCGATCAAGACGCGCTTTACGTCAAATACGCCGACGCGTCGGTCTGCATAGGCGGACCGCGCAGCAGCGATAGCTACCTAAATATCCCCGCGATCATCACGGCGTGCGAGCTAACCGAAGCCGACGCGATATTTCCGGGATACGGCTTTTTGAGTGAAAGTCAAAATTTCGTCGAAATTTGCGCCAAGCACGGCATTAAATTTATCGGTCCGAGCGTCGAGGCGATGACTTTAATGAGTGATAAGAGCAAGGCCAAGCAAGTGATGATGCGCGCGGGCATTCCTGTAGTGCCTGGCAGCGACGGCGCGATCGCAAGCGTCGAAGAGGCACGCAAGCTAGCCGCCGAAATCGGCTATCCGGTCATCATTAAAGCCGCAGCCGGCGGCGGCGGACGCGGAATGCGCGTGGTCGAGCGTGAAGAGGATATCGAAAAGCTCTTTTGGTCGG
>NZ_CALIJA010000028.1 GCF_938017615.1 uncultured Campylobacter sp. | reverse complement strand
AAATTCCGTTTCGCAAAAACCTGGTAAAATTCAAATTTCAAAGGAGCTAGATGCTTATTTTTCGCAGATGGCGTCGAAATTGCAAGCTCTATGGACGAAGTATCAAGCAGGTATTTCCGATGAGGCTAGAGTCCGCATAGAATTTAGCAACAATGGACGAGTTTTAAATTATCAAATTTTAGAGCTTGGGCGTAGCACAGAATTTAACCAAAAGCTAAGGAAATTTTTAGATGAGCTTCCTAAGCGAAGCTTTCCAAAATCACCGGATAATAAATCTCACACATTTGAAATGGTATTATCCGACGTGGCAAATTAAATTTAAGGAGAAAAGATGAAGAAACTACTTTTGATTCTTGCATTTTGTAGTAGCATTTTCGCGGCAGATGCGACTATGTCTATCGTAAACGAAGGGGTAAATCTACCTAAAATCGTTGTTCAGGATGCATCGAACCTTGCAAATTCAGAATTTGGCAACAAATTCTTTAAACTTATGGTGGGTGATCTAAAGGTCGGTGCGACTTTTGAAGTCAGCGACGAGTATCTACAAAGCAGCTATGATGCGGGCGCTTCCGATAATCTAGGCTCTAGCGGTGCCGCTCTGATCGTGCGCTACGCGGTAAGTGATAAAAGCTCGCCGATGAGCCTAAAAGCCAAAGTACTTGAAGCGAACAGCGGCAGGGTGATGTACGAGAAGAGCTTTACGCTTTCAAATGCCGAAAAGTATCCGTTTTTGGCACACATGGCGGTATCTGAGATCGTCAAGCAGCTAGGGTACTCAAACGTCGATTGGATGAAGGAGATGATTTTGCTCTCTCGCTACACTTCGACGCGTGAGAGCGAGA
Organism: uncultured Campylobacter sp.; assembly: GCF_938017615.1. Lineage (GTDB taxonomy): Bacteria > Campylobacterota > Campylobacteria > Campylobacterales > Campylobacteraceae > Campylobacter_B. The sequence goes on along the minus strand of NZ_CALIJA010000028.1, from coordinate 8,861 downwards.
TCATGGTGGCTGACTATACGCTTACTTACCAGCAGGTTGTGCTTCGCGGCGGATTAAATATCTTCCCTAAATGGGCAAGCGCAGCGCAGAACGAATTTTATTATACCTACTATGTCAATAAAAATACGCCCGCTATCTATAAATTTAATCTATCCAACGGCAGCAAGAGTAAAATTTTTACCGGTCACGGCATGACAATAGCTTCGGATGTAAGTGCCGACGGCAGAAAGCTTCTAATTACCAATGCGCCTAAAGATCAACCCGATATTTATTTATATGATATAGCTTCGGGTAGCGCTAAGCAAATTACTGATTATGCGGGCATTGATGTAAATGGAAATTTTATTGACGGCGATTCGCGCGTGGCTTTTGTGAGCGATCGTCTGGGCTATCCGAACGTATTTGCCACTAGCATAAACGGCGGCAACGTTCAGCAGCTCGTCTATCACGGCAAAAATAACAATTCCATTAGCACAAATGGCAATTATGTTACTTACTCTAGTCGCGACGGCGGGGGCGGATTTAATATATATTTAATCTCTACTCAAACCGATATGATTCGCCAGTTAACGGCTAGCGGCAAAAATATGTTTCCTAGATTTTCTAGCGATGGCGGCAGCATTATGTTTATCAAGCAAGACGGCAGCGGAAGCTCGGTAGGTATTATCAGGGTTAACGAGAATAAAAGTTTCCAATTTCCGTTAAGAGTGGGTAAAATTCAATCGGTTGATTGGTAAAATATTAAAAAATCTCGTGATATAATGACTTCAATTTTTTTTGAAAGGATAGAAAATGAAACATTTAGTTTTATCTTCGATAGCAGTTGCTGCTCTATTATTGAGCGGTTGTTCTAAAAAGACCCCAGAGGCCGATACTACAAGCACAAGTAATGCAGATAGACTAGCTGCTTTGGCATCTCAGATCCAAAGTGAAGTTGGTACTGTTTATTTCGACTTTGATAAATTTAATATTAGAGCCGATCAGCAAGGCACAATCAATAATAACGCAGCTTTATTCAACCAAGCAGGCGCAGAGTCTCTAACCGTCAAAGTTGAGGGTAACTGCGATGAGTGGGGTTCTGATGAGTACAACTATGCTCTTGGTCTAAAGAGAGCTACTGCAGCTAAAGACGCATTGGTTGCTCAAGGCGTAAATGAGAGCAGAATTTCCGTAGTAAGCTACGGCGAGAGCAATATGGCTTGCACAGAGCATTCTAAAGAGTGCGACGCTCAAAACAGACGCGACGAATTCAAAGTTGGATTCTAATTTGAAATTTAAAAATTTCACGGTGGCGGCTCTTTTGGGAGCTGCCACTTTTTTAAATGCAGAAACTTCTGCATTTGATGCTGGCAATATTGATTCAGGTAGCTCTTATGGACTAACCGAAAACGAACAAGTATTACGCGATAACCGCAAGCGTATAAGCGAGATGCAAACTAGTGTAGATAATACACGCGAGAGTGTCGAAGGTTTGCGAAGCGTCCTTGAAGGAACAAATTCTAAAATTTCGAACCTGGAAAATAGGGTGGCAGATCTAGAAATTCGCGCTACGGGCAAAAGCCAAGGCAACAGCGAGCTAGATCAGATGAAACGAGATATCGCAACTATAAAAGCCCAAATCGCTGAAATCAATAAAAAATTAGGCAGCGGCGATAGCGTAAAAAAAAACGCTGAATTAGACGCAGGTGCTGCCTCAACCCCCGCTAGTACAAAATCAGACTCCGATTTTAAATCAAAAGATCAGGCTTCGGTATTGAAAGAGGCCGATGCCTTATATGCTAAAAAAGACTATTCAGGCGCAAAAGAGCGCTACAATTATTTATTATCTAAAAATTACAAGCCCGCTAAGGCAAATTACATGCTGGGCGAAATTTCATATTTCTCCGGCTCATACGCAGAAGCGATAAACTATTATAAAAAGAGCATCTCGCACAACGAGAGCCAAGACTACACCCCAAAACTCCTCTATCACACCGCGATCAGCTTCGATAAGATCGGCGATAAAGACAGCGCAAATAAATTCTACAAAGCGTTAAAGGCTTCATATCCGGACTCCAAAGAAGCCAAAGCCGCGCCCACTAGATAACCTAAATTTAAATACAAACTCAAAATAAAATTCTAAACAGGAGAAAACTATGGCTAACAACCGAGTTATAAAGATGCATTATGAGCTAAAAGACGGCAAAACCGGTGAAATTTTAGAGTCAAATTTAAACTCCGACCCGATTGCTTTTCTTAGCGGCAAAGATCAAATCATCCAAAAGCTGGAAGATGAAATTTTAAATCTGCAAGCGGGAGAGAGCAAAACGGTTCGCATAAGCCCGAGCGACGGGGTCGGCGAGTATAGAGAAGACGCCGTGCAGATCCTGCCTAAAGAGCAGTTTGCGGGCATCGATCTGGTCGTCGGTATGGAGCTTTTCGGTCAGGCGGAGGACGGCGCGACTACCCGCGTGAGCGTTAAAGCTATCGGCGAGCAGGATGTCACCATCGACTTTAACCATCCATTCGCGGGCAAGGAGCTGGAATTTAACGTAAAAATCGTCGAGAACCGCGAAGCGACGGCGGACGAAATTCTTACCGGGCAGCCGGAGGGTGCGCACAGCTGCGGTTGCGGACATAACCATCATCACGAGGGACACGAGTGCTGCGGAGGTCACGATCACGGAAAAGACCACGAGTGCTGCGGCGGGCACCATCACGAGCATTAGGACTTGTTTATGAAATTTGCTTTTATCTTCCCCGGACAGGGCTGCCAAAGCGTAGGCATGGGCAGGGAGTTTTACGAGAGTTCTGCCTCTGCGCGCGTACTCTTAGATGAGGCTTCAAGTTTTACCGGCATCGATTTTAAAAATTTACTATTTGAGCCTAGCGACAAGCTCGACGTTTCGGAATTTACGCAGCCTGCGATTGCATTAAATTCTATGATGGCGCTTGCGGCGCTGCAAGAAAGAGCGGATCAAGAAGAGCTTAACATCGCTCCGCAGTTTTTGCTCGGCCATTCGCTGGGCGAGTTTAGCGCGCTAAGCGCTGCGGGAGGCATAGAGCCGAAGCAGATGCTAAAGCTAGTAAATATTCGCGGCAGGCTTATGCAGAGCGCCTGCGAGGGCAAAGGCGCCGGAATGATGGTGATCTTGGCTCTTGCCGACGAGGCGGTCGAGAAAATTTGCGCGAATGCGAGAAGTGCCGGTAAGCAGGTGTGGGCGGCGAATTATAACTGCGACGGGCAGATCGTAGTCGCTGGCAAAAAAGATGATCTCGCATCGCTTGAGAGCGAGTTTAAGGCTGCGGGTGCAAAGCGCGCGATGCTACTGAATATGAGCGTCGCAAGCCACTGCCCGATGCTAGGGAGTGCCAGCGACGAGCTTTTGGAATTTTTACGCCCCGCGCTAAAAGAGAGCTTCGCCCCCGTCGTTGCTAATGCCACGGCGCGCGCATACACGACGAAATCCGAAGCGCTAGAGCTGCTGAAAGCCCAGCTTATCGGCCCCGTACTTTACAAGCAAAGTATCAAAAATTACGAGGGCGAGACAGACTGCTTCGTCGAGTTCGGCGCGGCGGTTTTAAAAGGGATAAACAAAAAGATCACGCAAAAGCCGACCTTCAGCATCACGGATCTTGCGAGCTTAGACGAGTTTCTGAAATTTGCAAAGGAGAATGGATGAAAGTAGCGATCTTAGGCGCCATGCCCGAAGAGATCGAGCCGCTGCTATCTGCGCTGCGCGAGCGGGGCGTGAGCGTGGAGGCTGTAGAGCATGCGAATAATAAATTCTACACCGCCAAGCTTAACGGCCATGATCTAGTGATCGCATATTCGAAGATTGGCAAGGTAAATTCTGCCATGACGGCTACGGTCATGATCGAGAAATTCGGCGCGCGCGCGCTCATTTTTACGGGCGTCGCGGGGGCTTTGAAGCACGGCATCAAGATCGGCGAAATTTTATACGCTACCGCGCTCGTGCAGCACGATCTGGACATCACGGCGTTTGGGCATCCGCACGGATTCGTACCCGGAAGTAAAATTTCAGTCCAAACCGACGCGAAGCTAAATTCTATCGCGCAAAGCGTCGCCGAGCAGCTAGGCATCACGCTAAAATCGGGCGTCATCGCTAGCGGCGATCAGTTCGTGGGCGATGAGGAGCGCAAGAGCTGGATCGAGCGGACGTTTGATGCGAGCGCGGTCGAGATGGAGGGAGCGAGCGTAGCGCAGGTGTGCGACGCGCTGGGCGTGCCGTTTTGCGTGCTGCGCGCGATAAGCGATGAGGCGGGACACAAAGCCGAGTTCGATTTTGACGAGTTTATGGTAACAAGCGCGCAAACGAGCGCAAATTTCGTCCTAAAAATGATCGAAAGGTTATGATAAACCTCTCCAAAAAACTACTTCGCCGCGTCGGACAAACCAACGCCAAATACAAGATGTTCGAGCGCGGCGATAAAATTTTACTAGCTCTTAGCGGCGGCAAAGACAGTATGAGTTTGGCGCACGTGCTGAAGCACTTTCAAAGCGTAAGCCCGCTAGATTGGGAGTTTCGAGCCGTTACCGTCACCTACGGTATTGGCGAGGACCTGCGCGAGATAAGCGCCCATTTTAAAGAGCACGAGATCCCATACGAGATAATCGATACTAAAATTTTTGAATTCGGCAAGGAAAAGATCCGCGCGAACACCACGTTTTGCAGCTTTTGCTCGCGTATGAGGCGCGGATACATCTACTCCTACGCGCTTGAGCACGGCTTTAATAAGATCGCCATCGCCCACCACCTCGACGACGCTGCGGAGAGCTTTTTTATGAATTTTACCTTCAACGGCGCGCTTCGAACTCTCGCTCCGCGCTACGTCGCCGAAAACGGCCTTGTGATCATCCGTCCGTTCATTCTCGCGCGCGAGCGTCAAATCGCAGCCTGTGCCAGAGATAACGAGCTTCCGATCATGCGCGAGGAGGATGTCTGTCCTGCGAGGCAATACGGCGGCAAGGAACCCACCGCGCGCGCCGCTACGAAGGAGCTTTTGGCGCAGTACGAAAAGGCCCATCCGAGGTTTTTTATCAGCCTGCAAGCCGCCTTCGCCAACATCCACGAAGATACCTTTTTCGAGCCTAAATTTTAAAATTTTAAGCGGTTTGATCTCTCGGCTAGAAAAGTCCGAGTGTGGCTTTCGCGGGCTCGGAGACTTCGTGCGCCTAGTTCGATTTTTTGGCTTGAATGAGTCTGACGCACGCAGAGCAGTTATCCTCCCCTGTGCTCGAACGAGTCGCGAGTCGTAGCACGAGCGGTTGAGTCTACTGCATCCGAGCCGCGTGCGCGAGTGATTGCGCTCCTGCGTTAAGTTGTGTGTGCGAATGGTTATATTTCCTACGTCTTAGTAGCTGCGAGCGGAGCGGATTGTGCGACCTGTATCTGTTTTTGCGAAACGCTTACGGCTGTTTTCGGCGCGCCCTCTCGTCTTGCTCAAAAGCCGCCCGTACCAAGCGGAGCCCCTTACAAACAAGCGTTATGGGCCTGCAAAGCTCGCGCGAAAGACAGTTGTAGAAATTTTATTCCGAAAAGTATTTTTGAAATTTTACTTCACAAAATTTTAAAATTCTCAACTAGACTAAATTTTAAAATTTTAACGAAGCCTGATTCAAAACTCCGACGAAGCCGAATTATGAAATTTTACCCCGCAAAATTTTAAAATTTATCGGCAGGCTATAGTTTGGACTACGTATAGCTTGAGTCGCGCTCGCTAATTTATCGTCGCACGTGCCGTGCGCCGTAAATTTAAACCGCTCGCCCGCTCCGCTAAAGATAGTTTTAGAAATTTATTCCGCAAAATGTTTCTAAAATTTTACCTTACAAAATTTCAAAATTTTAACGAAGCCGAATTTAAAATCCAGGCGGAGCCAAATTTTAAAATTTTATCGGAGCGAAATTTTAAAATTTCGCGCAGCCGAATTTCCGCTCTCGCTTCATAAACGTTACATTTTGAAATTTCGCCGCTCGCGAGGACATAAATTTTACGCCGCTTCAAAGCCGCTCAAAACTTCCGCTGTCGCGCGCGCAGATTAAATTTTAAAATTTCGCGGGCGCCGCATTGCTTCTCAAATTTACACACCGCGAAATTTTAACCGATTTTCGCTCCGAAATTTATGCCGCATTAAACGCCGCGGATATATAATAGCGAATGTCATATTTCACGTAAGGAGTAAGCATGGCTACAATCCAACCAAGCTATAAGCTTTTCATCGACGGCGAGTTTGTGGGTGCCGAAGGCGGCGCGAGCCTAGACGTTTTTAATCCCGCTACCGGCGAGAAAATTTCAAAGATCGCAGATGCTAGCAAGGCGGACGTCGATAGAGCGGTCGCCGCGGCTCGCAAGGCGTTTGAGAGCTTCCGTCGCACTAGCGTTTATGAGCGCAGTGCGCTGCTAAACAAGATCGCCGACGTCCTGGAGCAAAACGCCGAGTTCATCGCCACCGTAGAGACTATCGACAACGGCAAGCCGATCCGCGAGACGCGCGCGGTCGACGTAGCGTGGTCGATCGAGCATTTCCGCTATTTTGCGGGCGTGATCTTGGGCGAGGAGGGCAGCGCCAATATGCTAAAAGAGCGCTATCTATCCGTCGTCTTGCGCGAGCCGATCGGCGTAGTAGGACAGATCGTGCCGTGGAATTTCCCGTTTTTGATGGGCGCGTGGAAGCTCGCTCCGTTACTTGCCGCGGGCGATACGTGCGTATTTAAGCCAAGCTCCGAAACCAGCCTTAGCATTTTGGAGTTCATACGCCTAATCGCGCCGCTGCTTCCAAAGGGCGTCATCAACGTCGTAACCGGCAAGGGAAGCAAGGCAGGCGAGTTCGTCCGCACTCACAAAGGGCTTGATAAGCTCGCATTCACGGGCTCTACCGAGGTCGGCAGAGGCATAGCTCTAGCCGCAGCGCAAAAAATCATCCCCGCTACGCTTGAGCTTGGCGGCAAGAGCGCGAATATCATCTTTGACGATTGCGACTTCGACGTTGCGATCGACGGCGTGCAGCTGGGAATTCTTTTCAACCAAGGTCAGGTCTGCTGCGCGGGAAGTAGGATCTTCGTACAGGAGGGTATCTACGATAAATTCGTACCGGCGCTCGTGGAGAAATTTAAGCGCATCAAGGTGGGCGATCCGCTCGATCCGAACACCCAGATGGGATGCCAGATCAACAAAAAGCAAGCCGATAAAATTTTAGAGTACGTAAAAATCGGCGTAGAAGAGGGCGCTAAGATCGCCGTGGGCGGCAAGCGACATAGCGCGGGAGAGGCTTTCGTTGAGCCTACGCTACTCGTGGACGTGCGCAACGACATGCGCGTGGCGCAGGAGGAGATCTTCGGTCCTGTGGGCGTCGTGATTAAATTTAAAGATCAAGACGAGCTCGTCCGCATGGCGAACGACAGCCTCTATGGACTAGGCGGCGCCGTATTTACGCGCGATATCGCAAAGGCGCTCACGGTCGCACGTCTGCTTGAGACGGGTCGCGTGTGGGTCAATACCTACAACCAGATCCACGCCGGCGCGCCGTTTGGCGGCTACAAAGAATCGGGTATCGGTCGCGAGACGCACAAGATGATCCTGGATCACTACACCCAGACCAAAAACATCTACATCGACACGATCTCTAAACCGAGCGGCTTTTACGAGCAGTAGGGCTTAGCGCGGTATCTTGGGCTACATTTCGGGCGGTTTGCGCCGCCCGAAATTTTATTTTGCTTGACTCGATTGAGTATTTAATTTTAAGATTAATATAGGCTCATCATTTGGTAGTAAATTTTTATTTGCTAACCTTATGTCTTTATAAACATTTATCGTGATTTTAACATTTGGCATGTCTGTAACCTTTGAAAAATTATTTAAGAGCAACTTTATATCATCATCTCTAGTGCCATAAATGTTTACTATGCTCTCATATCTATCGGTAATTTTTCCACAAGACCAAGAACCGCCTAGATGATTTAAATCTCTTATTCCTTCAAATATTATTTCTTCTGCTTTGTCGTTATACTGATTCCGACATTCCCTACCGTCGCAGCCGAATAATATAAATGCGGTGACTATCAAAAAGAAACACTTTGTAAATTTCAGCATTTCATTTTCCTTAATTTGATTTTGTATCTAATTTTACGGTTAATATATTCTTGCTAAATGGTGGCGGAGTTTTGCTGCCCCATTTCCAATATCTCTCATAAACCGATATAGTAATTTTGACATTTGGAATTTGTGCCGCTTCTGCTACATTCTTTAATAAAGTTTCTAAATCATCGTTGCTAGGTCCGTAAAAATTTATGAAGTATTCATAGTTGTCAATAGAACCGCATGTCCAATCTCTATTTTCCTTATCCTTTAAATTATCAGTTATAATAGAAAACGCCTTATTATTGTATTCGTTGCGACATTCATTACCGTCGCAGCCGAATAGAACAATCGCAAAAAATATTGCAACAAGAAATTTTATGGCGAAATTAAAAAACCCGCCTGTTTTTATAGTTTGATAACTACGATAGCAACCCATTTTCGCTCCTCAGATAAAATCCCTGTATTCGATATTTTTGTTACTCATTAAAATTTTTAATTTTTCAAAATCTTCTTTTGTTATATAGCTTAAAGGCAAAATAATCGAGCTTAGATTAAATACGATATTTGCCAAATTAAATTTTAGTTTTAAGCAAAGTGTTTCGCCTCCCGGCAGATATGCAAATGTAGCAATATATTTAATCTCATCATATTTTAGAATTCTTTGCCAAAATATATATCTTACTATCACTTTATCATCGTAGCACGCAATAAATTTAAAGCAATTCGGAATAACCGTCGTATAAAAAAGACCGATTAGCGTTACCCAGCCTACTATAGGCGCA
>NZ_CALIJA010000027.1 GCF_938017615.1 uncultured Campylobacter sp. | reverse complement strand
CAGTTATATTTTTTATCAAAACAGAGCCGAATAAAGATAAAATTTTATAAAATCTACGGTTTTAATTTCATATCTCAAAAACTTTCCGCCGCTGCGCAAGGAGCGTCGAATTTTAAAATTGAAATTTTATACGTTAAGCTTAAAGCTTATTAAACTCCGATATTTAGGGCAATACAGACTCGAATTTTTATCTTTTATTGCTATAATTCCCTCATAAATTTAAATCTTAAGATTAAAAAGTATTCTTAAGAATTTTATAAGATGGAGGAGATCTTGAATAGATTGATTTTAAAGATTTATGCGTGGCAAAATACCGCTGCGCCGTGGTTTTGGCTCTTTGTGATAAGCGCAGGCTATCTTGCGGTATCGCATTTTTTCTTTCAGTGCTGCCTTTTTATGTCGCCTACGCAGATGAGTACCCTCGTGCGTCTGGGCTTTGCCGTAGCGGGCGTGGGCGCGCTTATCGGCTTGCTGCTGCCGTTTGGCTTCATAGCAAGGCTCGTTGCCTACGTGCTTGGTTTTGCGGGCGCGATATACGGGTTTATGCAAAGCTCCGCGCCGCACACCGCCGCAGATACCGCAAATTGCCTCTCGTCACCTGCATTTCCTTTTGCGGCGCCGCTTGATAGCCTGCTGCCGGAGCTATTTCGCCCCGCAAGCTGCACGGGCACCCCGTCCTTTCCCGCAGGCACCGCGCTTAGCGATGTGCAGAGCTTTTTCGGCGGATTTTACGGCGAAGGATTTTATCTGGTGCCGAGCATCAAATTTGCAGACGCGGCGCAGTGCGCGCAGGTAGCGTTTGCGGCATTCGCGGCTATTTTGGCCGTGATGTTTGCGAGCTTTTTATACGGCAGGTTTACGAGAAGTTTTTAAATTTTAAGAAAGGATAAGCATGAAGTTTTTAAATTCTATTGCGGCTGCGGCGGCTCTTGCGGCTGCGATCGCAAGCTACGCTGGCGCCGAGGTTAAGGCGGGCGAGACGCTTTACGGCACGGTGCTAAAGCAGGTAAGCGTAAGCGGCGATTTGTCGCACAAGGACGGCAGGCTGCTGCCCACAAACGCCATAGAGGTTTTGGAGGTCAAGGACGGAGTGGTGAAATTTTCGCTCATCGGCTATCAAAATCCAAAGGCGCCCAACGTTATTTATTTCACGCCTAAAGCGCGCATAATCGCGGTGGCGTTTTCGAAGCAGGCTAAATTTCAAAGCGAGAGCTTGGGCGAAGAGGACGGCTTTAATAAGGTTAAAATAACCGCCTACACCGACGAGGGCGCGCTAAGCGGCGATGTGGATAAAATTTTCGCGGGCGCGAAGGAGAAATTCGAAGCCTCGTGTAGCGTCTGTCACGCTCTGCATCAGCCCGCCGATTATGAAGCCAACAGATGGCCGGGCTACATCAAATCGATGCTTTCGCGCACGCCTATTAGCAAGGATGAGAGCTGGACGGTGGTGCAGTATCTGCAAAAGCACTCCAAGGACGTAAATTTAAAGGATATGAAATGAAAAGACGAAATTTTTTAAAGCTCGGCGCGGCGGTTTCGGCGCTTCCGCTCATCCCAAGCTCGATGCTCGCGGCGGATAAACTTACCGCGCTTAAGAAAAACGGCGAAATTTTAACCGCGGCGCGATGGGGAATTTTAAAAGCGAGCGTCAAAAACGGCAAGATCGTAAAATCCGCGCCGTGGAAGATCACCTCTAAAATTCCAAATACTCTTCAAAATACGATGGCGGATCTCGTTTATAACACGCGCATCAAAGCGCCGATGGTGCGAAAATCCTACCTCGCCGATCCCGATAATCCAAAGCCTGAGCTTCGCGGGCTTGACGAATGGGTCGAGGTAAAATATGAGGACGCGATCAAGCTCGTCGCGCGCGAGCTAAAAAAGACGCGCGAGCAAAAGGGTGCGAGCTCGGTGTTTGCGGGCAGCTACGGCTGGCAGAGCACGGGTAACGTGCATGTCTCAAGGACGCTGCTTCATAGATTTATGAACTTAACCGGCGGCTTTACTGGCGTCACGGGCGATTACTCCACGGGCGCGGCGCAGGTCATAATGCCGCACGTAACGGGCTCAAATCAGGTCTATGAGCAGCAAACCTCGTGGCCGGTGGTGCTTGAAAACTCCAAAGTCGTGGTCTTTTGGGGTCTAAATCCGATCTCTACGCTTCGCGTGGCGTGGACGAGCTCGGACGAGCAGGGATTTAAGTATTTCGAGCAGCTAAAAAACAGCGACAAAGAGATCATCATCATTGATCCGATTAAAACCGTAAGCGGCAAGTATTTCGAAGGCAAGGCGAAATGGATCGCCCCTCGCCCGAACACCGACGTAGCGATGATGTTAGGCATGGCGCAGCACCTCTACTCGCAGGGCAAGTACGATAAGGAATTTTTACAAAATTACACCGTGGGCTTTGAAAAATTCGTACCGTACCTCACGGGACAGAGTGACGGCGTAGCCAAGACGCCGGAGTGGGCTAGTGAAATTTGCGGCATTAGCGCGGACGTGATCAAAGAGCTCGCGGTAAAATTTTATGAAAACCGCACGATGATAATGGCGGGCTGGGGTATTCAGCGCGCTCATCACGGCGAACAGGCGCACTGGATGATCGTGACTTTGTGCGCGATGCTGGGGCAGATAGGACTTGCTGGAGGCGGCTTCGGCTTTAGCTACCACTACGCTAACGGCGGCGCGCCTACCTGCGCGGGTGGCGTGATCAGTGGAATGAACGCGGCTAGCGTCGGCGTCGTTAAGGACGGCAAATTTTTAGGGCTTGCGCAGGATCAGAAGCAAGGCGGCGAAGCAGCCCAAGCGTGGCTGGTAAATACGGCGAAGGTTGCCTTTCCTCTAGCTCGCATCGCGGACGCACTGCTAAATCCGGGCAAGACGATTGACGCAAACGGCGCAAAGATCACCTATCCGCAGATCGATTTCATCTACTGGGTCGGCGGAAATCCGATCGTGCACCATCAAGATACCAATACCAATATTAAGGCTTGGCGCAAGCCGCGCACCATCGTAGTGAATGAAATTTACTGGACGCCGACTGCGAAGATGGCGGACATCGTATTTCCGACCACGACGGAGTATGAGCGCAACGACATCACGATGAGCGGGGACTACTCCAATATGCATATAATCCCGATGAAGCAGGTCGTCGCCAAGCAGCACGGCGCGAAGGACGATTATCAAATTTTTACCGACCTTTGCAAGGCTTATGCAGATGGGCTTGCCGAGGTTTATACGGATGGCGGCAAAACGGAGATGGACTGGATCAAAGAATTTTACGAAGGGGCGGCGAGCGCCGTGAACGCAAACACCGCTTTGGGAATACAGATGCCGAGCTTTGAGCAGTGGTGGGAGAAAAATGAGCCGACGGAATTTTACGAAACGCCAGAGAGTGCTGCGTACGTGAGCTTTGAGGATTTTAGAAACGATCCCGTTTTGGAGGCTTTGGGAACGCCTAGCGGGCTGATCGAAATTTACTCCGATACGATCGCCGCTATGAACTACAAAGACTGCGGCGCGCATCCGATGTGGTTCGAGCCCGTCGAGTGGCTCGGGATGAAGGATAAGCCTGCGAAATTTCACCTGCTTAGCATCCATCCGTATGACCGCTTGCATTCACAGCAGAGCAACACCTCAAATCGTAAGAGATACGCCGTCGCAGATCGCGAGCCGGTGCTAATAAATACCGAGGACGCTAAGGAGCTCGGCATCAAGCAGGGCGATCTGGTGCGCGTGTTTAACGCTCGCGGTGAAATTCTAGCGGGAGCCAACGTGAGCAGCGACATAATGCGCGGCGTGGTGCAGATCTTCGAAGGCGCGTGGTACGATCCTAATGCCGAGGGTCTTTGCAAAAATGGAAATCCGAACGTGCTTACGATCGATCTTCCTACGAGCGAGCTTGCCAACGGCAACATCTCCCACACGGCGTTAGTAAATATCGAGCTTTATAAACACAAGGCGGGCGAGGATATCAAACTAACCGCGTTTATGCCGCCTAAAGGGGCGAAGTAAGGATTAGGAGCGGTTCGGGCTTTGAGCGGCTTTTTACGCCCCGAACCGCATCTACTTTGGATTTACTGCGACAGCGGGTCGGATCGATTTTACTTGCCGTAGCCTTGCGGCTATGGCGATGGACTAGGTTGATTTTGAATTGCCCGAAGCTTTGCGGCTGTAACGGGCAGGGCTAGCGAGCGGTTGCCCTATTTACTCGTGAAATTTAACGGCTTGCCGTTTGAGCTAGAATTTCAATCCAAACTAAAAAATCGCCTAAGCTTCCATTTAAAATTTTTCTTCGGAATTTGCGTATCGCTAAAATCGTCGCTGTAAATTTCATTTTTATCGGTGAAATAGTCGTTGTTTTGAGCCTGCGGTATAAAGCCGGTCCGATCTTCTATTTTTACGTTTAGCGCCTTGAAATATTGCAGCAGCTCATGATACTCTTTTGCAGATACCGCATTTACTAAAAAGAAATTTCTGTTGTTAAATTTGATGACGAAATTTCTTTTTAGCAGCCAAGGTAAAATTTTGAAATTTACTACTTTAAATCTGCACTGAATTTCAAAATTTTAAGCCATAAAATAAGATAAAATTTTAAAATTCCACGCCTTTTTTTGGTGTGAAAGTTTTTATTTTGGGACAAATCCTACCGCTTTGATATTGATGCTTTTGTGCGTATTTTACTTATCTCCATAGTGAGTTTTACACTGAGCTATTTCTATGGCGCCATTAGATATTCTAAATACGAGCCGATTTTTTCCATCTATTCTAACACTATAAAGCCCCGATAAATTACCCTTTAGCGCTTCGGGTTTGCCTATACAATCGTAGCCGTTACGCTCTATATCTAGGATTAACTTATTTATGCGCTTTAGGATATTTTTATCATTTTCCTGCCAATACAGATAATCTTTCCAAGCTTCTTGCGACTAGATTTTTTTCATTGATCCGCTTCTAACAAATCGTGCTCAATCCCGCTATTTTCCTTTAATTCGTCAAAAGAGCGCTTAAGATGAGATAAATTTTCGTGGCTGTAAAAGGGATCTGCCGTCAGCTCGAAAGGAATTTTGCGTTCTTGCAATACTTTTTTAGCAAATATTGTAAAAGCAGTAGTTAAATTTAGCCCCATTTCAGAGCATACTTCCTCCAACCCTTTTTTAAGCTCGGCATCCATTCTAAAATTTACGTTTATAGATCGCGTCATATTGTCTCCTTTTTGATTGCATTATACATTATTTATATGGATAATGCAATGATTTATAAATGTGCTTTACTAAAATTCCATTACGAGAGAACACTATTAATTCTAAATCTAGCGAAATTTTAATTCAAAACGAAATATGCATACTAAGCGCGATTATACATAAAAGTAGCGCCAGCGGGACATAGACAAAGCGCCCGATATCATACCAGAGCTTGCCGCGAACCCCCTCTGCGCCTAGATTGATCTCATCTAAAATTTCATTACGTTTAATTACCCAAAACCACGATATCGCGCCGATTACTGCTCCGATCGGAATGATATAAATCGATACGAAATCCATCCACGGACCCCATGAGCTTATCGCTTCCATACCAAGGCCCGCACCAAGGCAGATCGCGCACAATAGCGCAAGCGTGAAGGCGCGGCTTAGCCTTGGAAACTTATGCATTAGCGATTCGGCGACTACTTCGAACATATTTTGAAGCGATGAAATTCCACCAAAAATCACGGCGGTAAATAAAATCACTGCAAAAATTCTACCACCTGCCATATCTTGCAAAATTTTAGGCAGAGTTACGAAAAGTAGTTTAGGACCCGCCGCAGGATCCATTCCGTAAGCAAATACTGCAGGGATCATCACTAGCGCAGCTACCATAGCGGCTAGCGTGTCAAATAGCGCGGTATTTTTCGCCGCAGATACGACGTCTTCGTCCTTGGATAGATACGCGCCATAAACGATCATACCTGAGCCCGTAATCGATAGCGAGAAAAATGCCTGTCCCATCGCAGAAATCCAAACCATCGGATCTGCTAGCTTAGTAAAATCGGCGCCGAAAAGAAACGCATATCCGCCCGCGGCGCCTTGCAGTGTCGCAACCCTAACCGCCAAAATCGCAAATAGCACGAAAAATAGCGGCATCATAATTTTATTCGTTTTTTCGATGCTTTTGGCGCCGAAAAACAGCGTCAGCAACGTGCCTGCAACAATTATGCAGTGATAAGGTACCACGGAGTAGGGCGTCAGGGCAAAAGAGTTGAACCACGTATCGGTATTTTCACTCATTAGCGAGCCGTCTATGGCTTGGACTAGCGCCTTTAAAACATAGGCGATGATGACGGCATAGCCCACTGCGATACACATCGAACCGGCAAGTGGCAACCAGCCGATAACCTTACCGATAGCGCCAAGTCCGCGGCTTTTCCACGCGTATTCGTATGAGCCTAGCGTGCCTGTTTTGGCGCGGCGACCGATCGCGTATTCGGCGCTTAGGCCTACGTATGAAAACAGCGCTACGAAAAAAACGTAAATTAGCAAAAATGCGCCGCCGCCGTTCGTGCCGAGTTTGTAGGGGAAGCCCCAAACGTTTGCCATACCCACGGCAGAGCCCACGCAGGCGATGATGAAAGCCCAGCGCGACGAGAAACTTCGTTTGTTCATTTGCGTATCCGTTTTTGAAATTTGCGTTATGGTAGCAAAAAAGTATTTAAATTTTATTTATTGTGCGTAGGATTTGGGCTACAG
>NZ_CALIJA010000026.1 GCF_938017615.1 uncultured Campylobacter sp. | reverse complement strand
ATTTTAAGACGCAGAATTTTTTCGGCAAGGAATTTCGCGTGCAAATTTTATGCGGCGCGGAATTTTATGGCACCGCAAAATCAAACGTCTGCGGATCTGCTCCGTTTTGCGCTGAGGTAGCTTCCGATCTCGCTTATCAAAACGCCCGCGAGGATGAGCGCCGCGCCTAAAATTTGCATCGCGCTTAGCCTCTCGCCGCCCACGAATACCCCCATAATGCCCGCCGTTACGGGCTCTAGCGTGAAAAACAGAGCGGTTTTTACGGGTGTCGTGTATTTCTGCATCAAGGCCTGCGCAAAAAAGCCAAAAACCGTTCCCAGCAGGCAGATCACCGCCATCGCGACGAAAAAGCTTCGGTCCATCACCGGCACGATGCTGACCTTTTCGAAAAAGATCGTCGCAAAGCAGCAAAGCGCGCTTAGGCAGAGGATCTGTACGTAGGCGATGCCCGCTACGTCGCAGCTTTGAACGAAGCGGTTGGTCAGCACGATGTGAAACGAATACGCGCACGCGCAGACTAACGCCAGCGCTTCGCCCTTGCCGAGGCCTAGCTGCGTGTCGCCGATAAGATATAGCCCAGCGATCGCAAGCGCGATGCCCGCGTAGGCGTAGGAGTAAATTTTATGCCTAAACAGCGCTGCGGCGATGAAGGGCACGAGCGCGACGTTTAGGCCGATGATGAACGCCACGGAGGAGCTTTGCGCAAATTTAAAAGCGAAGGTCTGCGACGTAAAACCCGCGAATAAAAACAGGCTAAGTACCGCGCCGTGCTTGATCTCGCGCGAAGTGAGCGCTTTGAGCTTGGGGAAAAATATCGCGCCTGCGATGATGCTCGCGGCGAAAAAGCGCCAAAATAGCAGCACGAAGACGTTGTTGCTCGCAAGCGCCTGCGAGGTGGGCAGATACCCGAGCCCAAAAGCGATCGCCACGAAGAGCATTCCGATGTCGGCTCTAAATTCCAAACTTTTATTCATCTGCGTCCTTTTTGAAAATTTAAAGTCGTAATTTTACGAAATTTTAGGTAAAAAATAGGCTAAATTTTGGCGGAGCGATTTGGAATTTAGGATTTTAAAATCGCGAGTTAAATTTTAGCGCCTAGCTCGTTTTAAGTTTTCGGCTCGTCTTTTTGGG
>NZ_CALIJA010000025.1 GCF_938017615.1 uncultured Campylobacter sp. | reverse complement strand
CGGCGAGGTCAAATTTTAAATCATTCGCAAAAACGTCGCCGCTTTTCGCATCCCACAAAAAATAGTCCAACCACTGCCTCAAAAGTTCGTAATGCCCGCCGTTATCGCGCGCGTCAAGGCGTAGGTTTTTAAAATACACGTTCGCGCCGTCCGCGGCATAAACTTCGCTCGCCCTGCCGTCGCTTCCCTCTATCTGGCGCAGGCTCGCGGCATCGGCGCCCGGCAAAATCTCTCCTTTATAAAACGCGCGAGAGTCCTGCGCAGCGTAATACACGCCCGCGATTTGGCGCAGATCCGTAGCGTCCATTCGTTTAAATTTATAGAGGTAGCTTTGCGGCTTGGGCGCATCCCAAAAAATATGCGCCAAGGTTTCATAAGTAAGCTTAAGCGCCCCCAGCGCGTCGTTTGGTACCGCCTCGCCGTCGCAAAAGTAGCTAACTTGCCCGTCGCTTACGTAGCCAAACGCCACGGCTTTCGTGCGCGCAGGCTCCAGCTCGCTCATCGCGATATTTCCGCAATATACGGCGTTTTTATCCGCCGCGACGTTGGAGCGGTAGCCGGAGCCGAAATCCAAAACCCGAAAGCTCGCCACGTCCGCGCCCTGCATCGCAAAATAGCCCGCACCCACCACGAGGGCGTAAATTTCATCTCCTTTTTTATAAAAATCGCTGTATTTGATCTGCTCATCATCCCGCAGCGAGTAGTCGTCTGCGGAATTTATAACCGCCGCTAGAATAAGCGCGCTAAAAGCCGCGAACGCAAACGTTATACCAAGCGCGATCTTGCGCCAAAGCGGCATGCCTCTGGGCCCATCTCGCACAGGCTTACGATCTGCTTCTGCCTTGCGCGCCCTAGCTTTGCGTTTCTTTTGCGTGCGCTCGTCCTTTAGCTCTTGCGTAAAATCCTCATACATCTTTTGCCTCAAATTTAATCTCGCCGCAGATTGTGCGGCACTTGAAATTGTACAAAAGCGCGGCTAAATTTATGAAATTTAACGCTACGGGCAAATTCTGATTCAACTCTTTGCGGCGCTAATTTATTTTACGAATGCCACAAAATCTCTGGCGAATTTTAATTCAAATCGCTTCGTAGCCGCACGGAATCGGCGCCGTAACGCTTGCAAATACAAAATCCTCATCGCCCGTATTTTTCATACCGTGGCACTCTCCGCTTTTGGAAATGATTAGATCGCCCGCACAGATCGGCACCTCCTCGCCCTTGCTCGGATAAAACACGCCGCGTCCGCTTAAGCAGATCCACACGTCATCTCCGTCTGGGTGGATATGCGGCGCTACGACCTGGCCGCGTTTGACGATCCAAACCGCGCCGCAAGTGGCCTCCGTAGTAAAAAATGTCGTTTTTACGGCTCGCTCGTCGCTACAAATAGCATCTTTTATATGAAAAATTCTTTGCATTTTCGCTCCTTTAAGTTCACCGCATCCGGCGCGGTTTCGGCGGAATTTTAGCATTCTTTTCGTGCAGCGAAAGTGAAATTTCAAGCGCCAAACTCGCAACGAAACCTTAAATAAAAATTTTAAATTCTCGTTTTGCTATACGATTTTTTTGGAGGATTGAAGATCGCATCTAAAAGTAAGAAGGCGCATAAGCATGGTATTTGCGGATAGAATTTCGGCTTTAATTTAAGACGAAATTTTAAAAATTCTTCTAAATTTAAAGCCGGCCTACGAGATAAATTTATTAAATTTGATATAAGCTTTGCTTGTGCGCTTTTGCCACCCAGATTAAAGCCAAATCGTAGCTTTTATCAAAAACCTCGCATGGCGTAGACTTTACGGCAAGCGCCAAGTCGGTTTATAAAGCTAAATCGGCTTATAAATAGATGCTACCTCCGGCTTGTTTTAGCAGATACACATTTTTGCGCCTCGAATTTTTGCATATTTTACGATAATATTTTATGGCGCGTTATACACTAATCGCGGAACAAGCGGGCGTTCAAAGAGATAGTGCTAGAATTTTGCGCTATCTCTTAAATTTCAAAATTATTTTATCTTGCTTGGATCCAGCGCGATCTCGTCGTTTTTGATCACGCCGATACCCTTATTTAGCACGTTTTGCGCGATCTGTTTAGCTTCTGCTAGCGAGTGCATCGCGAAGGTGCCGCACTGAAATTTATTCAGCTCGGGGATATCCGCTTGAGAGGCCACGCCCAAAATGTCCTTCATGCTCGCGCTCCATGCCGCCGCGACGGCGCTTTCGCTAGGCGCTCCGATCACGCTCATATAAAATCCCGTGCGACACCCCATCGGCGAAATGTCGATGATCTCGACGTCCGCGCTATTTAGGTGTTCGCGCATGAAGCCAGCGAAAAGATGCTCCAGCGTGTGGGTGCCGCGCTCGCTCATGATCTCTAAATTCGGGCGGCAAAACCGCAGATCATAGACGCTGATTTTATCACCGCTTTTGGTGCGCATGCTCTTTGCGAGCCGCACGCCAGGGGCATTCATGCGGGTATGATCGACCTTAAAACTATCTAACAATGGCATATTTTCTCCTTAAATTCAGATCGCGGCGATTTTAACATAAAATTTCACACTTTCAGGCGCACAGACGAAATTTTAGCTACAATTACGTTTATTTTCAGGAGAATTAATGCCCTACATAAACGTCAAAATCACCAAAGAACGTGGCGGCTTAAGTCGCGAACAAAAAGCAAGGCTCGTCAAGAACCTCACCGACGCCCTCGTAGCCGTGCTAGGCAGGGGCGAGAAAACCACGGTCGTGACGATAGACGAAATATCCACCGACGACTACGCGATCGGCGGACGGCTAGTAAGCGAAATTAGGGAGCGGCAGAGCTAAGCTTGAGCGGCAGGCTAAATTTGAAAAGCTAAATTTTAGAATTTTAAAATTTTCAAGCAAAATTCTACGCGGTAGGAACCGCTTCTAAGGGAATAA
>NZ_CALIJA010000024.1 GCF_938017615.1 uncultured Campylobacter sp. | reverse complement strand
AGGAAGCTGCGCCTAAGATAATTTATAAAATTTAGAATTTTAAAATTCTAAAAAATTTGATAGCTCGCTGATTGCGTAGCCTTGTTTGCGCGAAAGCATGCAAGCTTTCATGGATTAAGGCGTGCTCGGTGCGATGCCGTGTTTATCATCTATGAGTTCCGATTCGTTTAATTGCTTGTATTCGTCGCAGCCGATCTGCTCTGCTAAATCGCATGCTTTCCCGTAAAATTCTTTTGCTAAGGATCTATCTTGTTTAATATGCCATCCATTTTTGTATAAATCCCCGAGATAACTACACGAGTCCGCATCCCCGCTCTCGCAAGTATTTTTAAGCAAATTTAGCCCGCTTTGATATAGGCTTTCTGCTTTTTGGTAATTACCTGCTTTGTAAAAGTCTCCCAGAGTCAAGCACGCCGCCGCCCTGCCGCCATCACAAGCCTTTTGGTATAAATCCGCAGCCTTTTTGAAATCCTTCTCTACGCCCCTGCCGTCTATATATAGATCCGCTAGGCGCTGGCACTCATATAAGTCGCCTTCATCGCATTTCTTTTGATTTATTTGAGCCTTCTTTTGGTACAAAACAGCCGCTTTTTTATATAGGCTCTCCGCCTTTTGCAAATCCTGTCTGACCTTGTCGCTGTTTTTATATAAATATGCAAGGTTATTACACATATCTGCATCACCGTTATCGCAAATCATTTGACGCAAAACCATAGCCTTGTGCCTGTCTCTTGAGACGCCGATACCGGATTCGTATGAAATTGCAAGCAAATTGCACGAAAACATATTACCGCCGTCGCAAGCCTTTTGGTGCAGGCTCGCAGCCTTTTGATAATCTTGTCTAACGCCATAGCCTTCAAAGTATAGTCCTGCAAGCTCATAGCAACCGGTCATATCTCCGTCATCGCAGGCTTTTTGATAAAAATTCGCCGCTTTTTGATAGTTTTGAGTGACGTTCCTGCCGAATCGATATAAGTTTCCGAGCCTATAGCAGCTTTGCGCCTCTCCGCTGTCGCAGCTGCGCTGCCACATTTTTATCGCTTTAGGATAATCGCCGTCCTCATAGAGCTTATCCGCGTCTTCAAAGACTCCGCCCATGCAAAACATAGCTATAACGGCTAGATAAAGATATCTTTTCATTTAATCCCTTTGAAATTTCTGTAAATCTACTTGCGCATTTGCGGCGCAAAATTCTGCATCTAATATTTTATGATCTCGGTCTGCGCGTGGGCTTAGCGCGCAAGCTTAATGCCAAGCGATCTAGCGCGCAAATCCGGCGCGCACTTAACTCTCTTTTAAAAGCTTAGTTAGTGCCGTGCCGCTTTCGTCGTGTTTGCGGATGTTTTTATAAATTTTACTAAAATAAGCTTCTAAAAATTCCTGATCATCGATCTTATCTTCGCCCTTTTTCGGCACGATCTTTCGGTACTCGCCGCTGCTTTGCAGCTCGAATGCGAGCTCGTTATCGCTTAGCTGAAGCTTTAAAATTTCTTTGAGCTTGTTTTGCAAATTTTCGTTGTAAATCGGGCTCATCAGCTCCAGTCTGCGCTCTAAATTTCGCGGCATCCAATCCGCGCTCGCGATGTATAGGCTGGGCTGGGCGTGCGCGAAGTAAAAAATTCTAGCGTGTTCCAGGTATTTGCCGACGATCGAGATCACGCGGATGTTTTCGCTAACGCCCTTAAGCGCCGGGCGCAAGCAGCAGATGCCGCGCACGATGAGATCGATCTTTACGCCCGCGGCGCTTGCTTTATACAGCGCCTTGATCATATCGCCGTCGACAAGAGCGTTCATCTTGGCGATGATCCTGCCGGCGGAGCCTTTTTTCTCCTCGTTTTTTATCATCGCTAAAAGCCGCTCTTTGATCTGCATCGGCGACATAGAGAGGTTATCGAGCTTGCGGTTTTTGTTGTAGCCCGAGAGGATGTGAAAGAAATTCGTCGTGTCCTTATCGAAGCGGTCGCCGCAGGTAAAAAAGCTCACGTCGGTGTAAATTTTAGCGCTCGAGCCGTTGTAGTTGCCCGTGCCTAGGTGGATATAAAATTTTAGCTTGCCGTCCTCTTTTTTGATGATCTGAGTTACCTTGGCGTGGACTTTAAAGCCCGTGATACCGTAGATTACGTGCGCGCCCGCGTCTTCGAGAGCCTTCGCCCAGTGCAGGTTGTTTTCCTCATCAAACCTCGCCTTAAGCTCGACCATCACCGTTACCTGCTTACCGTCGCTTGCGGCCTCGATCAGGCTCTGGACGATCGGGGAGTTTTTCTCCACGCGATACAGCGTCATACGGATCGAGATGACCTTTGGATCTTTTGCGGCCTCTTTGATGAGCTTTTGCACCGGATCGAAGCTCTCGTAAGGATGAATTAACAAGATATCCTCCTTCTCCATCGCGCTCATAACGGAGGTGTTTTCGTTAAAGGGGGGCAGCGTCTTTGGTAGATACTGAGGATGGGCTAGAAAGGAAAAATCCTTATTGGAAGCGATCTCCCAAAGCCCGTCTAGCGTAAGCGGCACGGCGCATTCATATATATCTTTGTAAAAAATTTTAAGATGGGAATTTAGAAATTCTAAAAGCTCAGCATCGGCATCTTTTTCGATCTGAAGTCGTACGAAAGCCCCTTTGCGGCGTAGTTTAAGCCCCGCTTCTAAAATCATCATAAAATCGTCCGCTTCCTCCTCCTCGATTACGATATCTGCGTTTCGCGTGACGCGGAAGGCTGCGGAGCTGATGAGCTTGTAGCCGGGGAAAATCTCCTCCGCATGGCGCTTTACGATGGTGCCGATCGGCACGTAGGTGTTTTGCGCGACCTGCACGAAGCGCGGGATCACGCGCGGAATTCTAATCATCCCGAAATGCACCGACTCGGGTGCGCCCTCATCGCAGAGCTTGACCGCGAGGGAGAAGCTGAGATTATTTAGATGTGGGAAAGGATGGGTCGCATCCACTGCGATCGGGACGATTACTGGCATTATCTGCGAGAAGAAAAACTCGTCCGCCACCGGCTTTAGCTCGGGCGGCAGCTCGTCGTAGCTTTTGATAAAAAGCCCGTTTTTGCAAAGCTCTTTTTGGATGCCGAAATACTGCTGCTCAAGCTCGGTTTGTTCGTTTCTTAGATAGGAGCGGATCGCGCGCAGCTGCTCAAGAGGCGTCATCTCGTCATCGCCGCTGGTTATAACGCCGGCGGTAAAAAGCTGCTTCAAGCCCGCCACGCGGATCATATAAAATTCGTCTAAATTCGTGCTGTAAATCGCTAGAAATTTTAATTTTTCAATTAGCGGGATATCCTTTTTGCATTGTTCCAGCACGCGGGTATTGAAGCGTAGCCAGCTTAGCTCGCGGTTTATAAAATTATTTTGTGTTTGCATAAAAACTCCTTTTTGAATATTAATTCTAAGATTATAGCCCAATTAAGATTAAATTTTAAAGTCCGAATTTCATGAGCTTGCAAGTGGGGCAATTTAGTATTTAAAATTCTGCCCTAATTCCCTATTTTTCCTAAATCCTTGCACATTTGCGCGTCGCCGTCTTTGCAGCTCAGCTTTAAATACCGCCTTAAATATAAAATTTGCTCTTTCTCCTCCTCGCTCATATCAAGCAACCATTTGCACGCCTCCTTTACATTACCCCTGTTGCAAGCCTTTTTGCAAAAATTTTTGCCTTCATTTTTATCTACTTTAGCCCACAACAGTAGTCCGTAAGCGTAGCACGAAGGGTAATGCTCTCCGTTACAGCCGATTTCATAAAATTTCGTAACCTCGTTTATATTCTCATTCTCTCTGTTTAACGATGTGGCAAAGTGCCCGCATCCTGCAGGATTTCCCGCATCGCAGGATTTTTTAAAATACTCTTTTGCCACAAGCTCGTCTTTTTTTGCGCCTTCACCATAAAAATATAAAAGCCCGTAATCGTCGCAAAATTTCGCGTCCAGCTCGCAAGCTCTTTCGTAATATGTCTTGATTTTCGCGTGTTTTTCGTCCAAAGAAGTAAGCGAATACGCTTGCCCCATAAAAATGCAGCCTTTGGCATATCCCAAACTGCATGATTTTTCAAAAAATTCCAATGCCAAATCATCGTTTTTTCGTGCGCAAGATTTATTATTTAGAATTAAAGCCGCCAAATAACATGCTTCGCCGTCACCGCTACTGCATTTCTTTAAATTTAAATCGTAAATATCGCACGCAGGCGCCCCTAGAGAATAAATTTCGCTTACGCTCTCAGCCTTTAAAAACAGAACCGACGCGAGTATAAAAAATAGCGCTTTCATTTCAGCCTTCGTAAACAATATAAATTTAAATCAGAAAACGACGTAAATTTTATCTCTTTGCTAGCGGCTGCGCTTTGGTTACGCTCTGCCGAGGCTTGCGTTATTAAAGGCGCCAAAATTACGGGATAGAATTCTTTCATTATCGCTCTTTCCCCCTCTTTGGATTTGCCATCTTTTACTCCTTGGTTGAATTTTCATTTTCATGGTATTTTTGATAAATTTTCCCGTATGCCTTTCTAGCACATTTTACAGGATCGCGATCTTTGCTGTCGCGCAAACAGTCGTCTAGAGCTTCTCTTAGTTCGCAAGATTTTAACTTAAGTAGTTTTTTCTCATCATTAAATTTTTCGCAAGCTATAACATAGTTACTAAAAGCCCTTTCGATATTGCCTCTTCTCATAATGTCAAATATTCCCAGATTGTAGCAGGACTCGGCTACGCCTGCCTTACAAGATTTATCTAATGGCGCAACCGAGGCTTCGCGCATACCCAGTTCAAAGCCCATAATATAACCCACATCGGCGCACCCGATCATATCTCCGCCATCACATTTTTTAGATAAAATTTTTATCAGCTTAGTGCATGAGCTATATTTACCGTTTCCTTTATCGCATTCGTTGTAAAGATTTTCCTCTTCAGCCGTAGGCTTATCCGCTATTGCGATAGAAGCTAAAAATATCATGGAATAAAATACAAAATTAATTTTCCCCATACAATTTCCTTTCGACACCTTCAAAAATAATTTTACCTTTTTTTATAGGGTTACACTCTTTGTCTTTTAGGCAGGCTTTTAGTTCCTCGATATTTTTGCAAACTATATCTCTATCTTTAAGATCGCTATTACAAACTTTTTCAAGACTTTTAATTGCTGCTTGCATATTACCGTTTACATATATATCTAGCGTACCCAATATAAAACAGTGATATGTACTATTAGCATCACACAGCTTAATCAGATATTTCGTAGCTTCCTCTATTCGGCGTAATGATCGCAAAAGATCA
>NZ_CALIJA010000023.1 GCF_938017615.1 uncultured Campylobacter sp. | reverse complement strand
ACCTTGGCTTTGTTGATGGCTTTGTGAAAATTTGGCTAATCGCTTATGTAAAAGCCTTTGTAGTGGCGTATCCTGTGCTTTTGCTAGTTTCGCCGTCTGTTGCAAAGATCGCGCAAAATTTATGTAAAAAAGAGGGGTAAATTTGAAGTGTGGCTAGAGAGCCTAGCCACGTGAAGGTTTATTTTAAAAGACCTTGTTTTTTCATTTGTTCCATTACTTGAGCAAACATCTCTTTAGCTTGTTTGCAAGTGGCCTCTTGCTGCTCCTTAGGAAGTGCGCTGATCTGATCCATAGACTGCTTTTTTTGATCCTCATACATCTTGACCTGCTGCTCTTGACCCGCTTGTTTGTAGGTATCAACCATCTTATCAAGATCTGCGAAGTACTCTTTGCAGCTATCTGAAAGATCTGCGGCGCTAAGACTTAGCGCAAAGCCAAAACTAGCCAAAACTAAAAGTGATTTTTTCATTTTTCTCTCCTTGTAAAAAATCAGCGAAAGTATATCATTTCGCTTAGTAAATTTGCCTTAAATTTTAATCAAATACGGCTGTTTTTTTAAATTTATAGCGCTTTTGAAATTTTAAAATTTTACTCTCGCCGCGACGCTTACGTTTTTTAAAATTTAACTTGCCTTTAAATTTTAAAATTTTGGCTCGCGGTTTCGCAACTGCCGCCGGTGCTTTTTAAAATTTCGCCCTCGCCGCCTCTTGGGGCTGCAGCGCAAAATCACTTCTCATCAAATCTGATCTGCACTGATTTTTTGTGTGCGCCGAGCCCCTCTGCGTCCGCTAGCGCCATGCACGCGCCTCCTAGCTCGTCTATGGCGCGTTTATTTATCGCTATGATCGAGCTTCGTTTGATGAAGTTATAAACCCCCAGAGGCGAGAAAAATCGCGCGCTTCCGCCGGTCGGCAGCGTGTGGTTAGGGCCTGCGAGGTAATCGCCCATCGCTTCGGGCGTATAGTGACCCAAAAATATCGCGCCTGCGTGACGTATGCGCGGAAGCAGCTCGTAGGCGTTTTCGGTCGCGATTTCTAGGTGCTCGACCGCAAGCTTGTTCATCAACCCCACGCACTCGTTCATATCGCGTGCGATGATGATCGCGCCCTTATTTTGGATGCTGGCGCGAGCGATCGGCTCACGTGCGAGCGTAGGCAGCTCGCGCTCGATATGCTCTGCGACGGCAAGAGCGAATTTTTCATCGTCGCTTATCAAAAAGCTGCTCGCGATCTCGTCGTGCTCGGCTTGGCTGAGCAGATCCACAGCGATGTTGCGCGGATTTGCCGCGGCGTTTGCGATGATGCCCACTTCGCTAGGACCCGCGATCATATCGATATTTACGTCGCCGAACACGAGCTTTTTAGCGGTTGCGACGAAGATATTCCCGGGGCCCGTGATGATATCGACCTTGCCGATCGTGCGCGTGCCGTATGCCATCGCCGCGATCGCGCTGGCGCCGCCCACTTTGTAGGCCTTTTTGATCCCTAGCACATGCATCGCCGCAAGCAGTAGCTCGTTTACGACGCCGCCCACGGCGGGGGTGCAGACGCTGATATCCTCCACGCCCGCGACGATTGCTGGGATCGCGTTCATCAGAAGCGAGCTCGGATACGCCGCCTTGCCGCCCGGGATATACAGCCCCGCGCGATCTA
Organism: uncultured Campylobacter sp.; assembly: GCF_938017615.1. Lineage (GTDB taxonomy): Bacteria > Campylobacterota > Campylobacteria > Campylobacterales > Campylobacteraceae > Campylobacter_B. The sequence goes on along the minus strand of NZ_CALIJA010000023.1, from coordinate 1,570 downwards.
CCGGCGTGATCTTTTGCCCAAGCATCGCGCCGCTTGGATCGAAGCTAAACCAGCTTCTCTCAAGCTGTTTTTCATGATAAGCGTAGATGCGCTCGTATGCGACCTGTAGCGCGTTTTTTAACTCTGCGGTTAAGCCTTCATACGCGCGGCTCATCTGCTCTTGCGTGATAGCCAGATCGCCCTGCACGCGCCATCTGTCAAATTTCTCGATCTGTTCGGCTAGCGCCTCATCGCCGCGCGCTCTGATCTCCTCGATGATGCCGCTTACGACGGGCATTACCGATCTCATATCCGTCTCGCCGCGGCGCACCAGCCTTGCAAACTCCTCTTTGAAATTTGCGTTCGTGCTTTTTAAAATTTTCATTTTTGCTCCTTGTAATGCTTGGAATTTTAACGCTTTTTGCTAAATTTCGCCTTTAAGCTTGCGGCTATGTAAATTTACAGCTCGCCGATTTTCAAAAGATTAAGCGAAAATGAAATAAAATAGCCGAAATTTTAAACGGAGCGATGTATGAAAAAGATATTTTTAGCGCTGATCGCTACGGCGGCTTTATCGCTAGCAGAAGCCACGGCTTTGCCATCGGCGGAACAAGAAGATCCCGGTATAAGCAGATTACAAAGCGAATGCGATAGCAACAATACCTTAGCATGCGTGAATCTCGCCATGGCATACTATTCTGGCGATGGCGTGAAGCAGGATTATGAAAAAGCAAGGGAGCTAAATTTTAAAGCCTGTAGTTTGGGCGACGGCTGGGGTTGCACCACCTTGGGGGCGTCATACGAATACGGCAAGGGCGTAGAACAAGATTATAAAAAAGCGACCGAACTATATTCTAAGGCCTGCGACTTAAAAAATAGCATAGCTTGCGGCAATCTGGGTGTTTTATACTACTCAGGCAAAGGAGTAAAGCAAGATTACAAAAAAGCAACCGAACTGCTTTCCAAGGCTTGCGATTTGCAAGAAGGTGACGGATGCTACAATCTCGGGCTTTTATATGCCTCGGGTGAAGGCGTAAAGCAGGATTATAAAAAAGCGAGCGAGCTATATTCTAAAGCTTGCGATTTAAAACATGGCGAAAGCTGCCATAATCTTGGAATTTTATATGAAAAAGGGGAAGGCGTAAAACAAAGCTACCAAAAAGCGGATCAATTCTATTCTAAAGCTTGCGATTTAGAAGTTGCCGAAGGATGTTACAATCTTGGAGCTTCATACTATTTAGGCAATCATACAAAGCAGGACTATAAGAAAGCAAATGAATTGTTTTCTAGGACTTGTGATTTAGGATATAGCATAGGATGCTATGCTCTAGGGTTTTGGTATGCCTCAGGCGAAGGCATAGAACAAGACTTTGAAAAAGCAATAAATTTATATTCTAGAGCTTGCGATTTGGGGCATAACACAGGATGCTATAATCTAGGAGTTTTGTATAGTTCCAGCGAAGGTGTAAAGCGGGACTATAAGAAAGCGAGCGAACTATATTCCAAAGCTTGCAATTTAGGAATGGCCAAAGGATGCTACAATATGGGTGTTTTATATAATTTAGGTAAGGGTGTGAATCAAGATTATAAA
>NZ_CALIJA010000022.1 GCF_938017615.1 uncultured Campylobacter sp. | reverse complement strand
TATCTATGGCGAAAGCACTACTCTGCTTGGACAGAAGCTAGCTACCATTAAATGGGTATGTATGTGGATATTTTTAGCCACTATCGCGCTGGTTGCGGTCTTAGGATACTACAAGCAGTTCCGCCCCGCATGGACGAATAACGCGCCGGGTAAATCCGTAGAGATCGTAGTGGATAAAAAAGACGTCAAAAACATCACGATCAAAGACGGCCAGGTCGTCTCCACGGTAGATGGCGGCAAGGTCATCTCAAACGTCAAAGAGTCCAAAGCCAAAGACGCTACTAAATTTAACAGCGTCGAAATTTACGACAAAGATAAGAAGCTTACCCAAAGCATCGTTGCTCAGGACGGAAACGTCGTAATCACCGCAGGCGATAAGAGCGAGAGTATCGCAAACGCAAGCATCGTCGTAAAAGATACTATGAAGAAAACCGCAAATTTAAATATGGTTCTTACCATTCAAATTTTCATGCTTCTAGCGGCGTCCATTATGATGATCGCTTCGGGCATAAAAGCGGGCAGCATCGCCAAAAACGAAATTTTTCACAGCGGTATGGTTGCACTCGTGGCGATCTATGGAATTTCATGGATGGCGGAGACTATGTTTACCGCCCATATCGAGATGCTTAAAACCTCCCTGGGTGAGGTCGTCAAGGCCTATCCGTGGACCTATATCGTAGTTTCGCTACTAATCAGTAAATTTCTTAATTCCCAGGCGGCCGCCGTTGCGACCTTCGTTCCTCTCGCCGTTACTATCGGTATCGATCCGGGTCTTATCATCGCATTTGCGCCGGCTTGCTACGGATACTATATCCTACCTACTTATCCGAGCGACCTTGCGGCGATCCAGTTCGACCGCTCCGGCACTACGCATATCGGAAGATTCGTCATCAACCACAGTTTTATCTTGCCCGGTCTGATCGGCGTGCTTACATCATGCGGCGTGGGCTTTATTTTCGCTCATCTTTACGGCTACTTATAATAGCTATACGCTCGCGAGTCCAACACTCGCGAGCTTTTTAAATTTCAAAATTCTTTAGATTAACGCTCCGCTCCCGCGCAAGGCTAAATCGTTTTAAATAAAATTTACGTTATAATCCCGCCAAATTCCACACAGGAGGCAGATATGCAAATCCCTATCGCATACGGCAAAGATGATCATCTAAGCTTAGAGATAAACGAGAAAAATTTGCTCGGCGTTTTCGATCCAAACCCCGTGGCTAAATTTGACGAAACGGCGCTCATCGCAAAGGCTCTAGCAAATCCGATAAATCAAAAAAGCTTTGACGAGTTTATCGCGGGCGATGAAAAGATCGTCGTCATCGTAAACGACGGCACGAGACCTACGCCGACGGCAAAAGTTTTAAAGCAAATTTACCCGAAAATCCGCGAGAAAAATAAAATTTTCATCATCGCCACGGGCTGCCACAGAGAGGGTACGCTTGATGAGTACGAAATGATCTTCGGCAAAGAAATTTACGCCGAGCTTAACTCCAAAGGCGAAGTTCACGATCACGACTCCAAACACGACGAGATGGTATTTTTAGGCGAGAGCAAAAACGGCACGCAGATGTATCTAAACAAGGTCGTGGCAGAGGCAAAAAAGGTGATCGTCATCGGCTCGGTCGAGCCGCATTATTTCGCGGGCTACACGGGCGGCAGAAAGGCCTTTTTGCCTGGCACCGCATCGTACGAGAGCATCACGCAAAATCACAAGCTCGCCCTAAGCTCCGACGCGCAGGCGCTGCGCCTAGAAGGCAACCCCGTGCACGAGGATATGATCGACGCGATGAAGGTGCTAGCACATATCGACGTTTTTTCGATCCAGACGGTGCTTGATAGCGAGCACGGCGTGTATTACGCAAGCGCGGGCGATTTGAACGATAGCTTTTACGACTGCGTGGAAAAGGCAGACGAGGTCTTTTGCGTAAATATCCCGCGCAAGGCAGATATCGTGATCTCGGTCGCGCCATATCCGATGGACGTCGATCTCTATCAGGCGCAAAAAGCCCTAGATAACGGCAAACTAGCACTCGCGCAGGATGGAATTTTAATCATGGTCGCAAAGTGCCGCACCGGCATCGGACCAAAGCCGTTTTTTGACCTGATGGCCTCCGCCGATACGCCTAAAAAGGTGCTCGAAAAGATCAGCGCGGGCTTTAAACTCGGCTATCACAAAGCCGCCAAAATGGCTGAAATCTCGCTCTGGGCGCAGACCTGGGCGGTGAGTGATCTAAGCGACGATGAGATGCGCGCCGTGCATCTAAAGCCCTATCACGACATCCAAAAGGCCGTGGACGACGCGCTCGCGCAAAAGGGCGCGGACGCTAAAATCATCATCCTGCCGTTTGGCTCGATGACGGTGCCTAAGGCCTAGGCTTGGCTAAAATTTTATATTACGACGCGAGCGCGGGCATCAGCGGCGATATGAATTTAGGCGCGCTGGTGGGGCTTGGCATGGATTTTGGCTATCTTTGCGCCGAGCTTGAGAAGTTAAATTTAGCCGGCGAATTTAAGCTAGAGCGCAAAAACGTGCTAAAAAACGGCATCACCGCGACCAAAATCGACGTCGTGCCGCTAAAATCGCAGCCCCACGCCAGAAGCTACGCCGATATCAAGCAAATTTTAGAGGGTTCAAATTTAAGC
>NZ_CALIJA010000021.1 GCF_938017615.1 uncultured Campylobacter sp. | reverse complement strand
TCCATAAATTCAGCCAAATTTAGATTTTAAATTTGCATTCTAAATTTGGCTGAGCGCTACCATAGACTCTGAAATTTTAAAATCCTACCGCATGGCGCGCGGAATTTAAAATTTCTTTAGATTCCCGCTTGTGCCGTTTGCGATCAAAATATAAAGCAAGAAAATGATAAGACTAAAAGTAAGATTAAGATTGGCCGCAAGGAAGCTTGAAATCGCCTTTTTTGTTAGCCTGATCGCTTATGTTTTGGCTGCTTTAAGCCTATTTATCGTGCCCGAAGACATCTTGTCCGCTCACGCAGATTTTAGAGGCTTTACGGAATTTATGGCGGATTTTTATCCTGCGATAAGCGTAGCGCAGACTAAAACCGCCTTTGGCGACGTAGCGTCGTTTCATCTTAGCTATTTGTGCTTTTTTATGCTAGTTTGTTTGCTGTTTGCGGGACTTTACGGCGTGACAAAAGGGGCTACCGGTAGGCTTGAGGAAAATAAAAGCAACGCCCAAGCGCTTTCGCAAGGCATTATTTTATTTGCGCTTATCGTATGTTTTTTGATTTTCGGCGGACTGGATGATTTTTACTCTGGTTATAGCATATGGCACTCTTATCGCCCGACGCGAGAGTTCATAGCACAGATGAGGCTAGAATTATTTTCATACTATGAAATGATCGGCTTTGGCATTGCGAATTTTTGTGTGATGATGTCGGCATATCTTATTGTGCAGATTTGCAGGCAGCTTCGGGCGTTCATTTTGCTTAGGGCTCGCCAAACGGCTGCGTTTTTCGGACGGATTTTCGGATGTCGCTAGCCGACTCGTTAAAGCTTGTTTAAATTTGACCGCACTCGTCAATAAATGAGCCAAAGTTAGCTCAAATTTTACGCGCGAAACGCTTTAATCAAAATTTAGCTTTACCCTGCTAGCTCTCGCCCAAATTTAACCCCAGCTTAAGCATAAGCTTGTATACTTTGGCTTTAAATTTAAGGCGGCAAATGAGATCACAGAGCGAATTTTTCGGCGTTTTCATCACGCTTCTTGGCGGCGTATTATGGGGATTTAGCAGTGTTTGCGGGCAGTATCTGTTCACGCAAAAGGGCGTTAGCGCCGACTGGCTCGTACCCTACCGCCTAGGCCTCGCCGGGCTTGCGATGGTAGCGTATTACATCGCTCGCTCGCCGCGCCTAGCCTTTGCGCCGCTAAAAGATCGCGTGCTTTTGCCGCAGCTGCTCATCTACGCGTTTTTTGGGCTTATGATGACGCAGTATTCGTACTTTTGCGGTGTCGAGCTCTCAAACGCCGCCGTCGCGACCGTGATCCAGTACTCCGCGCCCGCGCTCATCCTCGCCGTCGTTTGCTTTTTAGAACGACGCGTGCCTAAAAAGGTCGAGCTCATCGCGCTCATTTTCGCGGTGCTGGGCGTCGTGCTGCTCGCCACCCACGGCGATCTGGGATCGCTGGTTATCAGCGCGGAGGCGCTGGTTTGGTGCCTCATTAGCGCGCTTGGCGTCGTGATTTATAGTCTCATCCCAACGAAGCTAAATCAAAAATACCCCGTCGCGCTAAATTTAGGCTGGGGCATGGTCATCGGCGGCGGCGCGCTCGCGCTTTACACGCGGGTTTGGCAGCTAAGTGGCGTGAGCGACGCGCAGGGCTTTGCGGCGCTTGCGGCGGTTGTGATTTTGGGCACGATATGCGCGTTTAGCTTTTATATGACGGGGCTAAAGATAATAGGCGCAAGCAGGGCTAGTATGATAGCGTGCATCGAGCCCGTTAGCGCGGCGGCATTTGCCTATTTTTGGCTGGGGACGGAGTTCGTGTTTCTTGATTTTGCGGGCTTTACGCTCATTATCTCGTGCATATTTTTACTGGCTAAAGATAGGAAAAAGGCGTAAATTTGGAGGAGAGATGATCTATTTGGCGCAGACCGATACGACGGCTGGGTTTTTGAGCAAGGATTTTCGCGAGATAAACACGCTCAAACGCCGAGCGACGGACAAACCCTGCCTCATAACGACGGCAAAGCTTAGCGAGCTAAAAAATCTCGCTCGCGTGCCCACTAAATTTAAAAATTTAGTGCGCCGCGCGAGGAAAACGACTTTTTTATATCCGAACGGCACCGCCGTGCGCGTCGTGAAAGAGTGCGCTCACGAGGAGTTTTTGAGGCAATTTGACTGGCTCTACTCCAGCAGTGCAAATTTAAACGGACAAAACTTCGACGAAGCCTGGGCGAAAGCGGCGGCGGACGAGATCGTGGATCAAAATTTCAGCCAAAACGCAAGCTCGAAAATATATAAAATTTCAAAAACTAAAATTTTGCGGATTAGATAGAGCTGCCGATTATTTACACGCGCAAAGAGCACAAAAAAGAGGCGAGAGCGAATCGGCTTTGCAAATTTAAAACCGGACGCCTCGTTTCGGCTACTTTGTCCTCTGCACAATTTAAAACGACCTTCTAAATTTAAAATGACTCTGTAAATTTAGCCGAGCCGTGAAATCCCGCCGCAGATAGACTACGCAAAGACCGCCAGGAATTTTGAAAAATCCAGAAAAGTTCACGGCAGACTCGTCGAAAAATCATATAAAAAGCTGTAAATCCCCCCCCCACTGCCTTCAAGTAATAAAATTCCTGCCGTTCTCGAAGCTGAAAATTTCACTACTGCTAGCTTTGAATGAAATTCTATCGCCAAATACTCAATCAAAATTTTAACTCAGGCGAGCTAATACTATCACTAAAAATTCTCGTATCCCGAGTATTTTCGATTAAAATTTTAGAGATCGGGCATTGCCGCTAGTTTTTACCAGAGTCGCTACGCACCGTTTTTAATCAAAGTTCTACTGACGCTGCTCCTGCCTTTGATTAAAATTTCATCTTTAAGAAAAGCTTCTCTGACGCCGCCAAAATCAAAATTTCACCGCTGCCTCATAGCCGCCGCTGCCGATACTATCGCCTTTCATCGTCGCTATCGCCGCCCCCATCGCTACTATTATTGCTTTACCTCACCGCTATTACTACTTCCGCCGCAGCAAGCGCGCAAAGCCGTCCGCATCGCTCACGCCGCCTAGCCGCCAAAGCTGCGTATAAAGCGCAAGCGCGATGCCGCCATTGCTGCGCCACACAGCCGATCCTCGATAAAATTTCCGTCGCCCGCCGCGCAACGCATTAAAACAAACAGCATATCAAAGTAGCAAACGCTGCAAATTTTAAAATTTAAACCACCTCTCGCCGTGCGGCACCGATAAATTCCAACCGATAAATTCCGCTAGCTAGTCCATCATTTCCGCATAAATCATAAATTTCCATAAATTTAACGCCGCCTTTCTTGCTTTATATTAAAATTTCGCTAAAATTACCGCATTAAATTTGAGGCGCAAACGGAGCTTAAGCTTAAACCGCTTGCGGGCAAATTAAATCCATTCAAGGAGCTTTTATGAGCGGTGTTGCGTTAATCATCTGCTTCGCCATAGCGGTCGTCGTGATGATTTTTTTGATCTCCAAAGCAGGCGTTCACCCATTTTTGGCGCTAATGCTTATCTCCCTGGCGCTCGCGATCGTCGCGGGCATACCGCTAGCCAAGATCCCCGCGATTATCGGCGACGGTTTCAGCGGCACGTTTAAGAGTATCGGTATCGTCATAATCTTCGGCGCGCTCATCGGCACCGTGCTCGAAAAGACGGGCGCGGCGCTCAAACTCGCCGATATGGTCGTAAACGTAGTCGGGCAGAAGCGCCCCGAGCTTGCGATGCTCATAATGGGCTGGATCGTGGGTATCCCCGTATTTTGCGACAGCGGCTTCGTCGTTTTAAACCCGATCCGCGAAGCGATCAGCAAAAAAATCGGCGAAAATCCGGTCGCTCTAGCAGTAGCGCTCTCCGGCGGACTTTATGCCTCACACGTATTCATCCCGCCGACTCCCGGACCGATCGCCGCAGCAGGCGCCGTGGGTCTAGGCGGCAATCTGCTGCTCGTAATCGCAATGGGCGCGGTAGTGTCCTTGCCGGTGCTGATCGCCACATACTTTTTTTCTAAAAAAGTCGCCAAAAGCGTCCATATAAGCGAAGCCGAAGCGAATGAAGTCATCGCCAAAAGCTACGACGATCTGCTTAAACAATACGGCAAATTGCCGGGCGGATTTTTAAGCTTAGCCCCTATTTTGGTGCCGATCCTATTTATGGCGCTGGGTTCCGTCGCCAAGATCTTAAAAGTAGGCGGGTTTGCGGGCGAAATTTCGCAATTTTTAGGAAATCCTATCATCGCGCTAGCCTTGGGCGTAGTTTTTGCGGTATTTTTGCTCGTACAAACCAGCAAATTAGGAGAATTTGGCGAGATCACCAACGAATCCTTAAAAATCGTAGGCCCGATCCTCTTCATCACCGCAGCGGGCGGAGTGCTAGGCAAGGTCATCACCGACGCCGGCTTCGTAACCTACATCAAGGACAATGCGACTGCCATTAAAGCCGCTGGGATTTTCTTCCCGTTCTTAATCTCAGCCGTCTTAAAAACCGCGCAAGGAAGCTCCACCGTTGCGATCATCACTACAGCTTCGATTATGGGCGCATTTAACGCAGACGGCTCGCTAATGCAGGTACTGGGCTTCACCTCCGAAATGTCCGGCGCACTCGTCGTGATGGCGATCGCAGCGGGCGCGATGACGGTTTCGCACGCTAACGACAGCTACTTCTGGGTCGTTACGAATTTCAGCAAGATGAACCCGCAGCAAGGCTACCGCACCCAAACTATGCTAACCCTAATTATGGGCATTACGGGCATGATCAGCGTTTGGGTTTTGTCGCTGTTTTTGATCTAAGCTAGCTTATTCTAGCCGCTACCGCGCTAAATCAGTGCGGAGCGCTACGGGCATCTACCAGCGGCTAGCTACATAAGATTCTTTAAATTTACGTAGCTAGCCGTACCGCGCAAATGCCTTAATATTAAAATTTCGTATAGCGGAGTTTTAAATTTACACACAAAGCCTCAAGGAGCGAAATTTTAAAATTCTATCGCTACGGAATTTTAAAATTTAGCCGAAATTCTATGGCTTACAGAATTTTAAAATTCCACGACATGAAATTTTAAAATTTGCCCCCATAAATTTGGCAACGAGATTTTAAAATTCTACTCTTGCTTCAGTCTTGTCATCGTAAATTTAGCCTACGCGCTGTAAAATTCCAAAATTTTAAAATACCAGCTAAAGGAAAAATATGAAAGTTTTAGTCGCGATCGACTCGTTTAAGGGCTCGCTTAGTTCGCTTGAGGCGGGCAACGCCGTAAAATCAGGCATCGAAAAGCTAGGCTGCGAGGTGTTCGTCAAACCTATCGCAGATGGCGGCGAAGGAAGCGTTGAAGCCCTTGCAGACGCGCTAAAAGCTAAGTTCATGGACGTCATCGTAGCAAATCCGTTAGGCGAAAAAACGCCCGCGCGCTACGCCTTAAAAGGCGAGCTAGGCATCTTAGAAATGGCGTCCGCATCGGGTCTGCCGCTCATCGAAAAATCGCGCCGCAACCCGCTAAAAACGAGCACTTATGGCTTTGGCGAGATGATAGCGCATGCGATTGCGCACGGCGCGCGAAAGTTTATCATCGGCATCGGCGGAAGTGCTACGAATGACGCGGGTATGGGTATGCTGCGCGCGCTCGGCTTTAAATTTAAAGATGCAAATGGCGCAGAGCTTGCGGGAGCGGGCGAGGATCTGATTAAACTCGCCACGATAGATTGCACTTCGGTGCTGCCGCATCTTAAAGAATGCGAGTTTCTTATCGCCTGCGACGTAGATAATCCGCTCTTTGGCGAAAACGGCGCGGCATATATTTACGCTCCGCAAAAGGGCGCGGATGCAGCGATGGTAAAGCAGCTCGATGCAGGACTTATAAATTTTGCAAGCGTCGTAAGCAAACATCTTGGATGCGAGCTTTGGAATAGCCCCGGAGCAGGAGCTGCCGGCGGGCTAGGCTTTGGCTTCGTAAGCTTTCTAAACGCGACGCTTAAGCCAGGCATCGACATCATCACCGAAGAGATCGGGCTAGATCGCGATATGAAAGACGCCAAGCTCGTCATCACAGGCGAAGGAAGGCTCGATTTTCAAAGCTCAATGGGCAAAACCCCTTGCGGTGTCGCAAAGATTGCCGCTTCCTACGGCGTGCCCGTAATCGCGCTGGCAGGCGGTATCTCGCCCTGCGCCGGCGGCTGTAATGAGCGAGGCATAGGCGCATTTTTTTGCATCCTAAACGAACCGATGAGCCTTGAGCGCGCAATGGAAAAAGAGACCGCGACACAAAATTTAGCCCGCGTCGCCGAACAAGCAGTGAGATTGTTTCTGCTAGGGCGCAGCGCTAAATAGGGCTTTTGGGCTGAAATTTTAAGGCGCGCCTGCTAAAGCTTACATCGAGCGCGGTATGTATGCGTGGCAGGTGCGGTTGCGAAATAAGACGGCGACGGCTCGCAACAGACAAGAATGACAAAGTGCGGCAGGCGGCGAGCACGGCGAAGAAGCGAAATTTTATGCAGGATAGATTTGCGTGCTTTAAAGGCACGGCGCGATCTTGACGCAGATGGGGTGACGCGCAGCTTGCAAGGCATAAAAAATATACGCTAAGAAGCAGGCGAGAACCTACAACGATGGACGTTAGTAAAGCGGCGGCTTGCGGCAAGAGGATACGGGCTATGACGTGCATGCGCGGCAAGCAAATACCGCGCGGCGATCGGCAAAATTTCATCCACCACAGACCGCGGTAAGTGGATAAAATTTTACATTAAAGCGGAGCTTTACCGAAATTCTAGCGCGTTTGAAAATACGGAGCGATCGGATGAGAGTTAAGACGGCGGGCAGCTCGGCAGTGGCGTAGCGGCGTGAAATTTCCGGCGCAAAATTTTACTTTACTGCGCAAGCATATACGCTAGGAATGATTTAAAATCCATTTTTTAATCAGGCGACTTGCTAGCCCTCACAATACAACCTCAAGGCGTGATTAAAGCAGATAGAATTTTAAAATTTAACGCCATATTCGCAGCCTATGAGATTTGCAACGTAAATTTAAAAGCAGCTATCCTCTTTTAAAATTCCGTTTAAATTTTAGCCTACGATATGTCCGTCTTGAGGCGAAAAAGACCGCTCAATCGCAAAATCGCGCTTCTGCAAAGATGGTGGCAGCGCATTACTCCGCTCGCTCGCAAAGCCCATCAGCCCTCCGATGACGCTTTGATGAGAGGCGGGCTGCGTCTGCGCAAATTTGTATTATTAAGATCGCGGATTTGCTTATCGCTAAATTTAGTGCATATGCAGTCGCCGTACGCCACTATGGTAAGAGTGGGTTTGCATTAATTTTGCTCCGATCGCGCTGTATTTTTTGCGATAAAAATTTATGAAATTTAATTTGCGATCGGCGCCGTGAAATTTTATAAAGCTCTATTTTAAAATTTGCGGCACGGGCACGTACCGACCAGGTCGTCAAGCTAAAATCAAAATTCCAAGCGGCGAATGCAGAAAGCCATCGCGCCTAGCGTATCTGCCGCGGCAGTGCGGACACGCTAAATTTATCGCTTTTAGGACGCAAAAGACGCGCAGGCGTGGGCAAAATTTATTGATTTTAGAGTTTCAAGCATCGAATTCGCGCGTCTAGGCTAAATTTTAAATTTAAAGCGCGCGACGCTTCGGACGCATCCGCGCGACTGCAAGCGCTCATAAAATTCGCCCGAAGCAAGGTTGTAAAACTGCGGACGGGCACAAAATTTATCGCCGCAAAAATCAAAACCGCGAAAGCAAAAAGGCTCCACGAGCACTCGCCGCCGCACCCGCCCGAGCAAATTAAAATCGCATAATCCGCCTAGCCGGCATACGTGAAGGGCGCTGTTGCGGGCATTTGCACTTAAATCCGGTGTGATCGCAATGCGATTTAAAACCACGCCTGCTTAAATTCGCGCCCTTTCGGTTCGCTCGCAATCACATCTCGCCGCAGTAGCGCTTTAAATTTGCGCCGCCGCGATTTGTGCGCATTCAATCGCTACGGCAAGGGTAAAATTTCAAAATCTAGGTCCATACGCGCCGATTTGCCCGCCAAAATCGCTCGGATCGAATTTACGCTACCGCAATCCGCGCAGACTAAAGCGCCGCCGCTTAAAAGCGTAAAATTTACCTCTCAAACGGCGGCGCGAAATTTCACTAAAATTTCATCTCTTAATTCGGCGCGCGATTTATAAAATTTAGCCCTCGCCGCGCTCCGAAATCTGCGGCTTAGGCAGCGCCAGGCTCTTTGCGGTTTTGCTAAAAAGTATCAGGTCCTCGGTGCTTTGCACGCTCCACGGCAGTCGCGAGAGCGCGAATTTGAAAATTTCAAAGCAGGAAACGGCGTCGCTAAATGCGCGGTGGTGGACGTTTTGCACGCCCAAAAGCTCTTTTAGCGAGCCAAGCCCGTATCTTTGCGCCTCGATCGTACGGCGCGCGAGCTCGACGGTGCAGAGCCTGCGATTCAAAAGCATCCCAAAGCCGCATTTTTGCAGGCTCGCGTCGATGAAGCCGTAGTCAAATTTGACGTTGTGCGCCACAAAAACGCTATCTCCTAAAAACAGCCTAAACCGCTCCAGCACGCTAGCTAGCGGCGGTGCGCCCACTAGATCGTTCGCGCAGATCCCAGTAAGCTCCGTGATATTTTCGGGCACGACGGGCGCGTAAACGAAGCTCTCGAAGCGATCGAGTTCCTGCGTGCCGCGCGTTTTTATCGCGCCGATTTCGATGATCTGGCCATTTGAGAGCCCGCCGTTCGTCTCGATATCTACGAAGCAAAAAATTCCATCCGAAATGTCCGTCTCGCGGGTCTTGAGCGTGATTTTGCCGTTGTCGAGTTTTATTATCTCTATGCCCAGCGCCCGCCACATCGAGAGGTCTTTGGGCTCGAAAAGCTCGGTAATTTCGGCAATATCGCTTGCTTTAGCAATAAAATCGTGATAATTTATGCTCTTTTGAGCCAGTAAATTTATTAAATTTTCGATTCTATGCGTCAAAATTTTACCCCTGTGCCGCGCCTAAATTTTAAGCGCACGGATCGCCCCTGCGTAGTCGTTTGAAGAAAATATGTAGTTGCCCGCTACCACGACGTCGGCACCCGCTTCGTCGATATCTGCGATATTCAGCCCGTTTACGCCGCCGTCGACCTCGATGAGGCATTTTGCGCCTTTGCGATCGATCAGCTCGCGCAGCTGCTTAATTTTCTCAAGCGCCGAGGGGATAAATTTCTGTCCGCCAAAGCCAGGATTGACGCTCATTAAAAGCACCATATCGACCTCGCTCAAGATAAACTCCAGCGCGCTAAGCGGAGTGTGCGGATTTAGCACGACCGCGGGCGAGACACCGCTGCGGCGGATATGATCTATGAGGCGCAGAGGGTGCTGCTCCTCCTCGATGTGGAAGCTAAGAAATTTCGGCTTTAGCGGCAAAAAAAGATCGACGAAAAACGGCACGTTTTTAACCATCAAATGAATGTCCAAAGGCTTGCTGCTCGCCTTTGCCGCGGCGCTTGCTACGAGCGGTCCGATCGTGAGATTGGGTACGAAATGCCCGTCCATCACGTCTACGTGAATGAGATCGGCGCCCGCCTCGCAGACTGCGCGAATCTCCTCCGCAAGCCTTCCGAAATCCGCCGATAAAATGCTGGGTGCGACATACATTAAGATTCCTTTAAAATTTCAAGATGCGGAATTTTACTTAGTTTTGTCATAAATTTCGCTAAATTTAAACCGCAGCGGATTTTAAGCATAATTTGAAATTTTTTCGCTATAATCGCCATTTATTTTAATCATCAAGGATTTATTATGGCAAGAAGATGCGCAATCACCGGCAAAGGTGCGATGGTAGGAAACAACGTCAGCCACGCAAATAACAGAACCAAAAAGAAATTCCAGGTCAATCTACGCACCATCCGCGTTCAGCTAGAAGACGGCTCAACCAGACGAATCAAAGTAGCCGCCTCAACTCTACGAACTATGAAAAAACAATCAAAATAACCCCTCAAAGAGGAATTTATGTCTGTTTTGGACAAGATCAAGCGATTCCTCGACTGGTCCGGCTCGACTAAGCCGGACATCAACCTCTACACAGAAATTTACGACCAGCTACGTCCATTTCGCTTACCGCTGATAACCATCGTGCTGATGATGCTAATCGGCACATTAGGCTATGTCTTTATAGCGGGCTTTTCGCTCGTGGATGCCTTTTATCAGGCGGGTATGACCTTCACGACGGTAGGCTTTACCGAAGTAGCGCCGATATCGCCCGCGGGTAGAATTTTTACCGTCTTATTCATCCTCATGGGCTTTGGAACCTTTTCGTTTTGCCTGGGCGTCGTCGTCGAGGTCATAAAAAACGGCAAACTTCAAAATTTACTTAGGGAGCAACGAATGATCAATAACATCGCAAGGCTCAAAAACCACTACATTATCTGTTACAACAACATCTACTGCGCCGAGCTTGCCAAGCAGTTTCGCGAAAATCATCTACCTTTTGTCGTGATCGACCCCGATCCCGCTCTAGCCAAAATCGCCGAGGAAAACCGCTATCCATATTTCATCGTAGGCGAGCCGCATGTAGAAACTACAATGCTAAAAGCGCATCTGTCATCTGCAAAATCCGTCATCACACTAAGTCCAAATTTAGCCGATAATATCGCAATAATCTCGCTAGTGCGCCTATACGAAAAGGAGCTTGGTCGCATCACCCCCTACTTCATCATGGCAAATAGCGATGATGACAGCGACACGCAGAGGCTAAAAAAACTCGGCGCAAATTCTATCGTCTCACCATCCAAACTCGCTGCGCAGAGGCTTTCGGCGATAAGTGTGCGTCCTGATATGGAAAACATTTTGGAGCGGTTTTTGTATAAAAAAGACTCGCTTATCGATATCGAGGAGATCACGGTGCCCGATTTTTCGTGGATCCGCTTTAAGCGTCTAAAAGAAACTCGCTTGCGTGATTTTACAAACGCCGACGTCGTGGGAATCAAAGAGCCCAACAGTCGCTTTATCCCGATGCCAGATGGCGACTACCTCATCGGTACTGGAGTGAAATTTTTAGTCATCGGCACCGCCGAGGGTATCCGCAACACCAAAAAACTCATCCGCAGCAAATACAAGCCGCAGGAGATGAGATATGTTTAAAATCGTCCCGCTTGAGCTTGGACTGCAAAATGTGGGGGGCTTCTATTTTGACGGCGTGAATTCGGGCTTTAAAAAAGAGGGTAACGATCTAGGATTTATCCGCGCGGATGAGCCCTTTGCCGTAAGCGCGATCTTTACGAGCAATAAATTTCAAGCAGCGCCGATTAGGCATTTCAAAAGGGCGCAAGAGCGCGCGGGTGGAGAGCTTAAAACAAATTTTATCCTCGTAAATTCTAAAAACGCAAACTCTATGACCGGAGAACAAGGCATCGCCGATATCGATGAAATTTTTAGCGAGCTTGGCAAAAAAATCCCTCTGATAAACCCCGTTATGAGCTCGACCGGCGTCATCGGATACCGCCTCAAAAAGGAAAAAATTATCGTCGCCGCGCAAAATTTTAACCTCTCGGCGCGAAACTCAGACGCCCTAGCCACCGCCATCATGACGACAGATACGATAAAAAAGGAGCTTGCGTATGAAATTTCTTTAGAAAACGGTGAGAAATTTCACATCGCAGCCGTTTGCAAGGGCGCGGGTATGATCAATCCTGCGCTTGCGACCATGCTCTGCTTCGTCCTGACCGACGCAAAAATCCCGCGCGCGGATATGGACGAGCTGCTAAAAAAAGCGGCGGAGCAGAGCTTCAACACCGTAAGCGTCGACGGCGACACCTCCACCAACGATACGATTATGCTCTGCAGCAGCGCCAAATGCGCCTACGAAAAGGAGGCCTTCGCGTCCGCGCTAAACGCTCTGACGCACGAGCTTGCGCTAATGCTGGTAAAAGACGGCGAAGGCGCAACCAAGCTGGTGCGATTTAGGCTAAGCGGTGCCGCAAATGCTGGGGATGCCCGCAGGGCGGCAAAGGCGCTAAGCAATTCGCCGCTTGTTAAAACGGCGATCTTCGGCGAAGACCCGAATTGGGGTCGCATAGCCTCCACCATAGGCGCCTGCGGTATCGAATGCGACGAAGAAAAGCTGCGTATCAAATACGACGACGTGCTGCTTTATGACGCGCAAAATCGCGAGCTGGACGCCGCTCGCGAGGCTTCGGCTCACGCCGTAATGCAGCAAAAAAGCTTTACGATCTGGTGCGATTTGGGGCTCGGAGATGGCGAGTTTAGCGCGTACGGCTGCGATCTTAGCTACGACTACGTAAAAATCAACGCCGATTATAGATCATAAAGATTCACAGCTTGCTTCATAACCTAAAAATCTCGTCTCGAAAATAGCGAAAGCAGCAGGGCTTTAAAGCTCTGCTCTTAAAATTTTATCATTTAAATTTGCCTGTTTTAAATTTTTAAAGGCTAAAAATTTTACCTCTTAAAATTTGGAATCTCATGCGTGAAATTCAGTCTAAATTTGATAGCTGAAATTAGGTTTTAAGCGCTTTATTGATATACTTGAATAAATTTTTTAAAGGAGTAGGCATGTTTCATGAATACAGAGATTTAATCACTGAGTTAAAAGGCAAAAACGCGAGATTTGATTCGCTTTTTGAGAAGCACGACGAGCTGGATCACAAGATCGCCGACGCACAAGCCGGCAGAGTGCATATGAGCGATCTGGAGATCGATGCGATGAAGAAGGAAAAGCTTCGCATAAAAGATGAGCTAGGCAGCTTGCTAGCGCAATATAAAGCCGAAAAGGTAGATAAATAAAGTTGCTTGCGGCGAAATTAAGATGCAGCAAAGTGCTAGCAAGGCTGATTTCGCCGCCAAGCTTTAATCCGCGTTTAAAATTTTCTAATCGCAATAAGTTTAACCGCTTAAATTTGCCGCGCGCGATAGAAATATTAAAACAGCGTGCTAAAACGAGTTAAAATCTACACCGCACGCTTCACCATATTGACACCGCTAAATAATTTTTACGTATCGCTACATCACTGCATATACCAACAATGCGGTATTAGCGCAATCAAATATAATTCGTTACGGCTCTCTATCGCCCTTTCTGCTTCTAAAAATATCTCTTGTTGAATATTTTGCGCTGCAGAGTAAATTAAAATTTACGCCGCATCGCCTTGCAGCCTGGCTCTTAAATTTTTACTTTGCAGCGAGCATTTTTAGAAAATTTCAAATCCTGCGTTTTGCTTATTGCGGGCGCAATACCTACTTTAAAATTCCGCATTTCGCAGAAATCTAAAGTAGCGCTAGAATTTTAAATTCCCGTTCGCGCTAACCGCGAAATTTTAAATTCATACCTCCAACTAAGCACTAGTTTATGTTAGAGCCTGCTTTAGTCTCTCCACGGAATTTAGCCAAGCTTGCTTATTTTAACCCGCTTCGTTGAGCTTTAAAAATTTAGATTATTTCTTTGATCGTATCGGATAATGCCTGCCGGCACGGAATTACTCAAGCCACCCTATTTGCTATATGCGTAATTAAAAGCGACGCTAACGCGGAATTAAATAGTATAAGTGGATCTGTAAAAGGTATGAAATTTAATCATAGGATTTTAAGCGCTAAGGATTTGCGATAGAATTTCGCCGCGCAAATCAAATCCCAAAGCTAGTCTACTCGAAAACCTTTGCTTCTAAGCCATGTAGCCTTTGCAAGCCGATATCGATATATTCGTTAAGCTTCTCATTATTTTCCAGCAATTTATCGTAATAGCTCTTGGCTCTTTCTCTCGCGGTCGCATCAGGCTCGATATACTTTAGCCCGCTTTTGAAAAGTCCTTTGGATTCCACAAAATAGATCGAGTGGATCTTCTCGCAGTGCGATAGCCCTGCTTCAGTGTAGTTTAAAATCGATTCGTACGCGATGTTGCCTAACAGCTCTTGCAGTCTATTTGCGGGATTTTTGAAAAACTCGGCAAACTCCTTATACGGCGTAAAAACCTGATCAAGATTTTTCATCGCATCGCCGTAGATACCCTTTTTCAGGCGAAACATCGTCATTTCTTGAGAACTCACAAACTTCTCTATTGCTTTTATCGTATCGTTTTTATTCACTGAATTTTTCCCTTTTAAAATATGAAACGCTCGGATTATATCGTTTGTTTTATAAAAATCCGTTAAAAATCGGTTAAATTTTGCCCTAGCGTTTTAGCCAAATTTCTTTGGCGCTTTTGATTAAATTTACTGCCTCAGCCGCCGCACTTCTCGCACAATCCTCGCACAAGCACACTTTTGACATTTTTTTGTGGCAAAGCTGGCATCGAAATCTCCTCCATTTTATGGCAGCTTTCACAGATAAAATACGCTTTGACGCCGTCGGTGAGCTCATAAAAGCTTTTATGATTATTTTCGCTGGTAATTATCAAATTTTTCTCTTCCAAAAGCGCTATATTGCGATATATAGTGGTTTTATTCGCGCCCGTTTGTTCTACTAGTTCATCATAGCTTACCGGGCATTTTTTCTCGCTTAGGATCTGCACGATCTGCACTCTAAGCGCTGTAGGAGCGATATCGTGACTCGCTAAAAAATCTTTGGGATCCATTTTACGCCTTTTTTAAAATTTAAGCGATGATAGCGAAATTTAGATAAATTTATATTAAGTTGCAACTAAGTTGCTTTTGATATACTTCCGCAATTTTTTTTGGAAAGGAATTTTATGAAAAAGCTTGTTTTCACGCTTTTAGCAGCTAGTTGCGTAGCATTCGCCAAACCTACGGTCACCACGACCATACTTCCTACGAAGTATTTTGTTGAACAGATCGCAGGTGATACCCTGCAGGTAAATACGATGGTTGGTAAAGGCGCTGATCCGCACACATACGAGCCTAAGCCTTCGGAGATGAAAATGCTAGAAAATAGCGATCTGTATTTTGCAGTCGGTATAGAATTTGATGAAGTCTGGCTACCAAAGCTTGCCGCATCGTATCCGAAGATGAAGATAATCCGCACCGAAGATGGCATTACCAAAATGGCTATGGCAGAGCATCACCATCACGACAAACATGATCATAGCGCACATCACGATGATCACGATCATGACGCGCATCATGAGCATGGCGACAAAGACCACGAGGCGCACGAGCACCATCACCATCACGGCGGCTTAGACCCACATATATGGCTCGATCCGCAGCTTGTAAAAATTCAAGCTAAAAATATTAAAGACGCGTTAACCAAACAGTATCCTAAGAATGCTAAAATTTACGAAGCAAATTTTGATAAATTTGCTAAAAAGCTGGACGAGCTGGACGCCTACGCAAAGCAGAAGTTAGCGGGCGTCAAGGGAAAGAAATTTATGGTTTATCATCCGTCTTGGGGCTACTTCGCACATCGATACGATCTGGAGCAGATCGCAGTCGAAGTGGAGGGCAAAGAGCCTAAGCCTGCAGATTTAGCCGAGCTAATCGAGGAAGCCAAAGAGGAAAAGATCAAGGTGATTTTCGTCGCACCGCAGTTTTCCAAAAAGGCAGCGCAAACCATTGCCGCGCAAACGGGCGCAAAGGTGATAGAGATCGATCAGCTGCCGCTAGATTGGTACGAGACGATGAAAAAGACGATCGACGTTTTCGGAGAAAATTTGTAGTTGATGAAATTTATTAAAATTTTACTTTTATCCGCGATCTTTAGCTCGCGGATATTTGCGTGCGCTCTGTGCGCCCTATACACGCCCACTGCGCACGTTAGCATCACTCCCGTCGCACAAGACGGCAAGATCGCGAGTCTGCATTTTTCGTGGCTTTTCTCTCAAAATTTTACCGACGTCATAATGCAGACCTACGATATAAATTCCAACGGCAAGCTTGAAAATAGTGAGCTTGCCGAGATAACTAAGGCGATGACCGATTATCTAACCCCCAAAAATTATCTTTGCGAAGCGGAATTCTACGATCAAGCGCCAAAAAACGCAAAACCTGTGCTTAGCAACCTCGTAGGCACGCAAATTAAGGGAAATTTTAAAAACGCAATAAGCCTCGTCAAAAAGGGCAGACTCATGTTCGAGTTCGATCAAAAAGTCGGCTTCGAGCTGCGCAATAACCGCGTTCTTAAAATTTCCATTAACGACGATCAGGGATTTTTCAATTTCAAAATGGTTGACGACAAGCCCATTAATCTGGGCGAGGGCTTTGTAGCGAAGCCTAATTCAAATTTAGCCACCACTTTTATAGAATTTAGCGGCGAAAAGCCAAAGATCGCAGATAAAAAGCCGCCAATTTCAGGCGCGCCGAACTCCGATTTAACGCAGAGCGAACTTACATCTAGCGAGCAGAGCCTTGCGGGCTCAGAGGATAAACTTGCGCAAGGCGGGCAAGGAAAACCTAATGCCAGCTCGGCGCGCAGATCAAACCAAAGATCGGTTGGTGATATCGTTTCGGAGGCTGCAGTAGAGGCGCAAAAAAATATCGCCGCTTCGGATGCTCTCGCGCAGATTAATAAAGCCGCTAAAAAGGACGCGCATGCAAAAGGTAGTCCCGCAAATTCTGCGGCGCCTGCAGATAAAGGCGCGGGCGAAAATTTTGCTGCGATCCAAGATAACTCTTTAAATTCCGCGCATTCTACGCAAAATCTAGCGACGCCGCCCGAGGAGAGTTCTTTAAATTTAGCGCAAAATAACGCGAGCAAAAACGGCGCCACATCCGACAGCGACGAGATTTCAAGCGAGCAGCACAAAGAGGTCTCACTGGGATTTGTCGCGCAAAAGACGATGGATTTTATGAAAAGCCTCAAAACGGCGTTTCGCGCAAGCAGCGAGCATGCAAGCGCGAGCACCATCCTATGGGTCTTGGCGCTTTCTTTCATATACGGCTTTTTCCACGCGGCAGGCCCAGGGCACGCGAAGCTGCTAACGGCGAGCTATTTCTTAGCCCATGGCGGCAGCTACATCAAGGCCTTTGGATTTGCCCTTAAAATCGGGCTTCTACACGTCCTAGGAGCGCTCGTTTTGGTAAGCGCGAGCATGTTCGTGCTGCAAAACGTTGCAGGCATAGTTTCTGCAAACTCCGCCTCGATCACAACGAAAATTTCAGCGCTTCTGATCATCGTCATAACCGCGCTCATCATCTACGACAAAGCTCGCCGCGTAAGATCGGGCGCCCACCACGATACGGGCTGCTCCTGCACCGCTTGCGCTTCCGCCGCAAATACCGCAAGAACAGGCGCTGGATTAAAAAATACGGCGTTTGCAAACGCCGGAAATTCTGCTCACGCAGCGTCAAAGAGCTATAAATTTTCTAAATTTAATATTCAAAGTGGCGAATCCGCGCAGTATTTGGATGCCAAAAATTTAGGCTCCGCAACGGCAGAGATAAATTCGGATTCAAATTTAACCGCAAGCCTAGAAGAAAACTCGTCTAGCCAAAACAAGCAAAAACGGGCTTTAAATTCTACAAATTTAAAAAACCAAACCTCGTCTTACTCGCTGCAAAATGGCGCGACTGGCGGCAGCGAGAGAGGGCGGGAGTGGCTTATCGCGCTTGCGGCGGCGCTCGTGCCCTGCCCCGGCACGATCCTTATTTTCGTGCTTGCCTTCAGCCTCGGAAGCTTCGTGCTTAGCGTCGCAAGTGCGCTTTTCATCGGTTTTGGAATGAGCGTCGTGATATTTTTAGCCGCGCTTTTCGGCGCGAAAGCAAACGAGCTAAGCTCGAAGCGGCTCGTTAGCCTGAAGCTTTACGTCGAATTTGCGGGGCTTTTCGTGATGTTTGGGCTCGGGATTTTTATGTATTTCATCTCAGACAGCCTCAGGATACTGTGATCGCAAAATTTGAACGCAAATTTACAAAAGCGGCTCGCGTGAAATATAAGCTTATGCGATACATTAAATTTTAAATCCAATGCGAATTGTTTTCAGAATAGTAAGATTTTAAAATTTTACGTCGCACGGACTGCGTAAATTAAGCTCCGATTTCGACTATTAATTATGCAGCGGAATTCGCTCTTTATGAATTCCGCTAAATTTCGCTACAATACGGGCGAAATTTTTCTCAAGGATAGATATGTCGCCTTCTTTGCAAGATGCTATTTCACAAACTTTAATCGAGCAAAAAGCGTGCGCTAGAGTTTTTAATAGATATTACTACCTCAGTATAGCCGCCTTTTTTGCGGTCCTGTTCGTATTAGTGTTTCTAAACTGCGTTAAAGCAGACACTCCTCTAATAGAAATTGCCGAATTTTCGAGCGTCTTGATCCTTTTTCATATCTTTTGGATATTTCTTATGCATTGCGCCAGTCAAGAAAGCGAAGCGGAAATTCGCTACTACAAATTTTATAAAGAGATATTCGTCCGCGCCGTAATAAAAGATATAGATGCCGGTTTAAAATACGATCCATATACCGGCATGCAAGAGGAGGAATTTCAAAAATTTAGAATTTATAGGAAATCTAGGATCAAAAGCGAGGATCGGATTGCGGGCGTGTACTGCGGGATTAAATTTAGCCTCAGCTAGGTACATAGCAATAGCAGGTTTTACATGAAAACGGATAATCCGCTAATAGCGGCGATTATGTTGATCAAAATATTCTACGATAACTATATGGACTTTGACGGCAACGTACTGATCTGCGAGCTCGCGAAAAAAACCTCGGGCAAAACGATAGTGGTAAGCAGGGAGCTAAACGCCAAGATCTTCGGCGAAAAAGAGATGATGGACGATGTGGATTTTATGCGCGATTTTCGCGTGTTTGCGGATGACAAAGCAGAAGCGCGCTATCTGCTAACGCCCGCGTTTATGGAGCGTCTGCGCGAAATAAATCGCGAAACGAGCGGCGAGTTCAGCTTGAGCGCGGTATTTATGGATGAGCGCTTATATCTATTTTTAAACGGTGCGCCCGATCTTTTCGAAACTACTCTTTTTGATAGACCCGCTAGCATAGAGCTCGCGCGCGAATACCAAACGCAGATCCGCAAAATTTTAAGCCTAATCGAGACGCTCAAACTCACAAATTAGCAGGGTGCATTGCGGCTGAAATTTTGTACCTGCTCATTTTAGGCTAGACAGAATTTTTCGGCGAAGCATAATTTCGGCAAAACGTAAAATTTAATCAGCGGTGTAATCTCTCTGCAACTGCCCGAAATTTAATCAACAATGCAATCGCTCTCGCTCGGCAACTGCCCGAAATTTAACGAGCGATACGATTAAAGAAATGAAGCGCCTGCCGCAAATAAATTTGAAGCAAAAGTGCCTTGCCGTGTCTAATAAATAAAATTTGACCGCGTTTTGCATCGCGGCGTCTAGCTTTGGATACCGAACTCGCATAGCGGCAAAATTTAATCGGCGGCGCCCGCGATGATGAAATTTAAAAACAGATCTACAAGGGCGAAATTTAAATTTAAAAGCAAGCTCAGGGCGAGAGTTAAATTTAGAGCGCACGCGGCGTTTACAAAAGCCGCACGCTAAAAGGTATCTGCCTGGCGCATACTGCAACGTACCTCAAGCGCCGGTTCTGCGCATATATCAAGTTCCGCCAAAATCCTTGCCGCGCGTTCCCGCGTCGCCTCATCAAACGCCGTCGTAGGCTGGATTGTAAATTTAAATTATAAAGAATTGTATGAGGCGAAATTTAAAATTCCGCCCCCTAAGCGGGAAAATATTAAAGCGCCGCGTAGCGCACCATTAGGCAGGTTTGAAGCGCCGCCAGCTTATCAAGCGTGCCTTTTTGCACTTCGGAATCGACCAAAATGACTGCCAAAGCATCCCCCTCTTCGCCTCTGCCTAAGCGGAAGTCCGCGATATTGATATTCTCGTCAGCCAGGATCGTGCTTACGGATTTGATAACGCCCGGTACGTCGGTGTTTTTGAAGATTATCATCTTGCCCTTCGGCTTAAAATCGGTCTTAAATCCGCCGATATTTACGATGCGCTCCTCGCTTCCGTCAAACACGGTGCCCGCGACGTTTGAGATCGCTTTGTCGGTCGTAACCTTAACCGCGATCTCGCTTTTATAGACGCTGTTTGCAAGCTCGCCAAAGCTCGTTTCGATCCCCTTTTCATCCGCAAGAAATTTAGCATTGACATAATTTAGCGAATCGCCCAAAGAATCGTGCAGCGCGCCTACGATCGCAAAAACGAGCATCGATTTTAGATACTGAACCACCTCGCCACTGCCCTCGATGCGAATCGATTTGATAGGGCCTTTGTTGATCTGCATCGCAAGATAGGCCATTTTGGACACTAAATTTATATACGGCTCGATACCGCGCGGCAAATCCTCGAGCTTAAGCGGCAAATTTAAAGCGTTTGGATAGTTTAAGCCGCGCGCGGCGCTGATCGCCTGCTCTGCGGCTTCCCTGGCGATATTGCTTTGCGATTCGAGCGTATTTGCGCCAAGATGCGGAGTCGCACTTAAATTTTCGATATCCAAAAGCTCGTGATCGGTAGCAGGCTCTTTATCGAAAACGTCGATGCCAAGATACGCAATCTTGCCGCTGCGTAGATTGTTTACGAGCGCTTTTTCATTATACAGCCCGCCTCTGGCGCAGTTTATTAGGCGCACGCCGTCCTTCATCTTCGCTATTTGCGGCTCGCCTACCATATTTATCGTCTCTTGATTTTTCGGTGTATGAATCGTGATGAAGTCGCAAGATAAAATTTCATCGAAATTCTTCGTATATTTTACCCCGAGCTTCGTGGCCTTTTCGGGCTCGATATACGGATCGTAGGCGATGACGTTCATCCCAAACGCAAGCGCACGCACCCCCACGCGCGAGCCGATATTTCCAAAGCCGATGATGCCGAGGCTCTTTTTATAAAGCTCGGTGCCGTACCATTTCTCGCGCTTCCAAATTCTATTAATTTTTAGATCGTTGCAGGAATTTACATATTTGCGCGCCGCATTTAGCAGATGGCACATGGTCATTTCGACCGCGGCGATGGTGTTTGCCGTAGGTACGTTCATCAAAATAATGCCGCGCTTGGAGCAGCCGTCGATGTCGCAGTTATCTACGCCCACGCCCGCGCGCACGATCGCTTTTAGCTTGGCGCCGGCGCCAAGGAATTTCTCATCCACCGCCGTAGAGCTTCTGGTGATCGCAACATCCGCATCGCCTAAAATTCCGTATAGCTCGCTCTTGGGCACGCTCGTGGCGTCGATTACTTTAACGTCCGATTCCTGCTTAAGCAGATCGAAACCGATTTTGTGGATTGCGTCGCAGACTATGATAGTTTTCATTAAATTTAACCTTTTAAGTAGGTCCGCAAGGCGGGGATGCCTTGCGGGAGGAATTATTTATTTAGTTGATCTTTGATTAGATCCCCTAGGCTTTGCTTCTCGTCGTCGTTACTATTGATCTCGTTTAGCGCCTCGCGCTCCTTCTGATGAGCCAGTCTGCGCACGCTTAGGCGGATTCTGTTTTTCTTCTCATCGATGAAAGCGATCGCAGCCTCGATCTCGTCGCCTACTTTTAGGCTATCTACGCTTACGTTGCCAAGATCTTCCTTGCGGATAAGCGCGTCGATACCGCCTCCAAGCTCGACAAAAATTCCGAACTCTTTAATATCGCGGATCTTGCCTTTTACGACATCGCCTTGATTGTGACTCTTGGCAAACTCGCTAATCGGGCTATCGCCGAGCTCCTTGTGATTTAGAGAAATTTTTTGAGTGTCTTTGTCGATCTTGATGATCTTAACCTCGATCTCGTCGCCCACTTTGAATAAATTTTTGCACTTCTCGCCGCGATCCCACGAAGCGTCTTCGTTATGCAAAAGCCCCTCTACGCCGTCGATCCTCACAAACGCGCCGAAATTCGTAATCGTAGTGACGCTGCCTTTTAGCACGTCGCCCACTTTATGCTTAGCAACGAACTCGTCAAAAGGCTTGGTAAGTAAATTTTTAAGGCTCACGCGCAATCTGCGCTCGCTAGGGTTAATCTCTACGACCTCGACGTCAAGCTCCTCGCCCTCGCTGATGAAATCTTTCGGATTTTTGATATTTTTATCCCACGAAATTTCGCTGATATGCAAAAAGCCCTCGATGTCGTTGCCAAGATCTACAAACGCGCCGTAAGGCTCGATATTACTTACTTTTACGCGGATAGTATCGCCCACTTCCAGGCTATCTTTGATCTCGTTCCAAGGATCTGGCATCGCTTCTTTAATCGAAAGGGAGAGATGCTTTTTATCGTTGTCGTATTTGATAACTTTAACCGGAACCTTATCGCCCTCTTTGTAGAGTGAGCTTGGATTTACAGGACCTTTGTATGAAATTTCGCTGTAGTGCACGAGTCCGTCCACGCCGCCTACGTCTACAAACATACCGTAGGTGGTGATCTTTTTGACGACGCCTTCGATGATGCCCTCAGTAGCGATTACTTTCTCGATCGCCTCTTTGCTTGCTTTGCGATCCTCATCAAGCAGCTTCTTGCGCGATACTACGATGCTTTGTTCATCTCTATCGACCTTGATGATCTTTACCTTGAAATTTTTACCGACAGCGCCATTGGGGTTTTTAAGCGCACTTTGCGAGCGAGGCATAAAAAATTCCACATCATCTGCGTTAGCGCAAACGAAACCGCCCTTATTAAATGATAGAATTTTAACGTCATAGACATTCTCTGCGTTTTCATCATAGGAGTCGATGAACGCCTTTACTTTTTCCTTCTTTAGAGCCTTTTTATACGATACGACCGGGCGACCGCCTCTGCTTCCGATAATAGCGACTTTGATGTCATCTCCTACGTTAACCTGCGGGTTTCCTTGCTCGTCGCTAACCTCGGCGGCGTCTAAAATGCCCTCCGACTTCCTGCCTACGTCTATGAAAACCTCGCCGTCCTTAAGGGCGATAACCTTACCTGTGACAACCTCGTCGCGAGACTTCCCGGCGTCATACTCCTCTAACAATGTCGCAAAATCTTCCTCTGCGTGGTTTTGAACCTTCTCGTTCACCTCAGCCATATGCTTCCTTTAAATTTATTTGTGCTTTTTTGAAAAGAACTAAAATGCGCGATTCTAGCCAAAATTTGCTTTCGATTTGATAAATTTCTAAGAGTAAATTTGATAAGAGGGCTTATAAATTCTGCGTTAGACTTTCGATCCGAGCTACCACTTTTTTGATGATCCAATCGGGCGTGCTAGCTCCTGCGGAGATGCCGCAGAGGCTTTTGTTTTCAAACCACGACCGCTCAAGCTCGCTTTCGTTTTCTATAAGGTAGCTGTCTTTGCAAAAATTTTGCGAAATTAAAAAAAGCTGCTTGGTGTTGGAGGAATTTTTTCCGCCTACGATTATCATCACGTCAGCCTTTTGCGACAGACTCTTTACGGCCTCTTGATTTTCCAACGTCGCATTGCAAATCGTATTAAAAATTCTCAGCTCCCTCGCGCGCTGCATCAAAAAATCCGCGATTTTGGTAAAATTTTCTATCTTTTTCGTAGTCTGCGAAACGAGCGCGACGCGAGTCCCAAGCTTGATCTGTAGCAACTCCGCGGGCTCTAGCACTACGTAAACTCTTCCTTTGGCGTAGGATTTCACGCCCTTTACCTCAGGATGGTTTTTATCGCCGAAGATCACGATATCATAGCCCTCCGCGCTCATCTTTTCTACGATCTGCTGCGGCTTGGTCACGAAGGGGCAGGTAGCGTCGATGAGCTCTTTATTTTGCGCCTTTAATCTTTGCAGATCGTCCTTTTGGATGCCGTGGGTGCGGATGATGAGCTTTTGCTCGTCAGTAATCTCGCTAACGCCCTCCAGGGTTTTGACGCCGAAATTTTGCTTTAAACGGTTAATCTCTTCGGCATTATGTATCAGTTCGCCGATCGTAGCGGCCTCACCGGCGCTTTCTGCGATCTTGATCGCACGCTTGACGCCGAAGCAAAAGCCGTAGCTTTTGGCCATCTCAATCTTCAACGCCGACCCCGATCTGTCTTAAAATCGCGGCGAAATTTGGAAACGACGTCGCGATACAATCGCTATCCTCGATGATCATCCCCGATCTTAAACCCAAAATCGCAAAGCTCATCGCGATGCGGTGGTCGCCGCACGGCGTGATGATCGCCGCGTTCGCCTCGCCGCCTTCGATCTGCCAGCCGTCCTGCAGCTCGCGAGCCTTGATACCGCAGGCGCGAAGCCCTTCGCAGGTTACCTTTATGCGGTCGCACTCCTTTACGCGCAGCTCGGCGGCATTTTTAAGCACGCTACTTCCCTGTGCGCAAGCAAAGGCGATCGCAAGCGCCGGCGCTTCATCTATCAGCCACGAGATATTTTCGCTCACCTCTACGGCGTGAAGCGGCGCGTAAGCGACCTCTATGTCGCCGATCTGCTCGTAAATTTCGCTCGTTTTGTGAAATTTTACTTCAGCGCCCATGCGTTTTAAAATTTCATACGCCTCTATGCGGGTTTTGTTTAGCAGCATATTTTTTAGCACGATACGCGAGCCGGGAGTTATCGCCGCGGCGACGGCGAAGAAAAACGCCGAGCTAGGATCGTTTGGGATAAAAATTTCAAGCGGTTTAAGCGGCGAGCTAAGCGGCGCGACTTCGATCGCAAGTCCGTTTCGCGAAATTTGCGCACCCATCGCTTTTAGCATCCGCTCGCTGTGATCGCGGCTAAGCTCGGGCTCGCTAAGCTTACACCCGCTGCCGCGCAAGGCCGCTAAAATAAGAGCGGTCTTAAGCTGCGCGGACGCAATTTTACTCGCGTATTCAAAATGCCCGAGCTTTTGCCCTAGCACCGCAATCGGCGCTTTTTCGCCGCCTGCTCGTCCATAAATTTTAGCGCCTACTTTGCAAAGCGGATCCGCAACGCGCCTCATCGGGCGCTCGCTTAGATACCGATCGCCGCACAGCACGAAAAAGCCCTCGCGTCCCGCCAAAAAGCCCATAAATAGCCGCATCGCGGTGCCAGAATTACCGCAATCAAGCGGGACGTTCGGCTCTTTGATAACCTCCGGCGGAGTGATTAAAATTTCGCTCGCGTCGCGCTGCACGCAAGCACCCAAAAGCTCCACTATTTTTAGCGTATTTAGCGTATCCTCGGCGGCTAGATAGTTTGAAATTTTACTCGTCCCCTCCGCTAGCAGCGAAAAGATCGCCGCACGATGCGAGATCGATTTATCCGCGGCGATGTTTGAGATCTCCGCTCGTAAAGGGCCCGCTTGCGTAAAAATTCTCATCGCAGCCCAAGTCCTAGCTCGCTGCTAAGAGCGGCTAAAATTTTATCGGTAAAGCCCGCGACTTCCTCGTCACAGAGGGTTTTTTGAAGGTCTTGAAAAACAAGCCTGATCGTCAGGCTCTTTGAATCGCCCAGGCTTTCGTCGCTGTAAAGATCGCTCGGGATAAGCTCCTTTAGCACCTCGATTCTAAGGGCGTCTATACACTGCTTAATCTGCTCGAAGCGCATTCCGCTCGGCACCAAAATGCTTAGATCGCGCGATACGCTAGGAAACTTCGAATAAGCGTCCGCTACGATATTTTCAAATTTAAGCTTGGAAAAATCGATCTCGCACAGATAGCTTTTATCCAGATCGCGCCCTGCTTCTACGGCGTAATCCACGCGCCCGATAAAGCCTACTATTTCGCCGCCCTGCTCGATCTGAGCTTGCTCGAATTCGCTTAAAAATTTCAAATTTTCGCTCGGGAGTCTAACGTTAAATTTACCGATGACGCTTTGGATTAAATTTGCAAAATACAAAAAATCCACCGCAGCGGGTTTTGCGCCGGCAGCGATAGAAGGCTCGGCTTTTAGTCCGCTAGCTATAAAGCCTAGCCTT
>NZ_CALIJA010000020.1 GCF_938017615.1 uncultured Campylobacter sp. | reverse complement strand
GCGCGGCGCGGATAATCGCTATGAGATCGTGATTAAGGATTTTCCGCCGCTACCTGAAGGGCTAAATAAGGACGAAGCCGAGCTGTTTATCACGCAAAAGTGCAACGACATTTTCGAAGAAGTCGTGCAAACCGCGCCGCAGCAGTGGTTTTGGATACACAAACGATGGAAGATGGACTGATGGCGCGGCAAATTTCAAGAGGCGAGAGCAGACGGGGCATCGTGAGAAATTTATCCGCGCCGCAGAGCTCGCGCCTTTTTGCAAAAGAGCAAAGCGCCGTAAATTTAGGCAGTGCCGCGCGAGAAGGTAAAATTTTAAATCGCGAAAGCTATATGACGATCGCTGTCGTCGCGCGAGATTATAAAAATTCGAACTTTAGAAATTTCATATCGATTTGCGGCAGCCCCTCTTACATTTTGCGCCGTGAAAATTTTAGAGGTAAAAATTTAAGATCGGGTGCCTCAGATTACGCGTGGCACGCAGGCGGCGGCTCTTTAAATTTAAACAGCGAAAACTCCGCTGCAAATCAGTCCGCCCCAAAAAATCCGCATCGAAAAGCGCTCATCTTAAGCGACGGCCGCAAGGGGCACGAGAACCAAAGTATCGCATTTTGCGAGCTAAAAGGGCTTGATTTTTGCATTTGCAAGATCGCTTACGCAAACAAGCTTCTTAAACTCTGCTCCTACGCGCTTGATTTTTTTGGGCTTTATTTTAAAATTTTTAAGTGCGATCTTGGCGGGAGTGGCACGGCGGCGGACCGTAAAAACGGATCAAATTTAAATAGTCCCGCCGCGTCAGATAGCGCAAATTTAGATGCCGCGGCGGATCGCAATTTAAATTTCGCGAATTTCGATCTATTTGTAGGCGCGGGCTCCACGAGCTATTACGCGCTGAAATTTTACGCGCGCAGATACGCAAAGCCGAGTATAGCACTGATGTATCCGAAGGGCTACCGCAAGGATTTTAGCGTCATCATCGCAGGCGCGCATGATCGCCCGACGTCGCGCGCGAACCTTAAAATTTCGCCCGTCTCGCTTAGTTTTTCGCGCCCGCAGGGGCTGTACCGGTCGCAGCGCAAATCCATCGGATTTATCATCGGCGGGCCGAATTCCTGCTTTGAGATGGGGGATGAAATTTTAAAGCAGATTGAAGGCGTAAGGGCGCGGTTTGCGGACTGCGAGTTTGCGTTAACGACCTCTCCGCGCACGCCGCGGGCTACCGAGAGTGCGCTAGAAAAGCTCAGTTGGGATTACAGCGTGATTTATAGCCGCGAGCCCGTAAATCCGATCGGCGATTTTTTGGCGCAGTGCGAGTGGGTTTTTATCAGCGAGGACAGCGTCTCGATGATAAGCGAGGCCGTATCTAACGGAAGTGCGAGCGTAGCTATTTTGAGTTTAAAACGCAAAGACGCTCATAATAAATTTGACGATTTTATAAGCTCTCTCGTTTCTACGGGACATGCTAGGCGCTACGATGAAGCGCTAAAAAAGACCGCAAAGTACGATCTTAAGGCGTTTGTGAGGGAGATAAAAATATGAGGGTCGTGCAAATCCTGCCCGAGCTGAACGAAGGCGGCGTCGAGCGCGGCGTAGTCGAGCTAAATAGAGAGTTTGCGCGGCGCGGCATCGAAAATTTCGTTATCAGTAACGGCGGCAAATTGGCGCCAGAGATAGAAAAAGACGGCGGCATGCACGTACAGCTCGACGTTTGTTCCAAAAATATCCTAAGCGCTCCGGCGCGCGTTTTAAAGCTGCGTAAAATTTTAAACGAAATTTCTCCAGACATCGTGCATGTCCGCTCCCGCGTGCCAGCGTGGCTGGTTAAATTTGCCCATCCCAAAGCAAAGATCGTAAGCACCGTGCATGGGATAAATTCCGTAAATTTTTACAGTAAAATCATGACGGATGCGGACGCGATCATCTGTCCTAGCGGCTATGCGCGCGATCACGTGGTGCGAAGCTACGGCGTAGACGCAGCCAAGATCACGATTATTCCGCGCGGCATCGATCTAGAAAAATTTAATCCCAAAAATTTAGACGAGCGCTTCATCGCGGAATTTAGACAGAATTTTAACCTCGCGCAGGATGATTTCATCGTCTCGGGCGTTGGGCGTATCACGCAGATTAAGGATTACAAAACCCTGATCCGCGCCGCGGCTTTAGCAAGCGAACAAAATCTTAAAATTTTGATCGTAGGCGGCGTGGGAGCGGGTCGCGACGAGTATTTTTCGGAGCTAAAATCGCTCGTAGAGGGGCTTGGACTCGGTGAGCGCGTAATTTTTGCAGGTTCGCAGAGCAAGGTGGCCGAGATTTACTCGCTCTCATCGGTCATGGTAAGTGCTTCAAGCAAGCCCGAGAGCTTCGGGCGCTCGATGGCTGAGGCGATCGCGCTGAACTGCCCGGTGATCGCGACCCGTCACGGCGGCGCGCTAGATATCATAAAAGAGGGCGAAAACGGCTATTTTTTTGACGTGGGCGACGCACAGGCGTTAGCGGGGCTGTTTGCTCCCGCGCGCGAGCTGAAATTTGACGGCTACGGCTACGTTTCGCAAAACTTCAGCCTAGAGCAGATGGTAGAAAAAACGATAAAGGTTTATGAGAGTTTAATATGAAAAAATTTTTTTACGAAAACGGCGCGCTTAGCGGCTGGAGGATCACTTTTTTAACACTACTGCTTCTTTGGTGCGCGTCGCTGTTTTTCAAAAACGCGGTCTATCAGATCTCCTTTGCGGCGCTAAATTTACTCTTTTTGGCGCATCTATTGTATTTTAAAAACTACGCAATTTTAAGCGAAATTTTGAAAAAAACGCGATTTATCGCGATCTGCTTCCTCTGCCTGGTAGCGACGCTAGCGATCTCAAACCTCCTAAACGAGGCGGTTATCTCAAAAAAAGCATGGCAGAGCACGCTATTTTTCGTCCTTCGATACGGCGCGATATTTTTGGTACTTTGCTATTTTTACAAGCTTAAATTTTTTGATCAAAACGCCGTTTTTGCCTTTTTGTTTGTGGGGCTTGGAATTTTATCGGTAAGCGTGATCTATCAGCTTGTAAGCAGCGCCGATGCGATCGTCTTTTCAAGCGACTCTGTTCGCGGAGGTCTTAGCGGAGCGCTTTCGAACCGCAATATTTTAGGGCTTTTTATGGGCTTTGGGCTCTGCCTTAGCGCGGTGGTGATACGGCGGCCTTTGGCGCTTAAATTTGCAGCTCTATTTTTATTTGCATTTTTTATGATCTTTTCATTTTCCAGAGCGGCGTGGGTCGGCGCGTTTTGTGCGCTTGCGTTTTATAGCGCGCTAAATTTAAAGAGCCTAAACAAAAAATACCTGCTTTTCACGGTAGGCTTCATCGCGATTTTTGCTGTTTTGCTTGCGCTTTCGCCGTCGTTTGAACAAAGGCTAGCCGCGCTATTTAGCGGCAACTCCTCAGGCAGAACCGTGATTTGGAGCTATATTTTGGAAATGGCGCAGCAAAAGCCTATCTTGGGCTACGGACTGGGCTCATATATAAATTTGCCGGGTTCCCCGGTCCTTGAGCATCCTGAATATAACGCGCCGCACAATCTATTTTTAGAAATTTTACTTTATAGCGGCGTGTTCGGCCTCATCTTTTACGGCTTGATTTTATTTAGCGTTTTTAAGGAGTGCATTCAAAGCAGGCAGTTTGGGGTTCTTGCGCTTCTAATCTATCTTTTGATAGATTGCCAGTTTGATCACGGCGCGTATCTGTCGAAAGAAGCGCTAAGCTTGGCTACGATTTTGAGCTTTTTGGCTTATCGCATGAGGATTGAGCGATGATCTACGCGGCGGCGGTTTTGGCTTTTGTGGCGGCGGCATTTTTTGCGTGGTTTTGCCTGCGCTTCGCGTGGTGGGCGAAGGATCTGCCTTACGAGTATCCGCGCGTGCTGATGTATCATATGATCCGCGAGCATCTGCCAAAGCACGCCTCTAAATTTAACCGTCTGCGCGTGACACCCGCCGCGTTTGAAAAACAGCTTGCGTGGCTGAAGCGAAACGGCTTTACGAGTTACACTTTAAGCGAGCTTACAAGCTTGGATAAAAAGCCCGCAAAGGCGGTTTGTATTACCTTTGATGACGGATACCGCGATAATCTCACGGGCGCTCTGCCGATACTTCAAAAATACGACTTTAAGGCGACGATTTTCATCGTGAACCGGCGCTTTGAGGGGAATTGGGCGACCGATAAGGATCTGAAAAAATCAAGCGACGAGCTAAATCGCGAACAGATGCTAAGCGACGATGAGGTTCGCGAGCTTTTGCGAAGCGGGCTCATCGAGATCGGCTCACATACGCTGGATCACGCAAATTTACCTAGCTTAGACGCGGCAGAGCAGCTGCGTCAGATGAGTGAATCAAAGCGCGAAATAGAGGCGAAATTTGACATCCCTTGCAGCGCCTTTGCCTATCCGTTCGGCTTTTACGACGAGATTAGCGTGCGCTACGCGCGCGAGGCGGGCTTTAGCTGCGCCGTTACGACGCAAAACGACGTGTTGCGCCCTCACTACTCAAATTTTGAAATTCCGCGCATCATGGTTAGCGGCAGGCAGGGGCTTTTGAGCTTTATTTTGAAGATGAAAAAGGGCAGAAATAGATGAAAATCGCCTACCTTTGCTGCTCCAGATTTTACGGCGGCGTCGAAAAGATCGTGATCGACTCGCTAAATGAGCTTTGCAAAAGCGAGCAGACGGCGCTAATTGTGCCCGATAGATGCGAGTTTTTGCAGCGCTTGGATGCGCGCGTGCAAATTTATCAGTACAAAAGCCGCGACAAGCGCTACAATCCGTTTTTGTTCGTTGAAATTTATCGGTTTTTACGCTCGGGCGGATTTGAAATTTTACATTCGCATGGCGCCAAAGCCGTACAGATCGGCTTCGTGGTCGAAAAATTTCTAAACCTTAAGCTTGTCGCGACCAAACACAACGACCGCAAGGCGCCCGTTTTCAATCGCGTGCGAAACGTCATCGCAGCCTCGCGCAAGGTCGCAACCACGATAAATCACGCCGCGAAGGTGATATATTTTGGCATAGAGCCGCGGCTGGAGTTTGCAAATCATAAAATTTTAGCGCGCTGCAAGGACGCAGAGGGCGCCGCAAATAAGGCGCTTGAGGGGGAAAAAGATGCGCGCGGCGACTCGGCTGGCGCTGTGGGCGCACCGCAAAACATAGCTGGCGCTGCATTTGCGTCGCAAGATACGCCTTTGGATGCGGACGCATCGCAAAATAAAACTGGCAGTGCATTCGTATTGCAACAGGGCGCAAGCGCGGCGGCGGAAAATTTTAAATTTAACATCGTCGCGGTCGGCAGGCTCGATAAGATCAAGGGTTTTGATCTTTTGATCCGCGCCGCAAGCGAGCTGAAATTTGATTTCGAGCTTAAAATTTACGGTCAGGGCGGCGAGAGGCAAAATTTGCAAAATTTAATCGATTTGCTAAATTTACAGGATAGGGTGCGGCTGTGCGGCTTTTGCGACGACGTTGCGGCTGCTCTGAGCGCGTCGCACCTGCACGTCATCAGCTCGCGCAAGGAGGGCTTTCCGGTGATTTTGATCGAAGGTATTTTTTATTCACCCGTGCTGATATCCACCCGCGTGGGCGGAATTTCGGAAATTTTAAGCGAAGAGTTTTTGTATGAGGCGGCGGATCTAGGCGTCAAAATCGATGAAATTTACCGCACTTACGGCAAATCCGTCCGAGCTTTTGCGCAAAAACACGCCAGTCTTAAGCAAACTTTGACGCTGCAAAATTATATCAGCTCGCTTAAAAATTACTACGAGGAGCTGTTATGCGAAGCCTAAAGATCGTGCATTGCGGCATTTTTAACGAATACGACGACGGTAGTTTTTTCTACGGCATGGAACGCAAGATCAGCCACGGCCTCGTTCGCTGCGGACACTTCGTCTATGATTTTAGCTACCGCGATTGGGAGCGGAGTCTGCGCTTTTGCGGGCTGAAAAACAGCGGGTTAGCTAAAATGAACGCCAAACTCGTGCGTATCTGCGAAAACATCGGCGCCGATCTGCTTTTAATCGGCAAGGTCGAAAAGATAAAATTTGATACTCTAAGCCGCATCAAAAAGCTACTGCCGAAGATCAAAATAATCCAGTGGTATGCGGATTTAAGGAGCGCCGATAGCGGCGATTTTAATAAAATTTCCCTAGCCGATGCGTTTTTTTGCACGAATGCTACGGATCTGGCGGAAATTTCGCGCCGCAATCCAAATACTTTGGTTTCGTTTATGCCCAATATCTCGGATGCCGCATTCGATAGAAATTTTGATTTGGAAAAGAGCCACGACGTCCTTTATATCGGCAACGACTACCTGCCTAACAGAAAGGAATTTATCGAGACTCTAAAACAGCTATGCGCCAAAGAGGGGATCGAGATTAAAATTTACGGAAGTTTAGGCGAGCCGTTTGTATTTGGGGAGCGGTTTCAGCAAGAAATTTCGCGCTCTAAAATAGCGATAAATTTTAACGCGGATGACGGCGTTTGGAAGCCGAATCAAAGTAAAATTTTATACTCATCCGATCGAATGGCTCAATTTATGGGGTGCGGAGTTTGCACATTCAGTCCCGCTATAAAGGGCTTGGATAGACTTTTTATGGATGGGCGCGATGTCGTATATTTTAGCGATGTAAAGGATTGTTTTGCCAAGATCAAAGAATGCTTGCAAAACGGAAGTTTCGAGGCTATCGGCAAAAACGGTCGGGCTAGGGCGCTAGAAATCGTAAATGCCACGCGCGTGTCTAAATTTATACTGGAGCTCACGTTTGGCTTAACGCTTAGCGAGCCCTACGAGTGGCGCGAGTTCGTCTATAAAAACGGAGAGAAATTCAGATGATTTATTTTGCGGCTTTTCTGATCTTTGCCGCCGCGGTGGGCGTTTCGCTGCGGTATAACTGGTGGCGGATCCCGCAGGGCTGGCATAAGGCGCGGGTGCTGATGTATCATAGCGTAGAGGAGCATAAGGGCGATAAATTCGACAAATGGCGGCTGAAGCCTGCGGATTTTGAAAGACAGATCGCGTGGCTTGCGAAAAACGGCTTTAGCAGCTTTAAGTTTAGCGAGCTTATCGCGCTAGAGCGGCTGCCTAAAAAGGCGGTTTGCATTACCTTCGACGACGGGTTTGAAAATAATTTTACTAGCGCTTTTGAAATTTTGAAAAAATACGATTTCAAAGCGAGCATATTTTTGGTGCCGGACGCCGTGCAAAACGACTGGGAGCGCGCTAACACGGCCCATCTTGCGCGGATGCTAAGCGAGGAGCAAATTTTAAAAATGCAAGCAAGCGGGCTGGTGGAGTTTGGCGCGCATACGATGCACCACGTAAATTTAGACCTTACCTACGCGAGCGATCCGCAGCTCGCCGCAGACGAGATCATCGCATCCAAGGCTCGCGTAGCGCGTATTTGCGCCCAGCCTTGCGAGGTGTTTGCCTACCCCTACGGTAAATTTAACGACGAAATTTTAAATATCGCCAGATCAAATTTCAAAGGCGCGGTGGTCGTCAAGCGCGGACTTTACGAAGCGGGCGACGACAAATACGCCATAAAGCGCATCGGTATTTTGGGCACGGAGGGGTTTTTTGATTTTTGGTTGAAATTTACGAGGATAAGGAACAAACTATGATTAAAGCGTCCGTTTATGCGATAGTGATGAATGAGGAGCGCCACATCGAGCGTATGCTGCGTAGCGTGGCGGATTTTGCCGAGATCATAATCGTCGATAGCGGCAGCACCGATGCCACGCTGCAGATCGCGCGTAAATTTACCGATAAAATTTACTACCACGACTGGCAGGGCGAGGGGGTGCAGAAAAACTACGCGTTTTCGCTATGTAACAACGAATGGGTGCTTAATCTCGACGGCGATGAGGAGGTAAGTCCTGAGCTAAAAGGCGAGATAGAGGAGTTTATGAGCCAGAGCGATTACTCGGCGCTGGATATTAAATTTCACGAATACTCGCTGGGGCGCAAGTGCTCGGATCTCGTGCGCAAAAATACTCACATTCGCTTCTTTCGCAAGGAGTGCGGCGAGTATAAAAATATGGGGGTGCACGCGCAAATTTCGATCATAAAGGGCGCGGTGAAAAAGAGCAAATTTTGCATCAATCACTTTAGCGAAAAGCCGATCGCAGAGCTCGTTACGAAAAACAATAACTACTCCACGCTGCGCGCGCAGGGGGATTTTGAAAAGGGCAAAAAGCCCAGTCTTGCGAAGCTTTTGCTGATCTATCCGTTTGCGTTTTTTAAATCATACATTTTGCGCAGATCGCTTTTTGACGGGCGCAAGGGATTTATCACGGCAAACATTAACGCATTTTACGCGTTTTTAAAAGAGGCGAAGCTTTACGAGAAGTATCTTAAAAAGGGCGAAGATTAATCGAAATGATAGAAAATTTTAGCTATCATTGGGACCTAAATTTAACGGCGAAAAGGGCGAAAAAATGGACAAAAAAGTAGTAGCGGCACATAAAATTTCAGACGAAGAATATGAAAAAATTTTAAAAATTTTAGGTCGCGAGCCGAATCTGCTCGAGCTTGGGATTTTTAGCGCGATGTGGAGCGAGCACTGCAGTTATAAATCGAGCAAAAAATACTTAAGCGGTTTCCCGACCAAAGCGCCTTGGGTTATCCAAGGCCCTGGCGAAAACGCAGGCGTCATCGACATCGGCGGTGGCATGGCTGCGGTTTTTAAGATGGAAAGCCACAACCACCCTAGCTTCATAGAGCCTTTTCAAGGGGCTGCGACCGGCGTGGGCGGGATATTGCGCGATATCTTTACGATGGGCGCGCGCGTCGAAGCCAATATGAACTCGCTTCGTTTCGGCGAGGTGCGAGGAAGAAGCGAAAGCGCTAGGAAGCAGCGCTATCTGCTAAAAGGAGTAGTTGCAGGCATCGCTCATTACGGCAACTGCATGGGAATCCCTACGATAGGCGGCGAGACGACGTTCGACGCTAGCTTTGACGGCAACATTTTAGTTAACGCCTTTGCTCTGGGTATCGTTAAAAAGGATGAAATTTTCTACGGCAGAGCCGAAGGCGTGGGCAATAGCGTGATCTACGTGGGCTCCAAAACCGGGCGCGACGGGCTCGGAGGAGCCGTTATGGCGAGCGATAGCTTTAATGACGCAAACAAATCCCTACGTCCGACCGTGCAGGTGGGCGATCCGTTCGCCGAAAAGCTGCTAATGGAAGCGTGCTTGGAGCTTTTTAAAACCGATTACGTCGTGGGTATCCAGGATATGGGCGCGGCGGGACTTACTTCAAGCAGCTTTGAGATGGCGGGGCGTAGCGGTAGCGGCATGAGGTTAAGCTTAGACAAGGTGCCGATGCGCGAGGCAGGGATGAGCCCGTATGAGCTGATGCTAAGCGAGAGCCAAGAGCGCATGCTGATCTGCGCCAAAAAGGGCTGCGAAGAGAAAATCAAAGAA
Organism: uncultured Campylobacter sp.; assembly: GCF_938017615.1. GTDB lineage: Bacteria > Campylobacterota > Campylobacteria > Campylobacterales > Campylobacteraceae > Campylobacter_B. Next base: position 12,127 of record NZ_CALIJA010000020.1, on the reverse strand, counting down.
ATTTTTGCCAAATGGGATCTGGATGCCGCCGTCATCGGCGAGGTGACGGATAGCGGCAAGATGGAGCTTTTTTGGCACGGCGAGCTAGCGGGCGTTATCCCGATCGAGCCGCTTAGCGAAGCCGCACCCGTGCTGGATCGCCCGATAAAAGAGCCTGCATATATGGCGCAGATCGCTCAGCAAAATTTATGCGGCTGCGGCGCAAGCGAGCGCGAGCTGGATTCGGCGTTTGATAAAATTTTTGGGGACCCCGAAGTGCTAAATAAATCCTACATCTACGATCAATACGACGCCAACGTAGGGCTAAACTCCGCCAAGCGCCCCGGTATGCTGGGCGCTGCCGTGATGCGAGTTAAGCAAAACGGCGTAAAGCTCGCGATGGCTGCGGACTGCAACACGCGGATGAATTACGTCCATCCTCGCATAGGCGCGGCGCTCGCGGTAGCGTCGGCGGGGCGAAAGGTCGCTATGAGCGGCGCGACGCCTCTAGCCATCACCGATTGCCTAAACTACGGCAATCCGCAAAATCCCGAAGTTATGTGGCAGTTCGCGCAGGGCTGCGAGGGGATCAAGCAGGCTTGCGCCGCGCTAAATACCCCCGTCGTAAGTGGCAACGTAAGCCTATATAACGAAACGGGCGGCATTAGCATTCAGCCCACTCCCGCGATCGTATGCGTGGGCACGAACGAGGGTGAGATCATCCCTAGCGATTTTTGCGCTAGCGGCGTGAGCGTCTATTTGGTAGGCGATACGAAGGGCGTTTTTGCGGGCTCGCTTTATATGAAAGCGGTGGAAAATCGCGTAGCAGGCAGCCTACCTGAGTTAAGTTTAAAGGCCGAGCGCGCGCTGTGGGACTTCGCGATAGAAGCCGGCAGGAGCGGGGTTTTGGAATTTGCAAATTCCGTAGGTATCGGCGGCGTAGCGATTACGCTTGCGAAGATGGCGTGCGTGGGCGGCGTAGGCGGCGAGTTTGAGATGAGCTGCGACGATAGCAGAGATATTTTCGACGAGAGCTTTTCGCGCGCGATTTTCGGCGTGCGCGACGAGGAGAAATTTAAAGAGCTGGCCGCAAAATACGGGCTAAGCTTGATGCGTCTAGGCATCAGCGGTGGCGAAGCGTTTCGCATAAATTCCGTCCGTAAAAATCTAAAGGCGCTAAAAGAAATTTACTTCGGCGAGTTTGCTAAGATCGTAAAGAGCGAAGATTAGCGCGTGCTCGGCATTATATTTCTTTTAATCGCGCTTTATATTTTTGCCCAGATCGGCGGAGTTTTCGGCAACTCGGGCTATCGCGGTAAGGCGCGAATGCAGCTAGGAGAGGCTAAAATTTTAGTAGCGCTTCTGGCCAAGGTCGCCAAAAGCGACGGGTACGTAAGCGAGTCCGAAGCTGCGATGATAAGCGAAATTTTAGACGATTTGGTGCGCCAAATGGGCGCCGGCGAACGCGAACGCCAGGCGCTGAAGCTCGTTTATAAGCTCGAGAAAGAAAACCTCGCAAACGTACGCGAGCTCGCCGAGAAATATAACCAAACCTACCGCCCGAGCCCGAGCCGCAAAACGGGGCTAATCTATTTCTTTTTAAATTTAGCCTACGTCGATCGCGGTTTTAGCGCGGCAGAGCGGCGCACGATCTCGCAGATTTGTGACGGATTGGGCATTGCGGAGCATATCCAAAGCCAGATATTCGCGACCTTTGAGCGCAGTTTTTACGGCACATATTACGAAAACGGCGGCTCGCAAAGCAGCTCCGCTTACGACGAATACGACGGCTATAGCACAAGAAGCGGCGGGTATTGGGACAAATACGGCGGCAGAAGCACGGGTGGCTACGGAAGCAGCAGTTACGGCGGCGGTACGGGCTACGGCTATGGCGGCTCGGCGGGTTCGGGTTACGGAGGCTCACAAAGTTCAGGCGGTTCATACGGCGGGTATTCTGGCTCGGGTGGTGGCTCGCAAGGCTACGGATCGACCAAAAGCAAAAGGGATCCGTATGAAATTTTGGGGCTCTCCAAAGACGCTACGTTTAGCGAGATCAAGAAAAAATATCGCGAGCTAGTGAAAAAATACCACCCCGACATCCTGATGGGCAAGGGTGCGGACGAGGAGATCATCCAGGAGGGCACGAAGAGGCTTCAGGAGATCAACGAGGCGTATAAAATTTTAAAGGAGCGCTTCGGCGAGAAGTAGGGCGAGCAAATTTTAAAATTTGAGGGCGCAAAACGCCTTGAAATTTTAAGATGGATCGCGATACAGTGATAAGGTGCAGCGAAGGATTAGAATTTAAGGAGTGATAAATGAAAAATTTTATAATTTTTGCCGTTTTGGCGGCACTACTTGGAGGATGCGCGGGCAAAAAAGATCAAAACGGAATTGCCGACTCGGAAGATATCGCAATGTTAAGCTTTGACAAAAATATTTCCACCAGATACCGAGCCCATAACGGAAAACTCTATAAAAATGGCAAAGTGTTAGGCAAATATCTTACGGCACCGGGACTTGGTACGCACATTTATACTGATGAAATGGGAAATGGTTATATAGATTCCAGTGCGATAAAGAAACATAATTCTAAAAAAATTACGGAGATAATATTCGTTCCGAACGAATTTATTAAAGTGATCTCTTATAGCCATAATGACGGCGTTTGTAAAGCATTGTCCGCAGGAAAATATGTACATATAAAGGAGTATATTACTATATATTCACGAGGCGAGCCGATCGTGGCATATAGTTATGATGTTTTGATGTCAAGAAAAGGAATGGGGAAAATTTCATCCAGGTATGATTTCGTTAATGAAAAGTTATCTTATGTGGATAAAAAAATTTTAGAAAAACTAAATTCGACAGTAGCAGATCATGTGCAAGCATCCGTCGTGCTTAGCGGTGCTACGCTTCTTGGTCTGCTTTGTAGAGAAAAGTCTAAAAGGTTGGATTAAATTTAAGGAGTGATAAATGAAAAATTTTATAATTTTTGCCGTTTTGGCGGCACTACTTGGAGGATGCGGGATATTGCGCCCGGCTAAGAGCGACAAGGAGTTTAAATTTTACGACGGCAACAAAACCGTGATCTATAAATTTGCGGGCGAGGATCTGTATGAAAACGGCAGAAACTTAGGCGTGTATTCTATGGATAGAGGCGAGTTTAGGATGCTTGTGCTCGATGAAGCGGGCAAGTCTTACGGCAATAACTATAAGTCCGCGCTGAATGCCAAGCGGATGAAATTCTATCTTTTTAACGACGAAAGGGCAATGGTATTTAGCATTTGGCACAAAGATGGGATTTGTAGCGTCTATAATGCAGGCAGATACGTAAATTTCGACTATACTTCAAATATGTTTAAAGACGGCGATTGGCTTTACGCGGACGGCAAAATTTCAAAAAGCGAGAGCTCGGTGCAAAATATGAGCTCAAAAACGTTGAGCGCATATAAAAATATGAATTTTGAAAAAGCGGTCGATCGCAAAGATACGAAATATATCGCGGAGGACTTGGCTGTGGCCGGATTTTTCAAAAAGACGATCGAAGGTCTTAAAACCATGGTTTTAGACGATTTTTGCAGATAAACTTTGGAGAATTTATGGATAAAATTAAAATTTTAGCGCTGCTTGCGGCGGCCATGCTGCTCGCAGGCTGTATGAAGGTAAAGTATTCGCAAGCCGAGCTGCATCCGGAAAATTCCGTGATGATGAGCTATGACGGGCAGACCGTCACCGAGTATAAAATTTCAGGCGGCGTGCTTTTAAAAGATGACGCGATCTTAGGAAGATACGAAGAGGCGGGCTCCAATCTCTATCTATTTACGGACGAAAGAGGGATGAACGTGGCTGGGGATCAAATTTCGCAAAGAGCTCTAAATAAATTTACGATCTACGTTTTTACGCCCAATAAAGAGCTACGAATCGCCGAGTATTCCGCGAGCGGCGGCGTTTGTAAGGCCTTTGCGGAGGGCAAATTCGTAAGCCTAAAAGAGCACTTTAGCGGCTACGCTTCCTCCGCGCCGCTTTATTCATACTCGTTTTCGGCTTCGGTGTCGCAAAACGCGAGCGCAAACGTGATCTCGCGCTATGAATACGTGGGCTCAAGACTAAAAAATAGTAGGGCATTCTTGCAAAGCCCGCATACGGCTCTAGGTAATACGGTGAAAGAGAGCATCGAGTGGCACCGGGACAAATTGCGCGATATTTGTAAGATAAAATTTTAAAAACCAAACCAACACGAAAGGAAAAACATGGGATTTTTATCCAAAGACGAAGAGCCGCAGAAGCAGGGCGCCAAAAAGGCGGCGAAGCAACCGCCTATTTTGATGAAGCAAACGCAAGAGGTGATCACCAATATCGAGAAATATCTGGGCGCGCCGCTGCTTACATATTTTAATTCGGGCGCGGGCAGCGTCTGCGGCAACGACGCGATCAGTATCAACGACCACCTCAAGGGCAAGCATTTCGAAAAGCTCTACCTTTACATCAAAAGCGACGGCGGCAGCGGTATCGCATCGCTTAAGATCGTCTCGATCCTACGCAACCACTGCGACGAGCTGATCGCGCTGGTGCCTGCAAACTGCGCTTCGGCGGCTACGATGATGGCGCTTGGGGCGAATAAAATTTTAATGGGGCCGCTAGGATACCTAACGTCGGTCGATACTTCGCTGCGACACGAGCTTTCGCCGGTTACGAACACCAACGACCAAGCCAACGTCTCGATGGACGAGTTAAGCCGCGTGGTTAAGCTTTGGAAAAATAACGAGCGCCCGAACGACGAGAACCCGTACAAGGAGCTTTACAAATATATCCATCCGCTCGTTTTCGGCGCCGTCGATCGCGCAAGCAGCCTGTCGCTTAAAATTTGCCGCGAAATTCTGCGCTACCACTTCGAAGATGAGCAAAAGATCGCCTTTATCAGCGACAAGCTAAACAGCGGCTATCCGTCGCACGACTATCCGATCTTATTCAGAGAGGCTAACGAGCTTGGGCTTCAGGTCGAGAAGATGGATACGCGCCTAAGCGAGATGCTTCAAATTTTAAACGAGCTCTACGCCGAGATGGGGCAGCGCACTTTCACCGACTTCGACGAAAACAACTACCACGACAACAACATCGCCAATATCATCGAAATTTCGGGATGCCAGATCTACTATCAGATCGACAAGGATTGGTTTTACCGCGAAGAGGAGAAGCGCTGGATCGTGCTAAACGACGAGAGCTCGTGGCGCAAAAACGAGATTGACGGCAAAAATATCAAAAACAGCATCTATTATATTTAGTGCGGTTTTTGGGTCTCGTGCCACTTTAAATTTGCGGCTTGTAAAATTTAAATCGGCGCGCAAAATTTAAACGAGTGCGTAAAATTTAAACAGGCGGCGCGAGCGGTTTTGTGCAAACGCGGCGTGCTTGTTTATCAAACGGCGCGCCTTAAAATTTTAAAAGGGAAAAATGAAAAATTTGATTTTAATCTTTTCTGGGTTTTTGCTTGCGGGTTGCTTCGCTACGCCTTCAAAGGCCAAAAACGGCGACGCTTTGAAAATTTTCGACGGCAACCAAACGAGGGTCTATGAGGTGCGCGCGGATCGGGTGTATGAAAACGGCAAGCTGCTGGGCAAATATGAAAAGATAGGCGAGGCGGAGTTCGGCGTCGCGACCGACGGGCAGGGCGGCTCATACGCCTACACCGACGATAGCGCGGTTAAAAGCAAAAATTTAAAGAGCTACAACAAGTATCTTTTCGATCCGAGAAGCGGCGTGAAGGCGGTGAAGCTTCACCACGAGAGCGGCATTTGCGAGGCTTACAGATCGGGATATTTGGTGGATATTACGATTTATAAAAGCATTTACGACGGCACGGCGTTCGTCAGCTCCTATAGCGCCAAGGTCTATATTTCGAACTCGCGCGCGCTAAGCAGTGATGAAAAATATGAATATCTAAGCCCTGCGCTTGCAAAAAATATGAGCGAGAAGCAGCGACAAACGGCGCTAATGGAGCTCGTAGGCGACGACATAGCCGCGCTTATGGACGAGCTGGAAAACAGGATGTGCAAGTAAATTTAAAATTTTAAAAGCGGCAAGAGGAGGCGCCAACCTAGCTCAGCGATAAAAGCTGCGCCGTGAAATTTTAAATTTAACCGGTTCGCGCCGATCTTTTCGGCTAAGCTTACACTGCAGTTTAAATTTACGTTTTGTGCGCGGCTTTTAAATTTAGCCTTTGCAAGCGGCGCAGAATTTTAAAATTTACGTCCGCGCGAGCAAAGCGGCGGCATTTGAAAAGTAAATTTAAAATTTGCGCGCGGTAAATGCGGTAAATTTAGAAAATTTCGCTTTGCCGATTCCGCTTCATAAATTAGACAAAATTTTAAAATTTAAAGGATTTTTCGCGATGAAATTTTTTATCTCGTCTCTGTTTTTGGCTCTGTCGCTGCTCGGCTGCGCGGGCAAAAACTCGCCCGAAACCGATAAAACCTACGTTCTTTCAAGCGAGCTTGGAGATACGAAATACGCTTTTTACGGCGAAAATCTCTACGAAAACGGCGCGATCTTAGGCCCTTACGAAACGCGAGGCGATGCGAAGCTTGCGATTTTAGGCGGTAGCGGCGCAAATTTAGACGAAAACCCAAAGCTCATAAAACTATATTTTTTCGAGCGCAGATACGGCGCGATCTATACCGCAAGCCACAAAAACGGGGTCTGCGCCGAGTATAATAAGGGAAATTTCGTAGATTTTCAAATTTTATTTAATATTTTTCAAAGCAAAGAGTGGTTTAATTATAGCGGCGGTATCTCTGTGGGCAGCGAGAGGCTAAAAGAGCTGAGTTCGGCGCGTATGTCGAAATTTAACGGCGCAAAGCTCGGCGCAGCAGATGAAAAAGCAAGGTGCGAGTATCAAAAGGCTCGCCGCGAGGCGATTTTGTATTTTCAGCTTAACGCAAACGATATGCGCGAGCTGATTTTTAAAAAACTATGCGAATAAATCAAAAGGAGAAAAGATGAGAGCGTTAATCAGCGTAAGCGATAAAGAGGGCGTCGTAGAGTTTGCCAAAGGGCTTGAGCAGCTCGGATTTGAGATTTTAAGCACGGGCGGCACGTTTAAGCTTCTGCGCGAAAACGGCGTCGCGGTGCTCGAGGTTAGTCAATACTCGGGCTCGCCCGAGATGTTTGAGGGGCGGGTTAAGACCCTGCATCCAAAGATCCACGGCGGAATTTTGTATAAGCGAAACGATGCAAATCACGTAAGCCAAGCCGTGCAGCACGGCATCGGCGGCATCGATCTCGTGTGCGTAAATTTATATCCTTTTAAAGCGACCGTAGCTCGCACCGACGATTTTTCCGAGATTATCGAAAATATCGATATCGGCGGGCCTGCGATGGTTCGAAGTGCGGCTAAGAATTTCGCGAGCGTATATGTCGTCACGAGTCCGCTTGATTACGGCGCGGTTTTGCAAAATTTAAGCGGCGCGGACGAGAGCGAGAAGCTGAAATTTAGGCAAAATTTAATGATAAAAGCTTACGAGCATACCGCAGCCTACGACGCGATGATCGCAAACTATATGAACGAGCGCTTTAACGGCGGCTTCGGCGCGAAAAAATTTATCACGGGCAGTAAGGTCTTCGATACCCGCTACGGCGAAAATCCGCATCAAAAGGGCGCGCTTTACGAGTTCGAGGAGTTTTTTAGCAAGCACTTTAAGAGCCTAAAGGGCGAGGCGAGCTTTAATAATATGACCGATATGCACGGCGCGCTGATGCTCGCTAGCAGCTTCGGGGAGGCGCCCGCGGTGGCGATCTGCAAGCACGCCAATCCATGCGGCTTTGCCGTAAAGGGGAGCCTGCTTGAAAGCTACGTAGAGGCGCTAAAATGCGACCCCGTTTCGGCATACGGCGGCGTCGTGGTGATAAACGGCGTTTTGGACGAGGAGCTGGCGCATAAAATCAATGAAATTTTTGTCGAAGTTATCCTTGCCGCTCGCGTTACGCCCGCGGCGCTTGCGGTATTTGAAAAGAAAAAGCGTATTAAAATTTTCGAGCAGGGCGGGGAGTTTTTAATGCGCGAAAACGACAAGTATGATTTTAAATTCATTGACGGCGGCTTCGTATATCAGCAGCGCGACTACGTGGGCGCGGACGAGGTCGCAAACGCCCGCTGCGTCACGGGGCGCGCGGCGAGCCAGAGCGAGCTTGATGATCTAAAAATCGCGTGGCAGATCGCCGCACTTACGAAGAGTAACTGCGTGGTTTACGTCAAAAATCGCGCTATGGTCGCGATCGGTATGGGTATGACGAGCCGCGTGGACGCCGCACGCGCGGCAGTAGCGAAGGCTCGCGACGTGGGCGTCGATCTGTGCGGCTGCGCGCTTGCTAGCGAGGCGTTTTTCCCGTTTAAAGACAGCATCGAGATTGCCCATGCTGCGGGCGTCGTAGCGGTGGTGCAACCGGGCGGCAGCATCCGCGACGATGAGGTGGTCGCAAGCGCCGATGAGTTTGGCATGGCGATGTATTTTACGGGAGTGCGCCACTTTTTGCACTAAATTTTGCTCGCCTGCGGTGGAGCGGATTTATTGCGCTGGCTTCATAACTTTTTATGCCGTTGCAAATCTTAAAAACCGCGCCGGAGCGGATCTCGTTGCTCGTTTCGTAGCGGACACTGCGCGGATCTAATGCGCGGTGCTTTGTTACACGCCAACGCGGTGCGGATCGGGCTATCTCCGCTACACAGCTGCGCGCGATGTAAATTTGGCTGCGCTCCGCTACGTGGCGGAGGCAGTGCGGATCTGACTGTTCGCGCTTCGTTATACTACTGCGCGGCGCGGGTTTTTGGCTATGCGATATGGCGCTACGTATAGGCGCGGCACAATCTAAATTTAAATCATCCGCCGCCCCTGAATGGTCGCGAAATTTTATCTAGCGGCCGTGGCGCGAAAATTTTAAATTTAATCGCGCACGCAGCAGATGGGTTTACGCCTCGTCGCCGTACAACGACGCACAAATTTTATCTCGCGGCGCGAAAATTTCATGGCGCCCATTTTGCGTTGAAATTTCGGCGCCGTTTCGCAGCAGATACGGAGCGGAGTATAAATTTTTAAGGCGGTGCCTCGTCGCAATCGGCGCGCTCGTAGATAAATTTTAATCGCGCGGCAAGCGGATGGACGCCGTGCCGCAACCTAAGCGGCGCATAGATAAAATTTAATCGCGTAGTAGAGTAGCGGGCGCAGCGCAAAGCTTCCGTCCCGCGAGCAGTCCGTGCCCTCGCAAAACGACGCCTGCGGTAGAATTCGGCCGCGTCGTAAAACTCGCAAAGGCGCTAAATCAGGCTCAGATTGCGGTGGCGCGGCGGTAAATTTTGATCCCCACGACGGTAGCAAAATCTAGCCGCGAGGCGCGACGATAAAATTTCGCGCCGCAATAGGGCGTATCAAAATCTCTAAAATCCCCACGTAAGCCGCGATGAATGGATAAATTTCACGCGAGCCGTAGCGCAGGCGAATGGACGGCGCAAGGGTCTCGCTCGTAAAAGGGACAAATTTCATCGTAGCGCAGGGGCGATGAAATTCCAACCCCGCAACGGTAGCGAAATTTTAATTCTTGCCGCGGCGATCAAATCCAACCGCTTACCGCGCTAGCGAAATCCAGCCCCCCCGCTGAAGCGGTAAAATTTTAATCTTGGCGGCGGCGGTAAAATTTCAGCCCTCGTTATAGCATAGAATTTTAACCGCTTGCGAGGAGGTAAAATTCCGATGCTGCAGCGCGCCGCGAGGATAAGATAAAATTTTGATCTTGCGCCGCAGCGATAAAATTCTAATTCTGCGGCGACGGCGAGCCGAAAGCTCCGATCCCGCGGCGATAAAATTTGGGTAGCGATCCGCCGTAAGCGATAAAGTTTCTCTCTTTCACTCTCGCTTCATTTAGAGATTGTAAAATTGCGCAAAATTTCAAAACGAAAGGATCAAAATGAAAATTTCTAAAGTTTTAATCTGCCTCTTTGCTTTGGCGGCGGGTTATTTAGTCGCGCTCAATGCCGCAGGCGGCGGTAGCTCGGCGGACGCAAATTTTAAAGTTAAAGGAGGCGGCGTGAACGCAAACGTAAAAGAAATTTATCTAGCAGGCGGCTGCTTCTGGGGCATGGAGGCGTATTACAAACAGCTCGACGGCATAGTCGCGACGCAGGTGGGCTACGCCAACGGCAAGAGCGATAAGGCAAGCTACGAGGGCTTACATAGCAGCGATCATGCCGAGACGCTACACTTAAAATACGACGCTAACGTCATCAGCGAGCCTGAAATTTTGGCGCATTATTTCCGCATCATCGATCCGTTCTCGATCGATAAACAGGGTAACGACCGCGGCCGCCAGTATCGCACGGGCATCTACTACACCGATGAGGCGAGCGGCGAGCTGGCGCGCTTTTTCATAGCGGCGCAGCAGGCGAAATTTAAAGAAAAGATCGCCGTCGAAGTGGCGCCGCTAAGGAATTTCGTCCGCGCCGAGGAGTATCATCAAGACTACCTCGGTAAAAACCCCGGCGGATACTGCCACATCGATCTGCGCCTTGCTAAAAAGCCGCTTGAGGACGATGAGAAATTTAAAGTGCAAAGCAAGGAGGAGCTGAAGAAAAATTTAACCGAGCTTCAGTATCAAGTCACGCAGGAAAAGGCGACCGAGCGGCCGTTTTCGAGCGAATACGACAAGAATTATAAAAAGGGCATCTACATCGACATCGTGTCGAAAAAGCCGCTGTTTTCATCCACCGATAAATTTGACGCGGGCTGCGGCTGGCCGAGCTTTTCAAAGCCGATAACGACCGATGCGATCGCCTATGCGCAAGATGACAGCCACGGCATGCAGCGCGTCGAGGTCTCCAGCCGCGTAGGAGGCAGCCATTTAGGGCACGTCTTTGAGGACGGACCGAGAGAGAAGGGCGGTATGAGATACTGCATCAACGGCGCGAGTTTGAAATTTATCCCGCTTGAGGAGATGGACGCGCTAGGCTACGGGGATTATAAAATTTACGTAGAATAAGCGCCGCTTTCTGGGTTAACTCGCGATCGAGCGGCTGCGGGTTTGGCTTACGGCTGGGCGGTTTATCGGTTCGGTTGCCGATCGGTTGGCGGTATATTGTTTCGGCGGTCAGTCGTTTTGTAACTCGGGCGCGCGCTCTTCTAGTCTGCGGCTACTGCTTTTGGCGGTCGGTCGGTTTTATACGGCTCCGCTATCGATAAATTCGGCGGCTGGTCGGTTGTTTGAGGACTAGTCGGTTGCCGATCGGTTTGGCTGGCGGCTAGTTTAGTTTGCGGTCGAGCGGAAGCTTGACGATCGGCGGACGGCTTGTCGGTTTGATGATTTATCGGCGGATAAATTGGTTTGGCAGCCACAGATGGAATTTTAAAATTCCAAATACGATAAATTTACCTCTAAAGAATTTCATGCGGCGTAGCCGCAATAGAAAGAATTTAACGCGAGCGCAGCTCGCCCATATAGCGTTGTAGGGGGTTTTGCAGGCGAGCAGAGCAATGCGGTGCTGCGGCGGCGGCACCCGCAAGAAATGTGACATCGCAATTGGGGTCCCCTTCCCGCCCTGATAGAAACGGAAATCACGGCATAAATTCCACAAGCCGTGGATTCGGCGATAAGATTTTGAAATTTTACTTTTAAGACGCGGAAGCGGTGTATGCTTGGTAAGAGATGCAGCGTAAAATTTGAAATTCTGCAACGAAAACGGCGTCTATGCAATGCCCGCTCTGCATCCGCGTCGCAAATTTTAAATTTAGGATAAAATTTTGATGACGCACCCCGCGCAAAATAGAAAAATCCCCGCATAGATCGCTAAAAACGGCGCGATTATCGCATAATGTATGACGAACTCGAAAAAATTGTAGATCAAATGCTTGCTTTTGGGCTCTTTAAATTTTAATTCTAGCGGCTCGTTCGAATTAAACGGCGTATTGGATCGCAAGATGTGCCTCGGACTAAACATCCAGCGCACCAAGTCTATTTTATTGCGCTGCATATAGTCTTTGCCAATCCCGCATACGCCGTTTATATAGCATGCAAAAGCCGCCGAAAAACAAAATGAGCCCGATGTCGATCAGTCTATCCGCCATAGTGATCTTTCCTTTGTCTTTTAAATTTAGAAATTTAGCCCGCC
>NZ_CALIJA010000019.1 GCF_938017615.1 uncultured Campylobacter sp. | reverse complement strand
GGAGATGGACTAGGATGTGTCAACTTAGGAGCTTTATATGAACAAGGAAAAGGTGTAAAACAAGATTACCAAATAGCAAATAAATTATTTTCCAAGGCTTGTGATTTAGAAATTGCCGAAGGATGCTACAATCTAGGATTTTTATATCATTCAGGCTACGGTGTAAACCAAGACTATAAAAAAGCAAGTGAATTATATTCCAAAGCTTGTGATTTAGAATATGGTATAGGATGTCATAATCTTGGATTTTTATATTATTCAGGCGCAGGCACAAAGCAAGATTACGAAAAAGCGAGTGAATTGTTTTCTAAGGCTTGTGATTTAGAAGCCGGTGAAGGGTGTGATGGCCTCGGACATCTATATGAATCTGGTAAAGGTGTAAAACAAGATTACCGAATAGCAAATAAATTATTTTCCAAGGCTTGTGATTTAGAAATTGCCGAAGGGTGCAATAATCTTGGGTATTTATATGAATCCGGCAAAGGGGTAAAAAAAGATAAGAGTATGGCGAAAAAATACTATGGTAAAGCCTGCGATCTAGGGATTAAACGCAGTTGCTACACCTATAAAAAACTAAACGAGCAAGGTTTTTGATCCATTTAAATTTTAAGCCGCCCGTTAAGCCCGTTTAAATTTGTGGCTTAAATTTAAAGGTTTAAATTTAAACCATATTATCCGCGCGGCGGTACTAAAAGCGCGCAAAATGCGCGGACTTAAAATTTAAACCCATTCCCGCCGCGGCAGATGCTGCGTAAGCGGTGTATAAAATTTAGTGAGCCGCCAAATTACGACGACATTCGCGCCAAAATAAAAGGATACGTTCCGCCACCGTTAAAATTTCAGATGAGACGTTAATTCTTTAGGAATTTTAAAATTTTAAGCCCTCTTTTTTGCGGGCTAAAATTTCGAGCGAGCCGTTAAGGGTGAGCCACTAATTCGTAGCGTTCGCGTCGAACTGCAAAAATTTCCTGATCTCCTCCATCGCCTCTTTGTTTGAGAGTGTAAATTTGATCTCGATGCGGCGGCTAGCGTCCTTGTCCTCGACGCCTCTGCGCATCACGGGCTGCGTATAGCTGCGACCGCTGGCGATGAGATATTTTTGTAGCCGCTCATCTTTATTCCACGAGTTGATAAAATCCATCACCGCAAACGCCCTATTTTGCGAGAGTTCGAGATTGTACAAATACCCGCCGTCGCTGTCCGTGTGCCCCTCGATGATGATCTGATCTAAATTTTCGCGAATTTCGTCGTTATTCAAAAGCGCGGCGAAATAGCTCTGCAGCGTCGAGCGAAGCGTCTCTTTGGCGCTCTCTTTCAGCTCGCTTGAGCCTTTGTCAAAAAGGATCGACGAGCTTAGCGTCATCGCGCCGCTTTCGTTATCGATGCGGATCTTGCCGCCCAGCTTTTCCTTCAGATCGGCGATGATCTTGACCTTCATTCCGGTGAGGTTGCGGATGCGGTTTTTCGTGACGTTGAGGTCTTGTAAAATTTTATTAAAATCGCTCTCTTTCTGCGTGAGCTGATCGAGCAAAAAGGCGATTTTAAGCTCGTTTTGACTGATCGTAGCGTTGGCGTCGTCGCGCGCTTTTTGAAGAAGCGAGTTGATGTCTAAATTCTCTTTTTTCAGCTTCTCCGCCATCTCGGTTAGATCTTCGATCTGTATGAAATAGATGGAATTTTGCTTGCGAAGGTCGGTGTTTTCTATGTTCAGCTTCTCAAGCTGGTCGCTAAAAATTTTATTCAGCGCTTCAAGCTCGGCGCTTTTTTTCTCCTGGCTTTGCAGGCTTGCTATAGCGCTTGAAATTTGGCTTTCTTTCTCCTGTAGGTTGCTTTGCGTGAGGAAGTATTTGACGATGATGCCGCCTACTAAAAGCACGAAAACAAAAAGCAGTCCCGCCATCAAATCGGCGTACGCGATCCAAAAGGTCTCTTTTTCTTCGTTATTCGTTTTCATCTAAAAGTGCTTTTTCATCGATGCTCGCAAGCGTTTTTCGAAGCTCTTCGATGATGCTTTCGTTGCTCGTCCGCGCAGCGCCCTCTCCAGCTAAAAGTGCCTTCAAATCCGCGCTTAGCCCCTTAAAGCTAGCGTCAATTTTAGCGGCGTAAGCATTCTGTGAACTTGAAATTTCGCCCGCAAACCCGCCCAAGGAAGCATTTAGGCTCTTGATTTGAGCGCTTAATGCACTCGTAACGTTAGTCAGCTCGCCTTGCCCATCCGTTAAAGTCTTAGACTGGCTTAGATACTGCGCGGAAATTCCGTTTTGAATTTCGATTAGGCTTGCAGACACGGACTTAAGCGCAGATAAAATTTGAGCGAAGCTCTTATCTAACTCACCGTGAGCGAGATTTGTCCTTTGGATCATCTCTCCTGCTTTTTCAAGCTCTTCTTGTGTAATCGCCATACTTCGCTTCTCGGCTTCCATCACGCTTTCAAAAGCGCCGATTTTTTCATCAATTAGGCGGTTTAGCCTTTCGGTAAAATTCGTGGAGCTCATCATCGCAAATGAGCGCGAAATTTCAGAATTAGCGTTTAAAATTTCGCTCAGATAGCCCTGTGTTATTTCGTCTTTGTTCCAGAAGAAATTTTTAGTGGAATTTTTGTATTTGATGAGCAGGCGCTCATATTTGCTGATGCCCTTTTTCTCAAAATATATCCACCAAAGCGCTAAAAAAATTCCATAGATCGAGACGTAAAACGCCGTGCCTACGCCGCCTAGAAGCTGCGCGATCTCGGTTTCGAGCCCATCAATATTGCTTGAGGAAAAGTGCGGCATCGAAATCGCAATCGAGATAAAAGTTCCTAAAATTCCAAGCATCGGAAAGACCGCCGACGCGACGGAAGCGTAGTTTTGATTACGTAGCGAGTAGCCGTATTCGTCCACAAAAAGATCAAAGCTAGCATCTGATTTTTTCTTACCACCAATGCTTAGAAGATTGGCGACGATGTAATTTTTCAGCTCACGCTTGAAATCATCGATATTATTTTGAAAATTTAAGCAGCCATATTCTGCATTATGACGAGCTAAAATTAGTGCAATAATGAGCAAAACCGCAAGCATCAGGATCGAGTGCGTCTCTACCTTCAGCCCGATAAGCCCCAAATAGCCCAGCAAAAACACCACAAAAACCGCGATCGGCAGAGCTGCGATCTTAAAAAAAACGCCCGCTAGCGAGCGCTCCTTCGCCTCAGGTAGCGTGATATCGAGCACTTCGTTATTCGGGCGATCCATATTAGTTCCTATTTAGGCAATTTAGATTGTCAAATGCGACCTGCAAGCGCGCCACCATACTCTGCTCGCCTGCTCTCAGCCATTTGCGAGGATCGTAGAATTTTTTATTCGGTTTATCCTCGCCTTCCGGATTGCCGATTTGAGCTTGCAAATAGCCGTGATTTTTGGCCTCATAAGCGCGCACGCCGTCCCAAAACGCCCACTGCGTGTCGGTGTCGATATTCATCTTAACTACGCCGTAGCTTACGGCTGCCTTGATGTCGGAGGTCTCGCTGCCGCTACCGCCGTGAAAGACGAAATTTACGGGTTTTTCGGATTGCAGATTAAATTTTTCTCGGACGAATTTTTGCGAATTTTTTAAAATTTCAGGTCGTAGCACGACGTTACCCGGCTTATACACGCCGTGGACGTTGCCGAAGCTCGCCGCGATGCTGAATCTATCGCTGATTTTGCCAAGTCGTTCGTAGGCAAGCGCGACATCTGCAGGCTGGGTGTAAAGCCGCGCGTTATCGACGCTCGTATTATCGACGCCATCCTCTTCGCCGCCCGTGACGCCAAGCTCGATCTCAAGCGAAATTCCAAGATCGCTTAAAATTTCCAAATACTTCTCGCAGGTCGCTAAATTTAACTCCAAATCATCCTCGCTAAAATCGAGCATGTGCGAGCTAAACAGCGGCACGCCGTGAGCTTTTTTATGAGTAGTATTAGCTTTGATAAGCTCATCGATCCACGGGAGCAGCTTCCTTGCGGCATGATCGGTATGTAAAATCACCGCAACGCCGTAATGAGCCGCCAAAGCATGCACTTGATGCGCGCCTGCGATAGCGCCCAAAACCGCGGCATTTGGGCAAGCGGCACCTGCGTAAAACGCTGCGCCGCCGTTGCTAAACTGAATTATTACGGGCGAATTTGCGATTTTAGCGCTTTCCAAGACGGCGTTTATGGAATTCGATCCCACTACGTTTACCGCAGGGATCGCAAAGCCCTGCTGCTTCGCATACGCATAGACTTTACTTACGTCATCGCCACTTAAAACGCCCGGTTTTACTATATCTAAAACGCCCATTTTTAGCTCCTATGTTATTTATACTCGATTTTAGCGTTTTTGTGAAGATCTGCCGCTTTTTGCTCGACTACTTTCGCCGCTTTTTGCTGTCTAAGTACGCGCTCTATAAAAGGCTTTGCCTCGCTTTGACTTAACTGCTTTTTAGCTTGAGACTCCTCTTTTAACACGACGTGATATCCAACCCTGCTTCTAATAGCTTTAGTAGTGATTTGACCATCTTTTATCTTAGAGATCGCATCGGCAAAAGGCTTAACCTGATCGCTAGGCATCCAGCCTAGCTCGCCGCCGGTTTGTTTAGCCTGCGGATCGATAGATTTGGCTTTGGCAAGCTCTGCAAATTTAGTAAATAGTGCACTGTCGCTAAGCCCTTTTAACTGCTTAATAATATCGTTTGCCTCAGCTTCGGTTTTAACGACGATCTGAGCCGCTTTGATTCTCGCAGGCTCGGTAAAGCGCGCTTTGTTTTTGTTATAAAAATCGGCTATTTCTTTATCGTCGATATTTATTTTGCTGGCTTCTTTAGCCTGCCATACACGAAGCGCTAAGTTATCTTTTACGATTTCAAGCTCTTTTTTATAAACGTCTTCGTCCATAACGCCCGATTTTTTAGCTTCATCCGTTAGCAGCATCAGATCGATACCTTTATCGATAAGCTCCTTTTTTTGATCGGCATTAAGAGCAGCGATATCTACATTGCCTATGCCTTGAAGTAGTGGAGCGAGCTCTTTTTCAGTTACGTCTTTGCCATTTACGGTAGCGTAAACGGTAGCGTTAAGGCTGATAGCGGCAGCCAAACTAAGTGCTGTAAATAAAACTTTTTTCATCACAATTCCTTAAAAAAATTTTAACGGCGATTATAACTCAAAGTTGTTAACAATCAAACTGTACTTTAGAATTTTAGGGTAGAATTCCGCCTTGAGGAAATGTAAATGAGAAGTAAAAAAGATATTTTAGAGATAAAAAAGAGAATTTTACAAAACTTCGCGGAAGAGCGCAGCGAGTTGAAATTTAAAGACAACTATCAGCTTTTGGTCTGCGTGATGCTTAGCGCGCAGTGTACCGACAAGCGGGTAAATTTGATCACGCCGCGCTTTTTTGCGGAATTCCCTAGCGTTGCAGAGCTTGCAAAGGCCAATCTGGCAAGCGTTAAGCTGCTAATCAGCTCGTGCAATTTCTACAACAACAAAGCGGTAAATTTAATCAAAATGGCGCAGGCGGTAGTTAGCGACTTTGACGGCGTCGTGCCGCTTGATGAAGCGGGGCTCAAATCTCTTGCGGGCGTGGGGCAAAAGACCGCTCACGTCGTGCTTTTGGAGGGCGCGGGCGCAAACGTGATGGCGGTGGATACGCACGTCTTTCGCGTCGCGCATCGCCTAGGGCTGAGCCGTGCAAAGACGCCCGAGCTTACGGAGCGCGATCTTAGCGAGGCTTTTAAAACAGATCTTGGTAAGCTGCACCAAGGCATGGTGCTTTTCGGTCGCTACACCTGTAAGGCGATAAAGCCGAACTGCAAGGAGTGCTTTTTAAACGAGCTGTGCCACAGCAAGGATAAGAATTTTCCGTAAAATTTAAGTCTATGTTCGCGAGTTAAATTTTACGGATTTAAATTTTATGAAATTTTACTTTTCGGGACCTACTGTTTTGCCAGCCAAGCCTGGTAGCCTTCGCTTTTAATAACGTCCGCGATGCTTTCTGCCATCTCCTGCGGCAAAAATTCGGACTTTTTATCGATGACGGACACTAACGCGTAAGTGCTATCGTAATCTTGCAGCTCTAAGCCAACGCGCACCAGCGTTTCGTATAAAAACGGCTCGTCTTTTTCGATGCTTACCGCATCATCGTTTAAAAATTCATAGATGAACGCAAGCTGTTTTTTATCGCCGATTTTTAAAAAATAATCGGCTAAATTCGTCGCACTCTTAATGATGATTTTGCGTAGCTCGTCTATCTGCTGCGCAGAGTAACGCTGGGTAATCAGCCGCCAATTTTCCGCCATTCTCGCCGCAATGATAGACAGCTTGAAAGCTCTGCCGCCATAAGCGTATTTTTCGCTTTCATCGCCGATTTTTTCTATGGCCTCAAATTCGCTCACCATATACTCGTATAGCTCCTCATCGCTGCCGCTGAAATTTTCTAAATATATCGTCTCGGCGATAGTTTCGGAATTTTTAGGCAGATCGTCCGCGCATTCTGGCTCTTGCTCTTCATTCTCTTCATCCATGGCGGCTTTTCTAGCTTCAAAAGTTTTAAAATCCACCAGCGGATTAACGCCCTTTTTTACAAATTCAAAAAAGGCGGAAATATCGATCTGATGTTCATCTTCGCAAATTCCGTCCTTAAACATCAGCTCGCTATTTTCGAAAAATTCCCAACCCTCAAGCGCGCCCGGGTAGCTTTGACCGATCCGTCCATCTAGGACATAGACGCATTCTCTAGCGCTATGATCAGGCATTGTGTGGTCATTTGAGACGATATACGGCGCTTGCGTTTTTCCAAAAACCTGCAACATTCCGTCGTTGTATTCGCCGCTTATGCCCCAAAGCGTCGTTAGATTGCCGCCGATTGCGATAACGCCGTCCTGCGAATGCAGATAATTACACGCCGTATCTTTGGCGACTTGCAAAAACAGATAATCATCATCGACGATATCGCCGCCGATAGATAAATTTCCATTAACAAACATCGCTCGCGCGTTATTTCTGCCACCCGCTTCGTTAAATTTATCCTTAAGCCAAGCGGAATTTATCGTGCCTCCCGACAGGCTAAGATCGCCATCAAACACCAGCACGCAGGAACTACTATCCAAATGTAAATTTGAGCCGTATTTTTTCTCAAATTTATCATAAGACAGTATAAAAACGGGCGGAATTTTGGTTGCGAAAGAGCTACGGTTTTCGTATTGCTTTGCTTGCAATTTAACGATCTGCTCGCAATTTTGCAGAAAATTTTTGACCTGGCTTTCCATTTTTATCTCCTTTTAAATTGCTATTTCGGCAAGCGGTTCCGTCATATAGCCTGCGGAGCGAAAATTTGCGTTCTGCTTGCAGTTGCGAGTGCAACAAAGCAAAAATCTCTTTCAAAACCAACGTAGCGACGCCGCAAGCGTAATTTCTATAAAGACGCTCAAAAGAGAAACCGCCGTTAAATTTTAAAGGCAAAGTATTTTTTCTTTAGACTAGACGGAAACGACGGAGGCGAGGGAGCGTATACGCAATACGTGACCGAAGCCGACCGAGTTTCCAACGACGTATAAAGGAAAAAGACAAGCCGCTAAATTTATTGCAATCT
>NZ_CALIJA010000018.1 GCF_938017615.1 uncultured Campylobacter sp. | reverse complement strand
GCCGCACCGCCGCGGGTAAATTTAAAATTTAAAACTCTCGCGGCTTTAAATTTAGCCGAAAATCCCGTACCCGAAGATCACCGCGATGATAAGCGGCAGGATAAATTTGACATACAAAAACCAAACTCCTGCGAGCCGCGCGCTTAGATCGCCTTCGTTGGTGAGCTCGTAGATCGCGTCCTTTTTCAGCACCCAACCCACGTAGATGCAGCACAGCAGCGCCGTTAGCACGAAAAAGACGTTCGCGCTTACGAAGTCGAAGGCGTCGAAAACCGAGCGCCCCAGAATTTTAACGTCCGCAAGCACGCTGCTTGAGAGTATGCAGGGCAGGTTGCCGAGCACGAAGACGCCGCCGAGCGTTAAATTTACCGCCTTTAGCGTCGAAAAGCCAAAGCGCTCCTCGACGAAATTTATGATGACCTGATAGATCGTGATCGACGTCGTAAGCGCGGCGATGAGCAAAATCGAGAGAAAGACCACCGCGACGGCGTTGCCGAAGGGCATGTGCGAAAACGCGATCGGCAGGCTCTTAAAAACCAGCGACGAGCCGCTGCTCGGCTCAAGCCCCGCGCTAAAGAGCGACGGGAAGATCATAAAGCCCGCAAGCACGGCGATGAGGGTGTTTACGACTGCGGTGATGGTGGCTGTTTGCATCAGCTTCTCGTCTTTGTTAAGGAAGCTAGACAGCGTGATCATCACGCCGAAACCGAGCGAGAGCGCGAAAAAGACCTGACCCAAAACGTCGATCAAAAGCTTGGGCGTAATCTTGGCAAAATCGACGCCGAGATAAAATTTCACGCCTTCCTTTGCCCCCTCAAGCGTTAAATTTGTAAGAATTACGGCGATGAAGCATAAAAATAGCGCAGGCATTAGAAATTTTACAAATTTTTCGATCCCTTCGATGATGCCGTTTTTCAAAATGTACCAGTTGATCGCTATGAAAACGAGCGTGTAAGCTCCGACGCCAAGCGGGCTATTTTCGATATGCTCTGCGTAGAATTTCTGCGTAAATGCGGGGTCTGTGATCCGCGCGGAGAGGTCGAAGTTGCCGCTTACGATGTTTACGATATAGGTTAGCACCCAGCCACCAAGGACCATATAGTAGGCTAAAATTCCAAACGCGCCGATTACGCCCAT
>NZ_CALIJA010000017.1 GCF_938017615.1 uncultured Campylobacter sp. | reverse complement strand
GCATCCTTTTTTGTAAATTAAAAATTGTAATTTTACGAATTTTATGTAAAAAATAAGCTAAATTTAGGCGGAGCGATTTAGAATTTCGGATTTTAAAATCGCGAGTTAAATTTTAAGCGTCCGGCTCGTCTTTTGGGCTTACGTTGGGCTCATTTTTTTGTGTTTGCCCACACTTGTTCGCACACTCGTTGCCGCCGCTTCGCTACGCGTACATTTTACGGCTGCTACTCGCGCGATCATTATGCTGCTTTGCTACGGCTTGTCATAAATTTTCATAGCTATTGCTCGCGCGTGGATAAATTTAAAATTTAATCGCCCGCGCCCTCTTTGTCATTTTTTAGAATTTCTATGTTTGCGCGCTCATTCACACCTTTTAAGCTTATAGTTTTTTTGAGCGCGGATTTGAGGGGAGCCTTCGCCTCTTTTGATTTCATCATCTTATAGCGCCTCTTTCTTATCTCTGTTTCGATAAATTTTATATCTTGCTGTGCGTATGGGAATGAGAGCGTAAAATTTTTGCCGCTTTGCCCGTCTTCTACTATCAAAATCGGCATCTCGCCCCTCATCCCTTTCTCCGTAAGGGCGTTTTCTATATCGATCTTTGTGCTAAATTTAAACGATAAAAATCTCCACTCTTTCCTTACGGTGCGGCTGTCTATGATGACGCCCTTTTCAGATAACGGCAGTATGGCAATTAGCATCATTGCAAGACCCATCACGATCACGAGTGCGGCCTCGCCGCCGCCTCTTTGCATATACCCATCTACGCATAGAGGATCGTTTGCATCAAAGCATGCAACTTTACCTCTGCCTTTTGTTGTTTTTATCCAAGGCTCATCAAACGCCACCAACGAACCCCAGGATAAAAATAGCACGATAAGCATAGTTTTTGCTATGGGGCTAGGAGGTATGAGCCAGGCGCCCTTTTGCACGGTTTTATAAGAGGCTTTGCTTTTAAAAACCATGCTTTTTAAAATAGCAAGCCCAAACAGTAAAAGATTTATGCCGAATATCAAATATAAAAATATCATGCCGCCGCCTTAAATTTAGATATTTTTAGCGTTAAATTAAGCTCAAGCGTTTCGCTCGGCTGCTTCGGCTTTTGAAATTTCAGCGAGCTTTTCGAATATAAAATTTTGCAAAAAATCTATATCCCTTCGTGCATACAAAAATCCCGCCCCGAATTTAACGTCGCTATTTTTGCCGCGTATGCTGATTATTTTTATGCCTCTTATAAACCATGTGGCGTAGCTCATCTCATCAAAGTTTATCCTTTCCGTATGTTTAAGCGGCAGAACTTCCCATTCTTTGCAGATGCCGCTTTTATCTATTCTAATTCCTTTTTGAATTAGCACGATAAAGGAAAAAATTATGGCGCAGACAGATATGATTTTGCCGAGTATTAGCCTGGGTCCGCTTATTTGCAGATATCCGTCCACGCATCTGGGATCGCCTTCTTCAAAGCATCTTAAATTTATGCCTGCCGCTTTGTATTCCTGCGAGCAAATTTTATCGTGGGTGTAAAAGCAGGGTACCGGATTACCGTTATGTTTTGCTACGTGCGGGCTGGATAGAGTGACTACACCGAAGCTTAGGCATATTATAAACATAGGTATTTTTAAAAGCGGATCGGCTGGGATAAATAATGTCCCGCGATACACGGTTTTATAGGATCTATCTGTCTGAAACAATGAAACAAGAAGGCAAAAGCCTATCGTAACATAAAGGATTATCGTAGCAAACTCGACTATACTTTGCGACATAATAATGACCTTGTTTTTTGGATTACGCAAGCTCGCGTCTTTGGCAATTTTAGCGCAAAATTTCTAAATTTACGAGATTTTGAGCGCGCTTTTTATAAATTTGAGATTAGAATTTTACTTTACTAGAGTGATCTTGTCGCACGAAAGGCGGATTAAATTTTTGGCTTCGATATTCTGAAATATGCAGTTTATGACATTGCGCGAGGTACCTAGGCGCTCTTGTGATATCATAACACGCCTTAAAATTTCGCAGCATAAATCTTAATGATAATTATCTAAATATTTAAAATCGCACAATATAATTGCGAACCTCAATCAAATAAAGATTAAATTTATCTCGCAAGGATCTACAATGAGCTCGCTTTTGAAGCGTAATAAAATTTTGTTTAACGTCCATCTGATTTTGTCTATAGTTTTTTCTATCCCGCTGCTTATCATAGGCGTTACGGGCGCGATTTTGTCGTATCAGCACGAGTTTGAGGCGCTAATAAACGCGGGCTCTAAAAAGGTCGAAAAAACAGGCGAAATGCAAAGCGTGGAGAAAATCCTGCAAAGCTTTAGCGAGCAAACGGGCGCTAAGCAGCCCGTAAGGCTCGTCGTGCCCAAAAGCGATGACGAAGCCTTCGTCGTTTACGCAAACAGAAATGATGCGTATCTAGTCGATCCGTACACCGCGCAGATCATCGGCAAGGATCGCGGCACGGGCTTTGTGCTAACGGTGATGTCTCTGCACCGAAATTTGGGTTTAGCGCTAAGCGGCAACAAAACCGCGGCCGAGATCGGCAAACAGATCGTAGGCGCGAGCGTCGTGGCGATGATACTGCTCGTAATAAGCGGCGTCTGGCTGCATTTCCCAAGGCTTAGGCGTAAATTTATCGAGGCGATAAAGCCGAATTTTAAACTCAAAAAATACGCTCTTTTTTATAACCTACACACAAGCCTAGGCTCGCTAAGTGCGGTGATTTACCTGCTTATCTGCCTAACCGGGCTTAATTGGTCGTATAGCTGGTATAACGATGCTGTGATGAAGCTTTTTGTAAGCTCGCAAAATTTACCGCAAGCTAGCGCACCTAAAGCCGCCACTTCTAAAGATCACGCCGTCGCACCTGCTAAGGAGGAGGGCAAAAAGCCCGCTACGTATAAATTTAGCGACGCGCAGAGGGCTTATGAGATATTCAGATCAAGCGGTATAGAGTATAAAGAATTTACCCTAATGCTCGCAGCCGGAGATAAGATCGGCGTCAGATACTACGAGCCCGATGCGCCCGCTACAGCCCGTCCAAAAGGCGCGAGCGTGAAGCTAAATGAGGGCAAAATCGCGCAGCAGAAGCAAACGGAGGGTATCACCGTGGGCGAGTTTAAAGACGCGAACTATCAGCTGCATACGGGCTATTTTTTTGGGCTCGCGGGTAAAATTTTATGGTCGTTCATCTCGCTTTGCATGGCGCTTTTTATCTTTAGCGGCTTTTATATGACAGCAAAAAGGGCGTTTAAGTCAGAAAAGCTCGGCTAAATTTTACTTTGGCGATAGAGGTGCGACGAGCGGAGCAAGAGAGCCCAATACCTACAAAGCATTGAGATGAAATTTGCCGAAGCGGATCAAGAAAAGCTCTGATTTAACGATATTTGAGACATTCTAAAATTATCGCAGATTAAGTCTATGTGAGGTATATTGCGGAAAATTTTAGGAGCGAAATTTGAAAACGAGATATTATCTGTGCTTAGCCTTCATCATAATAATATGTGCTTTGTGCGCGATACTTTCGATTATCGTGGAGTATAAATACCCAAATTTAGCCGAAAAAATTGAAACTGGTCCATATGAATGGGTATGCGATCTAAATGGCAATCTTACAGATATACAGCTTAAGGATAGGGCGTTAAAGTGCATGCTTAAAAAGACCTATAAATCTATAAATATTTCAGCGGAGGAATTCCGTGATATGGAAAGAAAAATAAAGAAGCAATACGGTAAAGTGGACGATGAATTTTATAATTTTTATAGCGGGTTGGCGGAAAGATGCGGTGGAAATAATCGTCCAGATAAAGCTTGCGAATTTTTCATTGTAGATGACAATATAAATTTAGAATATTTTATGAGTTTGGGAGACAGGGCTTGCAACGGTAAACAAGCCGTAGCAAATTTCAAAGATTTTGTAAATATGTCCATGCTCAAAGGCGAAGTTGTTTACCCTTGGGAAAATAATAATAGTTTAATCTTGTCGGATGGAAATTTAAAGTACAAATTATATTTTAGCGGATTAGAAAATGATAAACATGTATTTGATATGTTATTTACGGAAAAAATATTTTTAAATGAAATTAATCCTAAAATATACGACCGCAAATATCCTAATGATAAAATTTTTTCTATTCCAACCGACATGCTATTTTTTGATATGTATGTAAGCCTAATAGATAAAAAATACGATAACTTTTGTAATTTATATAACTTTAAAAAGAAAGATATAAAACCGTATAAAGCATTTTTTGAGTTAGAAGGTATAAAATATAGTCGGTATGCTTTTTATCTAGGTATTTTTGATGAAAATTATACATATAAATACGATATAAAAGATAATTTGCTGGGTGTGGAGCAAGGATATTATTACGATGAAAAAACCAAAGAGATAAAACGAGAGCAATAAAATAGAATTTATAAAATTTACCCGTCGCGTCTGCTTAAAATTTCTTATTTAGCGCTATTTGCCTCTTGCTCCGCGAGTGATCATCAAGGACTGCTCGTAGAAAATTAGCAGCGTTATCGAGACGCCCGTGCCGAGCGCCAGCGAGATCGAGATCGTGGCGAGGGCGTTGTCGAAAAACGAGATGAGATGAGCGAGCTTCTGCTGCGCGCCTGAGGCTCTGATATAAGAAAACAGCGCCAAAACCGCCTTGTAGGCGTAGATGCCGGGGATCATCGGAAGCAGCGCGGGGAAGGCGATGATCTCTGCGGGCACCTTGAGGCGCTTGGCGCAGAGCATTCCCAAAACGCCGATCAGAAGCGACGCAAAAAGCGTCGCGGCAGCGATCGAAAAAATTTGGCTCTGTATCAGCAAAAACCTGCATGAATGCGCAACCGCCGCAAGCAGCGCCGAGAAGGCTAGCGTCTTTTTAGGCGGCATGCACGCATACGCAAACCCGAGCCCCGCCGCAGCGGCAAAGCAAGCATCCTTAAATACCAAAAGTGCTATATCAAACATTTACAAGCCCCAAATTTGAGATGCTAAGCGTCAGAAAGAGCCCGATCGCGATGCAGATGATCAAAAGCCCGGTGTTTAGCCCTCTGCTGATGCCTACGAGCATATTTTCGTTTAAGATGTCAAATACCGAGTTGATCAGCCAGACGCCCGGGATCAAAAACAATATGCTCGATCCTACGGCGATGTCGGGCGTGGCGCTAAGCCCGTAGCGAGCGCCTAGCGAGACGATGAAGGAGACTGCGAACGAAACCGCGATGTATTGGATTTTTAGATTGATTTTAAGCTTGCTAAATAGATAGCGGGCGCAAATTCCAAAAGCCGTAGCCGCAAAAACTAACGCCATCGCACCGCCGTCGCCGCCGAAAAGCTCGCAGAACGCGGCATTTGCGACGCTGAGCAGAACGAGGGTTTTGGCGAAGCTTTTCTTCTGCGAGGCTAAAATTTCTGCAAATGCGGCTCTGGCGCGCGCAAGGGGGATTTTCTCGTCGTAAATTTCCCAGCTAAGCGCGCTTAGCTCCGAGATCAGATCGAAGCTGATCTGCGCCGCAGCGCCCGTTTTGACGTAGGTGCGGCGGATAGAGTTGTCCGCGGGGTCCATCACGCTGATGATGAAGTGGCGCACGAAGATCATCAGGCTCGCCTCATAGTCGTAAGCGTCCGCTATCCTGCGCACGCAGCGCTCGATGCGCGCGGTATAAGTGCCGATGCTAAGCATCTTGGCGGTGTATTCGCTAAGAAAATTGGTAAGCTCTTGGATCTGCGGCCTCGCCGCCTCTGCTTCTTTTGTCGGTGCTATCTCTGCTATCATTATTTCCTCCGCTACCCTTGTAATCTCAATATCGTTTTGCGCTGTTTTCGTCGTTTTTACTTCTACGACGCTCGTTGTAGCTTCCTGTTTTTGCGGCGCCCGCCATCGTTTTTGATGTCGCTATGATGTCCGCCGTCGCGGAATTTTTATTTTTAAAATTTAACGCAGTAGCGCCCGTGGCGGAATTCTCGCTATCTAAATTTGACGTAGAGGCAATATCTATGGCGGCAGAGCTTTGACTGTTTAAATTTAACGCCGCCGCAGAGCTTTCATCGTTCAAATTTGAAGTGGCGAAATTCTGCTCTTTTAAAGAATTCTGCTCATCTAAATTTAAATCGCAGCCTGAATTCTGTCCGCTTAAATTTAAACTTTCGGCGTCCTCGCAAGATCCGCTAAATTTAGAATTTTCCCCGCCCACGGCTTCACCTCAGACTTATGAGATCAAGCGGGTTGATGTGGTAGTTCTGCTGCGTCACCTCAAAGGTCAGATCCGAGCCGATGCGCCCGATGATGTAGCCCTTTTTGACGTTGGAGCCGACGCGCACGGTAGGCGGGATCTGATTTAGATGCGCGTAGATCGTGTGGATACCGCCGCTGTGCTCTAGGATCACGACCTTATCGAGCACGGCGGTTTCTTTAGCAAAGACCACCTTGCCCGGCAGTACCGCCTTAACCTGCGTGTCGCCGCTGTTTGAGCCCAGCACGATATTTTCGTTGAAAAGCTTGATGTTATACACGGGATCGTTGTAATTGCCGAATTTCCGCTTCAAATACGCGCTGTTCAGAGGCGCCGCGGTCTTGGCTCCGCTGTATTTTTTGACGCGCGAGGACTGATAGCTAGAGCCGTACTGCTTGACCTTTTGGTTGATCTTGCTTACGCGCTCATCCGCTGGCTCGCTCACTTCGGGCTCGGGCTCGCTAGGAGGCGCAGGCTCTGGCTTACCCGCCTTTTTGGCAGCCGCCTTTGCTTTGGCGTACTCTTTTTCGCGCGCCTGGCGCTCCTTTTGCTTCTGCGCTTCAAGCTTTGCTTGGCGCGTTGCTTCCTCCTTCTGCGCTTTGGCTTTTTCCTCGGCGTCGTCGATGATCTTAAGCTCCTGCAGGGTCTTAGATATGGCGTCTTGCTCGTCGTTTATCTTCTCTAGGCGCGCGATATAGTCCTCTTTGTCCTTTTTCATCTGTGCGAGCTTCTCTTTTTGGGTGGTTTGCTTGGCGTTAAGATCGGTTTTTTTCTTATCGTAGCCCGCCATGCTTGCCTGGATCGATTTGATCTTTTTGTTCTGCTCGTTGATAAAATTTTGATTATTTTCGTAGTCTTTGATTAACCCCTTCAGCTCGTCGTTCATAACGACGCCGAGCCCCTCTAAAATTTCGCTAGCTACGATAGAATCGGGCGTAGTGGTGGAATTTACGTCGGTGATTAGATCAAACGATAGCTCTTGCGAGATCACGCTTATGATCTTGCTTTCTAGATCATTTTGCACGCTAAGAAGCGTGACGTTTTGGCTATTAAGCTTTTCAAGCTCCTGCGCTTCGGCGGCGTATTGATCCTTTAGCCCTTCGATCGTTTCGCTTAGCTGCTTGATCTCGCCTTCGCGCTTTTTAAAGCCCTCCTGCTCCTTTATGATAAGGCCAGCGATCTCGTCGATCTTTTGCGAGAGTTGCATACCCTCCTTTTGCGAGCTTTTGAGTTCTTGACCAGCTTTGGCGATCTTATCTTTCGTGCTTTGTCCCTTTGCGGGCGCGGCATAAGTAAGAGCCGCGGCAAGCCCCAGCGCAAGGAGCGGCGCTAAAAAAGCCCTTTTCATGCTCGTTTATTTCCGATTTGCAGCATCACAAAGCTAACTGCGATGATAGATAGCGCTAAAGCTACGCCTAAAAGGATCAGCGCGTCGTAAGGCAGCACTATGGCGGTGCGTAGATCGCCGATACCCTTAAGCGTGGTCGAAAACACCTCCCAGCCTGGAAGCGCAATGTAGAAGCAGGTCACGATCAGCGTGGCGATGAAGGAGTCGATTATCGCCATTCGGTAGAGTTTGCCGCTTTTTATCAGAAATGACGCGCCGAAAAGCTCCATAATCTCGATGCGCTCTTTGTGTTCGTAAACCCAGATACGCATCTGGCGGTGAATTAACATCACGCCTAAAAGCACGATGAGAAACGCAAAGCCGTAAACAAGGCTTTTGATAAGCAGTAAAATTTTAAAAATTTCATCGTGGGTCTTTTTAAAAATTTCAACCCGCGTAAGCGAACCGATCGATTTTAGATCCTGCTCGATCTTGGCAAGCTGCGCGGCGTCAGGGAAGCTTTCGAGCTTGACGCTATAAAATTTAGGCAAATTTTTACTAAGCTCGGCAAAGGCGTTTTGTGAAATTTTACCCTTCAGGCGCTCGGTGATGCCCGCGGTCGAAATTTCGCTAATCGAGCTGATTTTAGGCACCGCTTTTTGCGCGTCTTGCAGGCTGAGCGAGGTTTTGGAGACTAGCACGATGTTGTATTCGTTTTGGATCGAGCGCTCGTAGCTTTTGGTTAGGTTACTCATAAAAATTCCAAACTGCACGGAGAAAAGCAGCGCGACGAGCGAAAAGATCACGCCGAAATGGGTTTTAATCGATTTCATTTACTTTAGCGTCCTTAATCTCAAAATGTCGGTGCCTAAAACGCAGCGTGGCGGGCATTTTGTGCGTCACGATAACGACGCAGGCGTTCCACGACTCGCACGCCGAGCGCAGCAAATTCCAAATAATGGCGCTGGAGTAGTCGTCCAAATTTCCCGTAGGCTCGTCGCACAGCAGTAGGCGCGGATTATGCGCCATCGCACGCGCCAAAGCCACGCGCTGCTGCTCGCCGCCGCTAAGCTCGAGCGGATACTTACCCATCTTGTGCCCGAGCTCGACGTGGCGCAGTAGCTTTTTGGCTTGGTCTTGGCAGACCTGCTGATTGTAGCCCATTATCATTAACGGAAGCATTATGTTGCGCTCGATCGTCCATTCGTTGATCAGGCGGTAGTTTTGAAATATAATGCCGATGCGCTGGCGCAGGGTGCGCAGATCGGAGTTTGTGATGCCTTTTAGATCGCACAGGCAGACGTTCAGCTCGCCGCCGATGATGTCGATGCCGCCGTAGAAGGACTTAAGCAGCGTGGATTTGCCGCTGCCGCTCTTGCCCGTGATGATGACGAAGTCCTTCGCGCCGATGCCGAAACTCGCGTCTTGGATGACCGCGCCCGCCCTTTCGTAGCCCAGCGTGAGGCCCGCTGCGGTAATGATGTTGTAATCGTCCGTTATTTCTGCCATTGTGAAAATATCTCCGAAATTTTTTGATGTGCCGCGTGGTTTTCGCGCGTAGGAAGCGGGCGGCGGATGAAGTAGCGCGTGCCGCTTGCGTTTGCGCGGATGAAACACTGCTGCGGAAAGTCGAATGCTCCGAGCGAAAGCAGGATTAGCACGTCCTGCGGCTCGGCGGCGCATGGCTTGCTTTGCCGTTCGTTTTGCTGCTCGGTACAGCTTGGTTCGCTTTGCCATTCGTCTTGCGACTTAACGCAGCTTGGTTTGCCTTGCCATTGCTGCTCGGCACGATTTAATTTGCCTTGGTGTTCGGCTTGTAGCTTGGCTCGCTTCGGCTCACTTTGGCGCTCAACTTGCGACTTGATAGAGTTTGACTTATTTTCTAATTCTGCTTGCGGCTCGGCAGCGCGGTTTAGCTCGTTTTTCAGTTCGGCTTGCGGCTCATTTTTGCAAGGCGTGGCACTTGCTTTTTTTGGAATTTTCGTAACGTTTGCTTCGTCTGCGCGGATCACATTTGATGCGGCGCTTGCTTCCGCTGCACGGGTCGCCGCGAATGAGCCGTCCAAATTCGGCACATTGTTTGCATCTATTGTACCGATCGCTGCAGGTGTAGTTCTCGCACCTGTCGCATCGATAGCTGCAAGCGCACCCTCCGTGCCGCTAGCATTTGGCGCGCTGCTTGTTGCGATCTGCTCGCAGGCTAAAGCGCGCTTTTCACCTGGGGCGGGGTGGCTAAATTTAGCGCTTACTGCGATGGGAACGTCGCTCGTTAAATCTATGCCCTTTGTGCTCAAGCGATCCTCGTTTAAATTTGCGCCGTCTTTTGCGCCCGCTTCATCCGCGCGGTTTGTATTTGGCGCGACGCTCGCTTTTTTTAGAATTTGTGTAGTGTTCGTGCAAGTTGAAATTTTATCGCCCGCTATCGTAGCTGAAATTTTGCCGCCGCTTGCCGAAATTTCATCCACGCTTGCTTGCTTGGTTAAATTTTTGCCGCGCGTCGCGTCTAAATTTATAGCCTCGTCGTTCATCGCTTCGTCCGCGCTGCTTAAATTCACGTCGTCCGCCACGGTTCCGCCTGCCTCCAAGCTTTTCTGCGCGTCAAAGTAAAAAATTTCCTCAAAATGCACGAAAAAATCTTCGCCCTTGAAGGTAAAATTTTTAAAATTTCGCGCGATTGCTGCCGCGTCAAATTTTAAAAATTCCATCTCAAACTGCTGCGGCTCGCCCAGGTCCGCGGTTTTGTTCTCGTAGATCAGATCGTAGATGTCTTTGTCCATTTTGCGCCATCTATCCTCGTATTTGCTCGCTACGGCGGCGTCGCGGTTTTTGAAGTGCGAAATTTCGCCCGCTTTGCGCTGCACGTAGGGCGAGAGTTTTTGCATCGCGTAGAGGAAGTACTCCTCGCTGTCGGTGCGAAGCTCGAAGCGGCCGCCGCGTCCGAGCGTGCGTGCGATCTGCGAGGCGAACTCGTCGCTTATGACGCGGCGGTGCGGCGCGTCGTCCCACGGCACGGGGAAGTGCAAAAATACGCGCTGCAGGCAGCCAGCGGGAAGCAGGCTCAGCAAAACCCGCGCGTCGGTAGCTATGAGCGCAATGTTTTGCAGCCCCTCGCGGATCGCTAGCTTTGCGACCTGCTCGATCGCGGGCTTGTAAATTTCGATGCCGATTAGCAGCGCGTCTTGGTTTGAGCGCGCTTGATGAAGCAGGTGTCTGCCCGAACCGAAGCCGATCTCGATGAAAATTTTATTAAATTTAGAGCTTTTTACGAGGGATAAAATTTCATTCTCGTCCAAAATCAGCGGCGTTTTTTCGGTAAGCGAGCTGTCTTTGTAGGCAAACGCCTGCGAGATGATCTGCCCGCAGAAGCGCTCTTTAAAAATTTCGAGCGCTCGTTGCAGATGGCCGATCTTGGCGGGCTTGGTGATCTTTTCGCCCTTTACTATCACCTTGTTGCCGCCGGGCTTCAGGGTGATAAAAAACTCGCTATCAAAGCTTCTGGTTCGCACGAGCGTCAGGTTTCTGCCGCGCGCCGTTTCTAAAAATTCGGTCTCGTCGAATCTAGCCGGCAGCGGCGGCAGGCTCACACTTTGGGTTATAAAATTTGGCAAACTTTATTCTGCCTGCGCTGCGGCAATGACTGCACTAGGCTTGGACAGCTCTCCGTTTTCGGTTTTGACGGTAATACGGTATTCGTATCCTTCGCCGTAATCGATATTGTCGATATACTCAGCACTAAGTCTGCCGCGAACCTCTTTAATCGTGCTCCACGACTCGCCTCCCTTAGGACGGCGCTCTATTAGATAGGAGCTTACGCGAAGATCCGGATGCGGGCGCCAGATGATCTTGACGCGGCCCGGAAGCCCGTAGATCGCCTGCGCAAACGGCACGGACTCTAGCATCTTTGCTGTGCTTGCGATAGCAACCGGAGAAGGAGCCGAAACGCCCTTGGCGCCGTATGTGCGCACCGTGTATTTATACGAAGTGCCCGGCTGCAGCCTCGTATCTACGTAGTGGGTGGAGTATGGATCTGCGATGGTGGCGATCTTTTTGGCTTCGCCGCCGCTTGCAGGCGCGCGATAAACTATAAAGCCCAACACGGCGGTATTTGAGTCGTATCTAGGCCACTCAAGCCCGATCTCATCGTCGCTCGTGATCGTCCTGATCCCCTCTACACGCGGAAGGCTCTCGTCGCTTGCACTAGGCGCGCTAGACATAGCGCAACCACCCGCTAGTATCGCTAAAGTAGCGCTCAACGTTAGTCGGTAAAATTTTTTCATAAATTTCATCCTTTACCTTTTGATTTGTCGTAAAATTTAGAAATTCGCTCGGCAAATTTGCGCAAATTTTCACCTCTTTGCCGCTTCGCGGATGGATGAAATAGAGCAAATAGGCATGGAGCAAAATCCTGCTAATTTTAGCGTTTTCGCTCTTAAATCCGTATAAATGATCGCCCAAAATGTGCCGATTTATCGAGCTTAAATGCACGCGGATCTGATGCGTGCGACCCGTGAAGAGCTTTGCCGCGACGAGATTGAAGCTCTTTAGGTTTATCGGCGGCAAGTTTTGGTTTTGAGCGGGATTTTTAAAATTTAAAACTTTATTCTCGGCGAGACGGGCGGTCTGGGTTTGATCCGCGCTCATTTTGGCGGTTAAAATTTTATCTGCGCTATCTACGAGATTGTTTGGAATTTTACCTGCGTTGCCCGCGCGGTTGCTTGGAATTTTATCTACGCTTTGGATTGAAATTTTATCCACGCTACGCATGCAGTTATTTGAAATTTCGTCCGCGTTATCCGCGCGGTTATTTAAAATTTTATCCATACCCGCGTTCTTGCTCGCGCTCACGTTGGTAGCCGAAATTTTATCCGCGCCCGCAGTTGGGTCTGTATTTAAAATTTCATTCCCGCGAGCGCTTACGTCGGTCGCTAAAATTTTATTCGTATCTGCACCACTGCTAGCGCTTAAAATTTTATCCCCGCCTGTGGACACGGCCGAAATTTTGCCCGCACCCGTAGTCGCGTCTGAAATTTTATCGGTAGCCGAAATTTTACCCGCATCACCCGTTGAAATTTTATCCGTAGTGTCGCTCGAAATTTTGTCCTTAGCCGAAATTCTACTTGCGCCTGTGTTCGCAGCTAAAATTTTATCGGCGGCTGAAATTTTATCCGCCCCCGCGCTCTTGCCAGCAGCCGTGCCATCGTCCGCACCCGTACTTAAAATTTCATCACACCTTTGGGCGGAGTTTTGAAGCTCCGTTAGTTCCGCGCCGCTTAAAATTTCATAAAACGCGCTCTTTGCGCTGCGCCCGCCGGGCACAATCCCCATTTTTAGGCGATTTGCGGGGTTGCGAGCGATCGGGCGCTCGATCACGCAGGGCTCTTTCAGCGGCAGGTCGATGAGCGCGAGGTATATCCGCCCCATGCTCTTATCGCTTAGCTGTGCCGATAGCGCGGCATGCGCGGCGTTGTTTTTAGCGACGAGCAGGGCGCCGCTGGTGAGTTTATCCAGGCGGTGCACGATGCCCGCGCGAAGCTCGCCGCCGAGCGTGGAAAGCAGATAACCGTGAGACTTGAGCCAGTCCACGAGCGTGGGCTCTTTGACGCTTGCGGCGGGGTGGACGGTAAGGCCCGCGGGCTTATTTACCACGAGCAGATCATCGTCCTCGTATAAAATTTCAATGTCGAAATCCAGCCGCTCTGCGCTCATCTGCTGCGGCGCGGGCACGGGGTAGTCGATGAGCACGAGCTCGCCCGCAGATAGCTTGTAGCCGGGCCTGCTCTGCACGACGCCGTCCACTCTGACCGCTTCAGATTTGATTAAGCTTGATATTTGGTTGCGCGAAATTCCAAGCTGCGAGCTTAAAAAAACGTCGAGCCTTTCGCTGCATTGTGCTATTAGATTATCCAAATTTATACCTTTTTTGGCTATTCTTACGTCAAAATTTTAATTAGGATTAAGCGTTGTTTAAAATTGACAAAAAGATTTTAGCATATTTTGATTTCATTCAACCTTTTTTGATCGTGCCGATAGTGGTTTTTTCATACGTTTTAATAAGCGAGGCAAACGACGTGCTCTCATCGAAACAGGTCGTTTATTTCGGCGTAGGATTTGCCGTTTTTACGCTATTTTTTCTCTTTCCGATACGCAAATTTTTATATCTGATCCCGATATTTTATTGGACCAATATCATATTGCTGCTCAGCGTCGATTTTTTCGGCGTTAGCAAGCTAGGAGCTAGGCGCTGGCTAGAGATTCCTTTCGTGCATTTTACGCTGCAGCCCAGCGAG
>NZ_CALIJA010000016.1 GCF_938017615.1 uncultured Campylobacter sp. | reverse complement strand
TATAATCCGCGATTAAATTTTAAAATAGAGGAACAAAAATGCAAAAAGATATGTATTTTAAAAAGGCGAAATTTATCGCATTATCTATATGCGCGAGCGTTTCGATTTTATGCGGCATGGAAGGCTCGCGCCTAAGCAGTGACGCAAATAGCACGAATCTTGGCGAAATCGTAGTAAGCGCGAGCGGCTTTCGCCAAGATATCAGGCAGGCGCCGGCCTCCATCTCCACCTTGGATAATAAAGAGATATCAAGCGGCAGATTCACTTCGCTACACGATATTGCGAATAAAATGCCTGGCGTCAGCGTTATCGCAGGCGACGACGGCCCGGCAAGCGGGATATCTATCAGAGGAATGGAAAGCTCTCAAACCCTTGTGCTTATCGACGGCAAACGCGTAAGTTCCGCGGCGGCGAACCCAAAAGGCGGAGCGGGCGATATGAACTCGAATTTTATCCCGCCCGCAGGAGCGATAGAGCGTATCGAGGTGATTAGAGGACCGATGAGCTCGCTTTACGGGAGCGATGCAGTAGGCGGCGTGATAAATATCATTACGAAAAAGAATTTTTCTAAATTTAGCGGAAGTGCTGCTATATCTACAACTATCCAAGATCACGAGGGTATCGGAAACGGCAAGATGGGCGAAGCCTACGTCAATATTCCCTTCGGGCAGTATGCGGCACTTCAGCTGTGGGGATATAAAAAGCTGCGCGACGAGGATGGCTATAAGGGAGGCTATCAGAAGAGTGATAAATCGGATTCTAACGCCAAGCTTTGGCTAACGCCGGATGAAAATAATAAATTTTACGTTCAAACCGGAAGGCAAAATCACGATTATTCAAGGACTCTTGGTAAAACCGCCGTTTATCCCAACGCGCGCGGATTAAATCACTATAAATATAAAAGAGAAAATCACGGCGTCGGATATTTGGGCGAGTTTGAAAGCTTAAGTGCTGATATAAGTTATCTTTGGGATAAGACTCGCCGTACGAGCATTTTTGATAGCCTTTCTCCCGCAATCGTAAAAAATAGAAATTTTAATTCCAAATTTACGACTTATCTCGGTATAAATACGCTTACCTTCGGCTACGATTTTAGCAAACAGGATGTGCAAACGACTTTCATCGTTTCAAACGCGAGTAGGCAAAATTTACGCTCTCCGCAACGATTTTCTATGAACGAGCATGCGGGATTTTTAGAGGATGAGATCGAAATTTTCGAAAATACGCTATTTTTAACGCTCGGCGGCAGGCTCACGCATAACGAATACTTCGGCAACCACTTTTCTCCTAGAGCCTACGCGACGTTTAATATAGGCGATACTTGGACGATCAAAGGCGGCGTCGCAACCGGCTATAAAACTCCCGACGTCAATCAAATTTCGCCTGAAGTAGGCACGATTCAGGGCGGCTGGAGGATTATAGATTTCGGTAACAAGGATTTAAAGCCCGAGAAAAGCACGACCTACGAGATCGGGCTTTATTACGACAATGCAGACGATCTGCGCGGCAATATCACGCTATTTAAAAACGACTTCAAAGATAAAATTTTAGATACCGATGGCAGCAATATCAATAGGATTCCCGCTTACGGAGGCTGCGCCGGCGCGCCGAGCGTTAATTGCCCGGGTTGGGGAACGTATTTTAATATAGAAGGAGCCGAGGTTTACGGCGTTGAGTTGAGCGGCGATTACGATATTACTAAGAGGTTAAATTTCAAGGCGAACTACACCTATAGCCACTCCGAGATCGAAACTGGGGATCCTACGATCTATACGCCAAACGGCGCCGTTAAATTTAGCCAAACCAATCTTAGTAGGCTGGATGGCAAATCCCTGACCGCTACTCCGAAGCATGCCGCACATGCGACGCTTAGCTATAGGCCTATCGCTCCGCTTTCTACCTTTATCGGTCTTAATTACGAAAGCGAGCTTACAAGCGTGCAATTCGGTCCGGGCAATAGGGTTAGCAAAAACGACAAAAAGCTTTTTACTACGGATTTGGGCGCACAATACGATTTAAACGATAATCTGAGCCTAAATTTAACCGCTTACAATATCTTTGATAACGTCCGATACGACGAGGGTCTCGCAGACGACGGCAATTACTATTGGTACCCCGAGGAAGGCAGGAGGTTTTGGTTTAAGGTAAACGCTAAATGGTAAGCCTAAAGAGCTTTCTTGCGGTATTTAACGCGCTCTTTTTAGCGTGCTTATTCGCTTGCGATCTGGGGGCAAAACCGCCACAAAAGATTGAGCAGATAAGCGAGGCTGCACGCGAAATGTTTAACGTGAGTGATTTTATTCTAAAAAGCAAGAGCGGCGAAAAATATAAAATTTTTATAGCTCGCCAAAAAAATGTCGCTCGCTACGATAGGGTAGTTTTTATGGTTGATGCGAACGCGCAAGTTGCTATGTTTTTAAACTCTTATGCGAAAATTTATGCAAATGGCGCAAAGCAAAACGCAAAAGCGGTGCCAAAATTAAGCAAAACCGTCCTTATAGTAGGCATCGGATACGACAGCCCGCTAGCGTATGATATTAAGCGTCGCACGAGAGATTTAACGCCCGCGGCGAGCGGCGAAGAATATGCAAACGGCGGCGGCGCGGGAGAATTTTACGATTTCGTAAAAGATGAACTATTTCCGCTCGTGGAGAAAAAATACTCTACGGCAAAAAGCGATAAAATTTACTTCGGACATTCTTTTGGCGGGCTATTCGGGATTTATGCTTTGCTGCGCGACGATGGGATTTTCGACGAGTTTTTTATCGCCTCACCTTCGTTGTGGTGGGGCGAATCACAGCTGATCAGAGATGCCCTAGAAGAGGGAAAGCTTAGATCAAATTTAAAAGCGAAATTCATAATGCTCGTTGCTGGCTCGCGTGAAATGCGTAAAGGAAAAACCGATAAAGCGGGAATTTTAAAAGCGGCCGATCTAGCTGAAATTTTAAAAACAAAGGGGCTTTCTTGCGAGTTTAGGCTCTACGAAGGCGCTTCGCACGGCGAAGTAATCCCATTGGCTTTGCAAGATTTAGCGCTATTTACGCAAAGATAATCTTCTATTTAGCCGGTAAAACCTTGATCTAAACCCGGCTCGTTTATATTTGCAAGCGTAAGACCGAGCGGCGCAGGCTTGCTGATCGCGCCGAAACGCGTCACCGGATTTAAGAAATTAAATTTTAAAGCCCTTTTGGCTAGTATTGCGCAAATTTAAAGGATGGAAAATGCAAAGTTTCAAATGGCAAATTTCAAAGCGGCTCAAGCAGGCGATGCGCGAGCGAGATATCGACAATCTCGCGCTCGTGCGCCGCACGGACGAGCTGTATTCGCGCTCGCATCCGGGCCACGACGAGGATATGCGCGCCGAAGTTTACACCGTCTTGGACGAATACGCGCCCAACGTCGATATTGAAATTTTTGATCTAGTCTGCAAGGTTCTAGACGTCAAAATCGAGCTAGGCGAGACGCTTGATTGAGTAGTCGTAGCCGAATTTTACCCGTGCCGCAAGGCTAAATTTAGCGCTATGATAAATCGCAAAATTCTACCTACAGCCTAGCTACAGAGCTTGCTTAAGTAAATTTTGCCGCAAAATTTCGCCCAAACCTAGCAAGATTAATATCTATTTTAACTGCAAAGTGCTAAATTTAGCCCTAAATTTTAATCCGAGGTAAACTTTGAACTACTTAATCCAATTTAGTGTGATTTTAGGAATATCTTTTGTTGCGGAGATTTTGGCGGCGCTCGTGCCTGTGCCGATCCCCGCTAGCATCTATGGGCTAGTCATTATGCTTTTAGCCCTGATCTTTAAACTCATAAAAGTATCGCAGATCAGAGAAACCGTGTCATTTTTTATGCAGATTATGCCTGTGATCTTCATCCCGGCGGGCGCTGCGATCATCATCGCAGGCGACGCGCTACGCCAGCATCTTTTCGCAATCATCGCGATTACGGCGGTCTCTACGGTAGTAGTCATCGGTGCAAGTGGCGCGGTAACGCAAATTTTTTATAAAATTGCCCTCGCCCGCGTTAAGCGCAGGCTTTACGAAGCCGCGCACGAACAAGACGGCGTGAATACAAAGGGCGTGGATGCGAAGCTGGAGCGCGAAATTTTATCCGGAGACGACAAAAAATGAGAGAAATTTTAATGAACTCCGCTTTTTTCGGCGTATTTTTGTGCCTAGGCTCGTTTGAGCTGGGACTTTATCTAAAAAAGCGCTTTAAGCTAACGATTTTCAACCCGCTTCTAATCGGTATCGTGCTTACCGTCTGCGTGCTTTTACTCTTTAAAATTCCATACGAAAAATTTAACGCGAGCGCCTCGCACATTAGCTTTTTCTTAACGCCGATTACCGTCTGTCTAGCCGTGCCGCTATATGAGCAGCTGGCGCTTTTGCGAAGTAATTTTTTAGCTATTTTTGCAGGACTGATTTCGGGTATGATCGCAGGACTAGGTAGCATCTACGCGATGTCGGTGATATTTGGGCTAAATCATACAATGTATGTCACGCTACTACCGAAATCCGTCACAGCGCCGATCGGTATGGGTATCAGCGAAAGCTTAGGCGGCATCGTGACACTAACGGTGGCCTGCATCATCGCTACGGGCATCATCGGTAGTGTATTTGGCGAGGCGCTACTTAAAATTTTTGGCATAAAAAAGGCGATGGCAAAAGGTATCGCCCTAGGCTGCGCGAGCCATGCGATGGGAACGGCGCGCGCTCTTGAGATCGGTGACGTAGAGGGCGCAATGGCGTCTTTAGCGATGGCAGTTACGGGACTTCTTACCGTCATCGGTGCCGGTATTTTTGCACATTTCATCTAAGGAGAAAATATGATAATCTCGATCGCTAGACAAACGGGCGCAGGCGGGCGCGAAACTGCGCGCAAACTAGCCGAGCGCTTAGGCTACACCTATCTAGCCAAGGCGGATCTGCTCCGCAAAGCAGACGAGCTTGGCTGCTTCGAGCAGATGTATGAGTTCTACAACGAAATGCCCGTAAATACGCTACTTCAGGCAATCTCGCACAACGAGCTAGCCAATGAGCAAAAGCGCGATCGCATCGTAGCAATCTACGAAAAGATCGTCTCGGGCGGCAACGTTATAGTGCTTGGGCGCTGCGCCGGGTTTTTCTTGCGCGGACATCCGGATCTGCTGACGGTATTTTTACGCGCGAGTGATGAGTTTAAGCTCGCCAGATTAGAAAAAGAGGGCCATACCGACGCGCGCGAGTATATGGAAAACAGCGACGCAGGCAGGATGAGCTTTCATCAATACT
The DNA here is from genome assembly GCF_938017615.1 of uncultured Campylobacter sp. Lineage (GTDB taxonomy): Bacteria > Campylobacterota > Campylobacteria > Campylobacterales > Campylobacteraceae > Campylobacter_B. The sequence continues at coordinate 15,857 of NZ_CALIJA010000016.1, read as the reverse complement.
ACACCAACCAAGTCTGGGGCGCGTCCGCAAACTACAATATCTGCATCGACACGTCGTATTGCGGCATCGATAATGCGGTAAATATCATCGAGTATCTGGTCAAACATCACATTGAAAAGTGATTTGTGCCTAAGCGCACAAAAGTGGAATTTATCTTTTCGAAGATGAATTCCACTTGATCTCGCAAACCCGCCCTATTTCTATCGTAATTTAAAATTCACATCTCTTTCAGCTTGAATTCCATTTGTAAATAACGCATTTTAGGCGTATTATAAAGCCTCTCGTTCAATGCGACATAAATTCTAAACCGAGCTTGATCGCCACAAAACAGTAAAATTTAGCTAAAATTTGACGAAATTTAAATCCAAATTTAAGGAGATAAGATGCAAAGCAAAGCCCATCTATGCCCAAAATGCGGCGAAAACAGGATCTATTTCGACGGCATCTGCCACTCATGCAGCCAAAGGCAGAGGCGGGATGAAATTTTAAACCTAAGCGCGGACGAAGTGGAGGCGATGATCCTAAAAATCGCGGAGCGAATCGGCGAGATCGAAAAATGGGATGAGATTTACAACGATTTTTGGGCGCTTTTTAGCCTGCGTGACATACACGATCCAAGGATTGCGCGAGCCGCTGTCGCGGCGGAGATCTACTGCCCGCCCGAGCTCTACTTCGGCGCGCCGAAGGACGTGAGAGACGCGCTCGTCCGCAAGCTCGCCTCGCTGCAGGACAATGCCAAAAATACCCTAAACGACCTACTGTGCGCGCTTGCGTGGCAGGGCGACGAGCAGACGACGCAGCTTTTTTACGAGCTGTATCAAAACCCGAAGCCGTGGCGCCAAAAGCTCTACGCAGGCACCGAAATTTACGCGCAAATCGGCGGCTGGAGCTTTGATCAGAGGGGCGAGCGAAAATCGCTCGTTTTTGATAAATGCCTCGCGGTAGTGCGCGTGAGAGATAGTGCAGAGAAAAACGGCGGCTGCGCGAGCGAGCGCGGAGATGAAAGCGCGAGTAAAATTTCAAATTTCAAAGGCGGTGCGGGCGGCGCAAATTCCGAACAAAATGCGCAAAAAGACGCGGACGAAATTTCAAATTTATACGCGGGCGCGCAGAGTGCTCGCACGGGCATGGACGAAGACGCAAACGCGAGCTTGCGGAACGAGCGCGCGAATTTCAAATCAGACGCGCAAAAAGACGCTAGTAGCGGTTTAAATTTAAGCGAAAATGCAAAGGGCGCCCGTTGCGAATGCGCAAACCAAAACGCGAATGAGTCCGTACGTATCGGCAGGCCTACGGGGCAAAAGTGCGAGTTTTGCGGCTGCGAGATGCTCGATATGCTGCGTCTTAAGGCCGACGAGCCGCGGCTTGCGTTTCTGAATTTAAAGCACGACGCGATCTTTCGCTGCTGCCCGACCTGCGTCGGCTCAGTCAGATATTTTTGTAAACGCGGCGCGGACGACGAGCTACAGATGCAATGCGAGGGCGAAGGGATGGAGAAAAGCTACTTTTCGCAACAGGATATGACGCGGCTGAGCGGTATGAAATTTAAGCTAGGCGGCGAAGTATCGCCCTTTTACGGCTGCTTTAGCGAACTTGACGTGACCGTGGGAGGCTATCCGCAGTGGGTGCAGGACGCCACGTATCTGAGCTGCCCTAGCTGCGGCGGGACGATGAAGCATCTAGCGCAGATCCCATTCGGCGAGCTAGTGCAGGGCGAGGGGGTTATATATGTGCAGATCTGCGAGAAATGCGAGGTTTTGGGCGGCTGCTTTCAGTGCACGTGAGGGCGGGCTTTTTAAAATTTACGCTCCGAGCTCGCGCAAAAATCGGCGTCGTGATCTTTAAATTTAATCAAGACGGAGCTTATGGGCTATTTGGCCTCGGTAAAAAGAATAGGCGCTAGTTAAATTTATAAGCCATAAAATTTAGCCTCGCCGGCGTTTCGCGCCATAACTAAATTAGCTAATGAAATTTTATCAAAGCAGCTCGCACTGTGACCAAATATAAATCTAGCGAGCCTAAATTTTAAAAGTTTCAAATTTTAAATAAGCCTGCCGTGCTATATCGGACGTATTCGGCGGCAAACAGAATTTACAAGCGGCGAAATTTAAACAATGTCCGCAACGATATCCAGCATATCTAGCGATAGTAAAATTTTCATCTTGCATGCAGCCAAATTTATCGCCATAGACTTGCCGCTAAATTTCACAAACGTCAAAAGCTAAATTTCAAACGGCGAATTTGCGCCGCTTACCTACTAAGCGCCTCCGCGACGTGATCCCAGCCGAGCGCTCTAGCATAATCGAGCGCGGTTTTGCCGTGGACATTTTTAGCGTTTTTATCCGCACCCTTGGCAAGCAAAAGCTCGACTCTCGTGCGGTTGCCCGCGATCGCCTCGTGATGCAGCATCGTGTAGCCCTCATCGTCCGTGCGCGTGATCTCGTCCGGATACCCGCGCAAAAACTCCTCGAAATTTTTCTTCGTATTGACGCTCATCGGGTGTTCGGTTAAATTTTGCGGATGCTCCTGCTGCTCGTATGCCACTAGTACGACATCAGGATCGCCGAAATTTAACCCCCACGCCTCGTCGTGCTCGGCGCGCTCGCTCTGGCTCATAGCTTTGCGCATCGCCTGCACGCTAAAGCCGCCGTAGGTCTTGCCCTCTATCGCAAACATCCAGTCGCTGATCTGCTCTAGCGGCACCGCGACTTCGTCGCCGTTTTTGACGTTGCTTAGTACGTTCGGGTCGTTTACGAGCACGCCGCAAACGCGCTCGCCGTCAAAATACACGTCGTTTACCCACATATGCTCGACCTCGGTGCTGCCGTTTAGCTCTTGCGAAAAGGCGACCTTGACGTAGGCAAAGCTAAGCGCGGGGACGATGCGGAGGCGCTCCCAGTACAGCTCGCGCCAGAAGTAGCGAAAGCTCTTTCGCGCCTGCTCGAATGCCTTTAGCATCGCCTCATCTTCGCCGTCTGCGTAAAACACGGGCTCGCCGTCTGCGCTACCTTTTCCTTCGCAGCCACCTTCAAGATCGCGTGCGGCGCGCTCGCAGAAGCCTTTGTCCTCGTAGCCCGCGTCATCGCCACCGAATAGTTTTTTAAACAGTCCCATTTGCTCTCCTTAAATTTAGTTGAGATTCGTATTGTATTTTAAATTTACTTTCATTTGCCTGATTAAAATGGCAGTAAAATTTCACCGCGCGGGCCGTATATCGGAGCGCAGAAGAGCGGGACAGTTTACGGCTTGCGCTCCGCGCCCGCGAAAAATTAGCTATAATTGCGTTTAAATTTAATTAAAGGAGAGATTATGGGGCTATTTGGCTCAGGAAAAAAAGCTGAAAAGGCGCAAATTCCAAGTACCTTTGCCGGCAGAGTGGATAAATTTTGGGCGGAATTTAGCGGCGCGATAGATGAGATCAAGGCCGATCTGGCGGCGGAAGAGTTTGAAAAGGCGATGCAAAAGACCGACGAGAAGCTTCGCATCTGCCTTGCCGAGCCCTATTTTATGACGGGGCTCGCGGGCGATAAGCTCGATCTGGTGCTAACTCCAGAGGGTATGAGACATCGCCTATTTTGGCTAAGCTTCATCAAAAACGCTATGCCTAAGCAGCTCGAGGGCAGAATGCGCTGTACGCTCGGAAAGCCGCGTGCGCCGCGAGGTATCGGCGGACTTGAGATGTACGATACGCGCGTAAGCGCCGAGGAGTCGATGATCTACGCGCAGTTTAACGAAAGCGACGTGGATATTAAAATTTACAACGAAAACCTAGCGGCTCTGCTCGCGCAGGATGAGGGCAAGGCGGGCAATCTAAGCTTCATCCTGTTTGATAACATCATCGGCGAGACGACGGTCATTAACACTTTGGGCATACTTGAAGTGCTTGATAAGCCGCAGGAAAACGGCGTGCCGCTAAGCGAATTTGCCGATCTGATAGATGAGAAATTCGGCGAAAAAGCCACGCGCGAACCGCTGAAGAATTTTTTCAGCTACGAGATGGAGCCGCGCGGTAGCGAGGTGCGCGAGGACGTTATCGTGGGCACCACCTGCCTAACGGCCATCGTAAATCAGTACCTAAACGGCGAGCGCGACATCTATAACGAAGCCTTCGAGCTCGGCATCAAATTTTGCTTTCTTAGCATCGATAACGGCGGCGATATGCAGGCGGGCTTTGATCTGCGAAATAAAATCGAGGACGAGGAGCTGGAAGGCTGCGGCTCGTTTCTGGAGATAATCGGCGGCGCAACCGGGCAGAAGCGCGCATACATCGATCTCATCTGCTACGACGAGGAAAAGCTGAAAGAAAAAGTAAGCGAGCTTTGCAAAAAATATGGCGCAAATATACAAATCCACGACTTTAAGCGGTAGCGACTTTGGTTTTTACCGCTACTAAAATTTGCGACTTAAGCGGTAGCGGCCTCTGTTTTTGCGGCAGATAAATTTGAAATTTTGCGCCATTGCGGAAAATAAATTTTAAAATTCTACGTCGCCGCGTAAAATAAATTTAAAATTTGCCGCGCCGCACGCTTTTTGTGCGATTTTGCCGCTCCATTGGCATGCGGTAAAATTGAGCGAGCCGTGGGCTTACGATATAAATTTTGGCGATTTAGCAGTAAATTTTAGTAAAATTTGCGAGGTTCGCAGCGCAAATTTGCAGCGATAAAATTTTGCTTCAGTTTCAGTACAAAGCGCGCCGATTCAGGAGCTTTTGAAAGATAAAATTTTAGGGAACGAACATGAAAATTATCTCGAAATTTAAAGATAATTACGATTTTATGGTGTCAAAATACGGGCTTGACGAGACTTTGGTCTATGACCGCAGAAACTCTACCCTAGTCGATGCGGGCGAGCTATGGAGGCTTGACGAGGGCGATAAAAAGGTCTTTGAAAGGAAGCTTAGCGGGTACCGCTTTATCGGCGGTAAATTTATAAACTGGAGTAAAACGGACGTAAATAAGCTGCCGCGCCTGCTTCACTCCGTGATTTTCATCGGCAAAAATTTAGTCCATATTTTCGCCTCTCAGGGTAAAATTTACACAAGCCTAGAGTTTGACGAGACGGAGTTAAGAAAGCAGTATTGGGAAGACAGAACTTTGAGCTTTAGCGATGGATTTCGCGTCCATATCGTCTCGTGGCTAAGCAAGATGATCGGCGAGCAGGCTACGCGCGAGGAGATTCTGCAGCTCGTGGCGCTAGAGGGCGACCGCAAAACGACACTAAAAAATATTGTTCGCGACGATAAAATTATAAGCAAAGATGAAATTTTGAGCGCCCCAATCGTATTTTTTAAGCTCACACAGAACATTCACACCGCGGCGATAAATCCACAGCTTAACGCGATGGGGTTTTATCTGGATGCCGACTTTGTCTGGCAAAGCCTAGTCGAGTTTTTATCCGCCAAAAAGGACACCTCCGCTCCGGCAGGCACGATACCAAATGATATAAAAATCGCTAGCAAAGGCTTTGACGTAAAGCGCTCGTTTCGCCCAAAAATGAAATAACTCGGCTCGCGCAGCAAATAATCCGTGCAATCGTCGCTAGAATTTATACCGTCCTGCTTCGCTGTTTTGACGCGCCTCATAAATCGAGCTAAATTTTATAAATTTTTATAAGTTTAGACGAGCAAGCGCACGAAAGCTTAGGCGCAAAATAAAACACGGATAAAATTCCGCAAAAGCTCTTTCGCAAAATTTTAAAATTTTACCGCAGCGGCGTCCATCGCGCGCATTAGCCGCAGCATTTGAGCATGTTCGAAAACGTCGTGCGTGCGGATGATCGCGGCGCCGTTTAAAGCGGCAACCTGGTGCAGGTACAGCGAGCCTGCGAGCCTATCCGCAACCGCAGAGGGGCTGTAAAAATCGATAACGCTCTTTCTGCTCGCACCCACGAGCAGCGGGCAGCCGAAGTGCAAGAAATGCTGCAAATTTTTAATCAGCACCAAATTTTGCTCGGCGGTCTTGCCAAAGCCGATGCCCACGTCAAGGATGATCTTTTTAAGCCCCGCGCTTTGCAGCTGCTGCAGATTTTGCGCAAAAAACTCATCGATCTCGCCCATCAGATCGTCGTATTTGGGCGCAAGCTGCATATTTTGCGGCTTTCCTTGCATGTGCATCAGCACGTAAGCGGCGTCGTAGCGAAGCGCAAGCGGAGCAAGAGCGAGGTTTGCGCTTATGTCGTTAATGATACTAAAGCCCCGATCTAGCGCAAATTCCAAACAATACTCATCAAAGCTATCGAGGCTAAATTTAGCCCTTTCGTGCAGACGCAGACGGTAAATTTCGCTCACGACATCCTTTATGCGCGCAAACTCCTCATCCCTGCCGCAGTACTGGCTGCCCGGGCGAGAGCTTACGCCGCCGATGTCGATGATAGCGGCGCCTTGCTCGATCATATTTTCGATCTTACAGATCGCCTCTTTTAGGTTTGCCGCGCGGCTTGCGGGGTTGAAGCTATCGGAGTTGATGTTTACTACGCCCATTATTTCGCAGCTTTGCGGCTTAGCAAATTTCTTGCCTAGAAATTTCGCGAGCTCTTTTAGCCCGAAATCCTGCAGCGCTTCTTTCTGCGCTAAAGCCTCAATCTGGCGGTCATTTGCGATCAAAACCGCATCCGTATCATCGCGTCCTAGGATCACTCCTTCGTTACACGCAAGCTCGGCACCGATGCTAAGGGCATCTTGTTTTAAAATATTCGCCGCGGGCGCTCGCAGATCTTTTAGATAGAAAAAGTTTAGGCGCGATTTTTTCTGCATTATCGCTCGTCCCGCATTTCGCACACCGATACGCTCGCAAATCAGCGTAAAGTCGGCATCATTTGAAATTTTATAAATTTTCATCTTTTCTCCTCTATCATCAAAAGTAGCGGAGTAAGCACGGCATGGGCTTTGGCGTTGTGCTCGGCGAGGTAACTCAAGCAGTCAATCCGCTGCAACTCATCGCCGCTTAGCCTAACGCCCGCCTCGAAGCACTCTAGCGCGATCTCGCCGATGAGCGCTTTTAGCGCCGTCTTATCCAGCTCGCCCTTGCGCTCCAGCGCGATCTGCGCGTCGATAAACTCCACCGCTTCCTTTAGACTGAGTCTGGCTAAATTTAACCCGGTGCGGTATCTAGGCTTTCGCACGCAGAGATTTTGCACCACGAGGCGCGAGCGGATGGTAGGCAGCAGGGCGTTGATGAAGGGGGTGATCAGGAAAAATACCGTATTTTTGGGCGGCTCCTCTAAAATTTTAAGCAGGGCGTTTTGCGCCTCCTCGCCGAATTTCGTAGCGGCGATGACGATGATCTTATCCTCGCGCTCGGCGACGTAGGCTTCGTCGATGATCTTTCGCGCCTCGTCGATCTTAAGCTCGACGCTTTCGAAAAACCTTAAATTTTTGCGCGGAATTTCGGCTAAAATTTTATCTTTAAAGCCCTCATAATCGTTCGTTAAAACGATCTGATTTATGATTTTCAAAGCACCACTTCGTCAAAAAGCACGGCGTCGATGCTTTTGTCTAAAATTTTAAAAAGCTGGATCAGTTTGAGATCCAGGCTCGGATCGCTCTCGCTCATATAAAAGCTATTTTGCAGCCTCTCGTCGATGAGCCACAGATAGCTGTCCTCGTGGCTTTTGGCGATTTTGGCTAGCGGATGGTTGCCGTTGCCGATGTAAAAATATATAAAGCCGTTGGCAAACGCGAGGCTTAGCATATCGTTTAGCAGCAGCGCGTCCTCCAGGCTATTTACGCCGCCACGGTAGAGCGAGCGCAAAGAAAAAAACGGTAGCAGCGGGCGTGAGTTGGTAGAGGAGTTGATCTTTTTGATGATGTATTCGCTAAACCAGCTTCGCTCATCGTCGCAGATGACGATGAAAGCAAAGCCGTCGTGGAGGAATTTTAGCTTTGATGCTAAAAGCGGCGTCCAGTCCTCCTTGCGATCCTCGAGCCACTCAAGTCCGGGCTCGGAGCGCATCGCCGTAACGCTCCAAGTGTGCAGATCCTGCATTATTTATCCAAATCGTAGGCTTTATGCAGCGCGCGCACGGCAAGCTCGCCGTATTTGGCCTCTACGATCATCGAAATTTTAATCTCGCTCGTGGAGATCATCTGGATATTTATCCCCTCGTCCGCGAGCGTCTTAAACGCCTTGCTGGCTATGCCGCTGTGGCTTTTCATACCAACGCCGACTAAAGAAACCTTTACGATATCGGCATCCGATTCGATGATGGAATTCGGATTTGGATTTACCTCTTTCATTACCGCATAAGCAGTCTGCAGCTCGTTTTGCGGCACGGTAAAGCCCAAATTCGTCTCGCCGTTTCGTCCGATATTTTGCACGATCATATCGACGTTGATCTCCTTGCCCGCAAGCGCGGAGAAAATTTCAGCCGCGACGCCGGGGCGATCCTCTACGTTTCTAATCGTAATTCTTGCTTGATTTTTATCCAGTGCAATGCCGCTAATTACCGCATCTTCCATCTTTTCTTCTCCTGTTATGAGTGTTCCTTCATGATCGTTAAAACTGCTTCGCGTCACCAAATTTACGTTTAATTTTTTCGCAAGCTCGACGCTTCGATTTTGCAAAACCTTCGCCCCCAAGCTCGCAAGCTCAAGCATCTCGTCGTAGCTAATGCGATCAAGCTTCTTGGCTTTTGGCTCGATTCTAGGATCGGTCGTATATACGCCGTCTACGTCGGTGTAAATTTCGCACAGATCGGCATTCAGCGCTCCTGCGACGGCGACTGCGCTAAGATCGCTTCCGCCTCGCCCGAGCGTAGTTACCTCACCTGCGGTACTGATGCCTTGGAAGCCCGCGACGACGACGATTTTGCCTTGCTTTAGCGTCTCTTGCATACTTTTAGGATCGATCGAGACGATGCGAGCTTTGGTGTGAAAATTATCCGTCACGATGCCAGCACCACGTCCGCTAAATGCGATCGCAGCATAGCCCTTGGCATTTAGCGCGATAGCCAAAAGTGCGCTCGTGACGCGCTCGCCCGAGCTTAGCAGCACGTCCATCTCTCTGCCTACGGGAGTTTTAGTAAAAAATTCCGCCTGCTCGATGAGCTGATTGGTAACGCCGCTCATCGCAGAGACGATTACCGCGACATCGTGTCCTTCGTTTTTAGTCTTTATCACGCGCTGCGCGACCGCCTCGATCCGCTCTAGCGTACCGACGCTCGTACCGCCGTATTTTTGAACGATCAGCATTAAATGTAACCCTCCTCCTTAAAATATTTTAAAACCGTCGCGTAAATCGGCTTTTTGAAGTGATTTACGTGCCTTAAAACCTCATTCGCGCCTACGAATTTAAATGCGTCAAACTCTGGAAGTTTAGTATTGATGTTTATATCGGCTAAGCTTCGCAATTTCACCAAAAAATACCTTTGAATTTGCCCGTCGTATGGGCGCATCTTTTGAGCTACCCCATCGGGAAAGTCGTAGCTAAGCCACTTCGGGCACTCAGCAATGATATCGACTTTGCTTGTTCCGATCTCCTCGCCTAGCTCTCTACGGATCGCCATCTTAGGCGTCTCACCATCATCGATACCGCCTTGAGGAAACTGCCAGGCGCCTTTGATGTCGCTTCGTTGCGCGATTAAAATTTCGCAATTAAACGGATACGAGGGCGAAAGTACGATTGCAGCGACATTCGGTCTGTAATTTTTCTCTTTTTCCATCTCGTTTTCTCACAAAAAATTTCTCAAAATTCTACCTAAAAATATTAAAATTTGCGTTAAGAGGCTTAAAATTTATATAAATTTTCAAATTAATTCGCTAAATTTTGCGACATAAATTTAACCCATAGGACCGCCCTTGCACATCTACATCCACGTGCCGTTTTGCACCTCCAAATGCCCATATTGCGCCTTTGGCTCCTTCAGCGATAAGTTTAGCCTCGCAAAAAGCTACTTTAGCGCGCTAGAGCTTGAAGTCCGCGACTTTTTGGCGAAAAATCTACATGCGCAAATTTCGACGCTTTTTATCGGCGGAGGCACGCCAAGCGCCGTAGATATGGGGCTTTACAATGAAATTTTTGCGCTGCTTGCGCCGCATTTTACCGCCAAAGCCGAAATCAGCTCGGAAGCTAACCCAAACTCCGCTAGTCCCGCTTGGCTTAAGGCGATGCGCGGTCTCGGCGTAAATCGCATCAGCTTCGGCGCACAAAGCTTCAACGATACCAAGCTAAAGTTCCTCGGTCGCGCGCACAGTGCGGCGCAGATTTTTCTGGCGGTGCAAAATGCCAAAGCAGCGGGCTTTGATAATATAAATTTGGATCTAATCTATGCAAGCAAATTTGACGATAAAAGGAATTTAAAATTTGAAATGGCCGAGTTTGCGCGCTGTGAAGTGCCGCATCTAAGCGCCTATGCGCTGAGCCTTGAGGAAAACACGCCGTTTTTTGGGCACGAAAGCTTTAAAAAGGAAAGCGCGGCTCTAGCTAAATTTTTCTTTGCGCTTGCGGCGGATAGCGGCTTTAGTCAGTATGAAATTTCAAATTTTGCCGCGCGCGGACTGCGCTGTAAGCACAACCTGGCTTACTGGCGCGGCGAGGATTACGCTGGATTTGGGGCATTTGCGGTCGGAACTAGCGCTCAGGTGCGCCTTAGCTCGCCTAAAAATTTGCGAGATTACATTGCAGATCCGCTACAAAAACAGCGCGAAGTTCTAAGCGCGCAGGATAAAAAGCTTGAGCGCATATTTCTCGGGCTGCGCTGCGTTTTGGGGCTTGAAGCGCAAATTTTAAACGCTACGGAGCTAAGCAACGCGCAGCTGCTCGTGCGCGAAAAAAAGCTGAAATTTGCCGAGGGTAAATTTTATAATCCCAACTTTTTGCTCGCCGACGAGATCGCGCTTTTTATTACGCAAAGCAGCCGCCGCGGGCGCTAAATTTAAGATTAATGAAATTTTAGTTACAATACGCCACTTTTTACGTTAGGAAATTTTATGTTTGGTATCAGTATGCCTGAAATTACGGTCATTTTAATCATCGCGATAATCGTGCTGGGGCCCGAGAAGCTTCCAAAAGTGCTGGTTGAGCTCGCGAAATACTTCAAAGTTATCAAAAAAACCATCAACGACGCAAAATCGAGCTTCGATCAGGAGCTTCGCATCGCCGAGCTCAAAGAGGATGCCAAAAAATATAAAGAGAGTATCACGCAAGCAAGCGAGGGCGTGCGCAAAAAGCTCACGTTTGAGGAGCTCGACGAGATCAAAGGCGGTATCGACTCGGTCAAAGAGACGCTAAATGCGGGGCTAAAAGACGCGGAAAGCTCGCTTAAAGAAACGCTTAGCTCGGACGCCGCCAAAGACGCGTTAAACTCCGCGAAAGTCTCGGCACAAAAACAGAGCGAGACGGCAAATTTAAAGGCAAATTCGGGCAGCGAAAATTCCGCGCAAAGCTCCGCTGGAGCCGCAAACTCTATGCAAGGCTCCGCCCTCGGCGCAACAAATTCCGGCGTTGAAAGCAAAAGCGCGAATTCGAGTGCCGAAAACAAAGGCGAAAATCCCATGCCGAGCACGGGCGGCAGTGCAGAAAATAGCGCGCAAAATACGAATGCAAGCGGTGAAGCAAAAAGCGCTGCGCAAAATATGAATGCAAATTTAAACGGCGATGCGCAAAATTCTATGCAAAATTCCGCGCAAAATAACGATACGCAAAAATCATAATGAGAGAGAAATTTAATGTTTGAAGAGCTAAAACCGCATCTAGCCGAGCTTCGCAAGCGCCTAGTGATCTGCGTGCTGTCCGTCATCGTCCTTTTTATCGCGTGCTTCGGCTTTTGGGAAGATATTTTAGGCTTTATGACCCGTCCGCTGGTGCGCGTGCTTCCTAAGGGCAGTGAGATCATCTTTACCCAGCTTGGCGAAACGTTTTTTACCGCGATGAAGGTATCGTTTTTCACCTCGCTGCTTCTAGCGATGCCGATAATTTTCTGGCAGGCGTGGCTTTTCGTAGCGCCTGGGCTTTACGACAACGAGAAAAAATACGTCATCCCCTTCGTTAGCGGCGCGAGCATTATGTTCTTTTTAGGCGCGGCGTTTTGCTATTTTTTCGTAATCCCCGTCGCGTTTAATTTCTTGGTAAATTTTGGCGCCAAGCAATTTACTGCGATGCCTACAATCGGCGAATATGTAGGTTTTTTCGCCAAGCTCGTCGTCGCATTCGGCATCAGCTTCGAGCTTCCGGTGGTGACATTTTTCCTCGCTAAAATCGGGCTTGTAACTAATAAAAGCCTGAGCGATTTTTTCCGCTACGCAATCGTCATTATTTTCATCTTTGCAGCGGTTATGACGCCGCCGGACGTGCTTAGTCAGTTTATGCTCGCAACTCCGCTAATTGCGCTTTATCTGCTTTCGATCTTTATCGCCAAAATGATAAATCCGTATAAGCCTGAGGATGACGAAAGCGAAAATTCCACGGACGTAGCGCAGGCGTGAGATGGCGGATCTAAATTTAGTTGGCAGCTACGATTACGAGCTTCCTAGCGAGCTCATCGCAAGCGCGCCTGCGATGCCCAAACAAAGCGCGCGCCTGCTGATCTACGACCGCGCCAAAGAGCAGATCACGCACGCGCACTTCGGCGATCTGGCGGACGTCCTGCCGCCCTGCGATATTATTTTCAACGACACGAAGGTAATCAAGGCGCGCCTCTTCGGTCATAAAAACAGCGGCGGCAAGATCGAGCTTCTGTTAAATTCGCCGCTTGAGGGCGATAAATTTAGCGCCTATATCCGCGGCAGCGTCAAAGCGGGTAGCGAATTAAAATTTCAAAGCGGTCTTAACGCGCGCGTTTGTGAGCTGATAGAAGGCGGGCTTCGCATCGTGCAGTTTGAGCGCGGCGGTAAGGCTTTAAACACCCACGATGTTTTTGAAATTTGCGAACGTATCGGCCACGTGCCGCTGCCGCCGTATATCAAGCGCGCCGATACGAAGGAGGATGCGAGCTGGTATCAAAGCATCTTCGCGCGCGAGCAAGGCGCCGTCGCCGCACCCACCGCGAGCTTGCACTTTGATAGTGAGATGATTGCGGATTTGCGCCGAAATCACGAGATCCACTTCATCACGCTGCACGTGGGCGCAGGCACCTTCAAGCCCGTGGAAGTAGCGGATCTGCGCGATCACAAGATGCACGGCGAGCTCTACTCTATCCCGCCGCAGACCGCACAAATCCTAAAAAGCGAGCGAAAAATTTTAGGCGTGGGCACGACCGTTACGCGCACGATCGAAAATTTTGCGCGTAACGGACAAATCAGCGGGATCTGCGAGCTGTTTTTGCACCCGGGCAATCCGCCGATAAGACAAAATTTTCTGCTTACGAACTTTCACCTGCCCAAATCCACGCTGATAATGCTCGTGGCGAGCTTCATCGGCCTTGAGCGCACGCTTGAGCTCTACCGCATCGCAGTGGAGCAAAGATACCGCTTCTACTCCTACGGCGATGGGATGCTTGTGCTATGAAAGCCGTGGTTTTAGGCGCGCTAGCAATATTGGCTGCGACGGCAGGCTTTGTGGCAAGAAAACTTTTTGCTAAAAAGCCCGCCGTAAGCGGCAAAATTTTCTCCGCTGCGCCTAAAGCCAAAGAAAGCGATTCCGTCGTGCCTAGACGCGAGGATATCGCGCAGATCGATATTTTAAAAATTTTAAAATTTCAAAGCGAAATTTTATTTGAGGAGTGCACGAAATACGACAGCACGCTCTATCTTAGCTTCCCGCCGCAGCTACCGCGTATCTACGGCGGCGAGGTGCTAAATCTCACTAGCGCAGTCTTTGATGCGTGCGAGTTTTTCCTACAAAATATTGCTGAACCGATCCGCGTGAGCGTGGAATTTAGTAGCAAGGAACTTAGAGCGAATATGAGCTCTATCAAGCTCGACGTTCGAGTAGGTATCGATCGCGAGCTAAAGGATCCGCGCACCTATGCGCTTAAAAGTGCACTAGAAAGCGCCGCTAGCACGGATGATGAGTATCTTACTTCGGCGCAGACCCATTTGCGTGCACTCGGTTCGCATCCAAGTATTGGAGCTGACGGGCGCGGAACCTTTATCAAAATGGATGCGGTACTTAGCTGCTTTGCGCAAAAGCAGGATTTTAGCGCTAAAAAATACGACTACAACGTCATCATAACGCATAAAAACCGCGCGATCTTCGAGGAGCTGCGAGATTTTTTAAGCGGGCTTGGTTGTGACGTGATGCCAAACTCCAACTGGGAGAGCGCAAAGAGGCACCTAAACGACTTCATCTACGTAGCCGACGTCGTCATCCTTGACGCCGAGATCCTACGCGCCAATATAAGCGAAATAAACTACCTCAACGCGCTGGAAAAAGACGGGGTATTTTTCATATTTTTACTTAAAAACAAACACTCGCTCAAGGTGCTGGAGGGGCTAAATTTTAAATTTTTCAAGCTCGAGATGCCATATTTCTACGACGAGTTTTACGCCACGCTCGATATCATCGAAAAGATCAAAAACGATGAGAATTTCTTGGGGCTGTAGCGAACGGACAACGACAGATTTAAAACCAAAGAAATTGAAGTGCTATATTTTGACTTAGATTGGATCAAGGGCAATATAAAAGATAGCGAATATGCCTTAAGGCAGCGGCGATACGAGGCGTATTTAGCAGGGCTGCATAAAAATATGCATACGCTAGAAAGAATTTTTGCGGGCATAAGCTTCAACGATGCGCTATTGCTACCCAAAAAGCAAATTAATGAAAAGTTGCATTTGAAATTTTACATCGGAGATTTGCAAAATGGATATTATGAACTAAAATGCGTTATGAGCTCGGATCAAAGATGCGACGCGGCGCCCGGCGAAATAATAACGAGCGAGATATTTTACGAAAATGGCAATTACCGCTTCTCTTTCATCCTCGCTTGCTTGAAGGAATACGCCGTTAACTTTTCCAGGATAGATAGCCTTAAATTTAACGCGATTTCGCAGAAAAAATACCACTTTGAGCATAAGAAATTTAAACTTTCATAGAAAACCGCGCGCCTCAGTCGTCGCGCATAAAATTTTGCCCGTAAAGATCGCGCCCTTAAATTTATCCCGCTTGCAAGCCGCAAACAACGTAAATTCCGTTGCGCCTTGCAGCTAAATTTATTAAATTTAACATAGTCCGCGCACAAGCAAGTTTATTTCGTCCGCTTACCTCAAAAACGCTCAAGCTCCATTTTTAAAATTTACGCCCCAGACAAGCTTAAGAGACTTTGACAAGCAGCCCAATCTATTTTGAGGCGCCCGATAAGACGTATATAAAGCGAGTAAATTTAAGAATTTAGTGCAAGGCTCGGCTCGCGATTTAAATTTTATCTTCTACCCTCTTTTTTAGCCCTGACCGCCTCATAAAGTTCGTCGATCGAGGTTGCGGACGAGCCCGAATATTTCTGCGCCGCTCGCATAGTCTTTTTGCCCCATTTACCATCAATCATCACACCGTAGCCACCGAACATCAAACTTCGCTGGATATAATAGACTTTATCTTGCTGCGTCATATTTTGTTGCTTCTGCACTTCATGCTCGGCATCTTTTGCCTGCTCACTTTTATAAACAGCATCAGCCGTAAAGTATGCTAGCACTAAAGCTCCAGCGATCGGAACGACAAGGGTAACAAATCTATTATTTACGTTAGAAGTCAAGCCTTCTAAAAATGCCTTTGCAACGCAAAACACTATAAAAGCAGGAATGGAAGCTATAACGGCATTAAAACCACCCAAAATGGCTATGACGCCAAAAACGATAACCGCAGCTGCAAGTCCATCAAAAGCACCACTACCAGCAAGGAAGCCCAGGAAAAAATTCATAATCTATCTTTTAAAATTTAAGTAATGTAATTCTTCAAAATTTAAATTTAATCGGAGAATTACAAAAT
>NZ_CALIJA010000015.1 GCF_938017615.1 uncultured Campylobacter sp. | reverse complement strand
GACGAGATCAAAACGGGCGATCGGATCGAAATCGGCGCGCGTGACGGCGAAATAGAGATAAAGAGGGTGAAGTAAAATTCAGCAGAATTTATCCTGCGGGGTAAATTCCGCGCTGGTGGAGTAAATTTGGCGAGGTAAATCTAATACTTTATTAATTAATATAAATTGAGCGGGTAATCTATCCCCCTGGGAATTGAAACAGATCGCAAAGCCTGCGTTAATCGTCGCTTGCTTCAGTATAATTCCATCCCATTGGGAATTGAAACGATATAAATACTCTATTCGGAGAAAACTATGAGGAATAGAATTCCATCCCGTTGGGAATTGAAACTCAGCTCTTGGTGTTTTTAAGGCTTTTTGGGACGTGTAGAATTTCATCCCGTTGGGAATTGAAACGAGTAGTTTTACCGCTTGCTCGGGTGGAACTACGCCGTAGAATTCCATCCCGTTAGGAATTGAAACAAATTAATATTTTCCTGCCCTAAAATTTCACTTTTGAGGTAGAATTTCATCCCGTTGGGAATTGAAATGCTGTATTTGAGATTTCATATTTTTCTCTCCTGTAGGAGCATTTAATAGAATTTATCGAGCCGAATCCTGCTCGATAAAATTTTTACCAAATAAAATTCTGGACTTGAAATTTTAAAATTTTATCGAGCAAGGCTCCGCATCTCAGAGCTTAGAATTTCAAATTTAAGCAACAGTGGCTTTGAGTTGCAGGATTCAAAAGCGCAAGGATTTTAGATCATAAAATTTTAAAAGGTCGGTAGGATTAAAATTTTAAAATTCGAAGTCGATGATCGAAATTCCAAACTGCGCAACTTGAAATTTCAAATCTGAAGCAGAGCCAAATTTTAAGATCATTTCAAAATGTACCCCTTTTAAATTTCCATTTCTCAAGCTCTATTCATAAAATTTTGCGTATTAATTCACATAAAATTTAGCTGAAAAACGATGCTAGCATAAACTTATCTGCATTAAATTTTATCTCTTCTTTTTAGAATAAGAACCATCGCAGACGCGATTATTAGCGATGATAAAGCGCTTATTATCATTATGCTAAAATTAAAATTTGAGCGATCAAACAGATGACCCAATAAGGTCAAATCGGCTCCTGTTAGGATTATCACGGCTAGCGAATAAGTATAAAATAGACTTATAAAAAATACAGATGCGCCGGATATTTTATCTAGCAGAATAAAAGCCTTTATTTTGGAAAATACGAAGCAGCAGATGATTAAAGGCAAAATTACCGTCGCGCAAAATAGATACAACACCATAGCGCCGAAAATATCGCTTTCGCTATCGCTCGCTTCTTCGTGCCACGTTAGTTCAAAAGCTTTCATAACGATAGAAAGCGGATTCGCGATATCGTAACCGCTATACTCCGCCAAAAAAACCGCGTCTATGCTGGCAAATATAACGCCCAAGCAATCTATAGTAAAAATGAGCAAGGCGATCCAGAATAAAATCCTCACCCCTTTTAGCTCAAAACATTTTTTAATAAACTCTTTTATCACCCTAGCCCCTAATTTATAGCTTTTAAGATCAATTTGACTTTTATATCGCGTTTCATTTCGGTACTTTTAAAAACACTTTGTCGTAATTTATCATCAAAATTTAAGCCTTTCGCTGCGCTAAATTTTAAAATTTCAAGCAAAGCAAAGCATTGTGCCGCATTCGTTATCTTTTCTATTTGCTCTGCATTTGTCATTTTATATCCTTGTCCTAAAACTTTGACATTACTAAACCTACAATCGCAATTATGGCACTTACCCAAATAGAAGCATTTACTATAAACCAAAGTATGCATTTGACATAGCGATATATTATTTTTGCCCTATTTGAGATTTTATATTCCTCGTAAGGCTACTTAATATTCGGCTTATCGGCAAGCGCCTCTCTTAAAAGCACCGAAAAGAAATATCCGCTCTAAATACTTCTCAGAACAAGCCTGTAGGGTCCTTATGCTCATCAACATAGTTCAAT
>NZ_CALIJA010000014.1 GCF_938017615.1 uncultured Campylobacter sp. | reverse complement strand
AGAATTTGGTACTTCAAAATTTTTGCCGTTAGAATTTTGTTCCAAGCCCCGCTTCGGCTCCTGATGCCGCTTTTGTAGTAGCCTTTTTAATTCCTCAAGCCTGTCTTGATCCATTTGCCGCCTTTAAATTTGATGGACGCGCCATTTTATATCCTCGCCACTTAAAGCTCATTAAATTTTACCGCTCGCCCGCTGTGCGCAGTTCAATCAAAATTTAGTCCTCATATCTTTGCAGCGATTTTTTATATGTTTTCGCCGCCGCGCAGCCTACGCTCAAATATACCTCAAACTCCTCGCTAGTAAGCCTGCGCGGCTCATTCGCAAGCCTCGCCGCGCCACTTGGCGTATTTGCGTCCAGATTCACTTCATTTACGATCTCACCTCGTCGGATTCGGTTGCTAAAGCCCGCTGCATGCGCTATTTGCGGCACACGCTTTAAAGAGAAGTTTAAATTTTGCGTTTGCAGATTTAAAATTTTACCCATGCATTTGCGCGGACCCGCGATAAAATCGCCGTTTTGTATGAGTGGGGCGGCATGGCCGATCGAATCGCTCTCCGCCAAGCCGTGCAAGTCGCCCGTCAAGCCAAGTAAGCTACCCGCCAAAAGTTCTGCGCCACTTAGGACGCGCAGGCTTCGCACCAAAATCCCGCCGCCACTTTGCGGGACGCTGCGAAACGAAATGTCAAAGCCGAAATTGTGAAAAAATATCTCGCCCGCCCGCGACGTGCGCTTGTAGGTGTTGCGATCCGCGCCCGTGAAATACGCCTCGATCTCCGCGAAGGCGAATTCCGCGCCGCTTACGCAAAGCACATAGTTTTGCAGCAGATCGCGCATGAAATTTTCGATCTTCGTCTGCGCTCGCTCGGCGTCGAACTGCGCCTGCGGCGGCTCGTCATCGAACGCAAGCGCTTGTCTGACGCCCGGCTCCGACTGCGATGGACGGACGTTAAATTTTAAGTGCGCTTGCTCCGTACCAAGACACACTTTCTCGGCATTAAACAGCGGTTCGGCATTAAATTTTAAAATTTCAGCTTGCTGCGCGCTGCTAGAATATGCCTGTTTGCCGCAAAATTCCGCCCCATTTTTTGATTTTAAAAGCTCGCCGTCGCTCCCGTCTCTCGCGCTTCCTGCAAGTTTATGATTTTTTGAAGCGAGCTTTGAGCCCGCCGAAATTCCAAACTCCGCCGCGTCGATTTTTGAGAAAAATTTTTCTAAATTTTCATCGCCCAGCATTTTGCTCTTCCGTAGAATTTCCTTCGCGCTTTATCGAGCTCGCCTTGTTGCCCATAGTGTCGGATTTACCGTTGTTTGCCTCGGCGCGCGTTAAATTTCCCTCGCCGTCCGTCGCGTTCATATCGCCTCGCGCTAAATTACCGCCGCCGCTCGTCGTATTTGCTTCGTTATCTCTAAAATTTGGAGCTTCGCAACGATCTACGCCTAAACGCTCGAAATAATATCTCTCTCGCTCGCCTAAGTTTTCCACTCCTCTTTCGCATACGCGCTTGATATACGCCTTGCTAGGGTATCTAAGCCGATTGAGCGCCAATTCACTACCCGCGTCTGCGCGCTTTATCAGCTTAGCGATGCAGGCATCATCCTCTTCACTATTTGCGATATAATCCCATATGCCGCAGTATCTATCACCGCCCAGCGTCGTAATCAAAAAATAAACCCAAAGCAGGATTATGGCAATCGATATGCTTCCTTTTATTTTTAAAGATCTCTTTTTTACCATGTTTTTCCTTGAGTAATAAATTTTAACTCATTTTTTCACAAATTTGACCAACGACATAAAATTTACGATATCACCCTCAAGGCTAATCTTATCGCCTAGCATTTTGCTCTTCCGTAGAATTTCCTTCGCGCTTTATCAAGCTCGCATCGCTGTTTGCAGTGTCAGATTTGCCGTTGTTTGCCTCGGCGCGCGTTAAATTTCTCTCGCCGCTCGTTGCGTTCGTATCGCCTCGCGCTAAATTACCGCCGCCGCTCGTCGTGTTTGCTTCGCCGTCTTTTGATTTGGGCGTTTTAAAGCCCCAAATCTCGCAGCGATCCCCGCTAAAGCCTTGGAAATAATATCTCTCGCGTTCGCTCAAGTTTTCTACCCCCTTTTCGCATGTGCGCTTGATATATGCCTGACTCGGATACATTAGTCGATTTACCGCATGGTCATCGCCGGCATCCGCGCGCTCCTCTATTAGTCTGGCTATGCAAGCGTCATCCTCTTCGCCCTTATTGTTTAAAAAAGATTCCCAAATGTTGCAATACGCGCCATTGTTTCTTATATATAGGGTGCACAGAATAATAACTCCTACAATTAGCAAAAAAATTTGACTTTTACTGGCTTCCAATTTCGCTTTATCGCCCGACATTTGACCCTCCCGCAGAATTTATATCGCGTTTGATTACGCCTGTTTCATCGCGGATTGTATTCGCACCCTCGTGCGTTAAATTTCCCTCGCCGTCCGTTTCGTTCATATCGCCGCTCGTCGTATTTACTTCTCCGCCCTTTGATTTGGGCGTTTTAAAGCTCCAAGCGCTACAACGATCTTTACTATAACGCTCGAAATAAAATCTTTCTCGCTCACCTAAATTCTCCACTCCCTTTTCGCACACGCGCTTGATATACGCCCTGCTTGGGTATCTTAGTCTGCTTTCCGCAAAGCCGTTTCCGTCGTCCGCTCGTTTTATCAGCTTGGCGATGCAAGCGTCATCCTCTTCGCCCTTTTTATCAGAAAAGAATTCCTCCATATTACAATACATACCGCCGCTGCTTATAACTCCATAAATAATAAAAACCCCCGCAATTAGCATAATAAAAATTTTACTTTTACTAGTTTTCAAGCTCGCCCCCTTCGTGATTAAATTTTGATTTTTTCCGCAGATTTACGATCTGCGGGCGGATCGTAAACTCGCTCACGTTGGACTTCGTGCGCAGAATTTGCAGCGTGAAATTTGCGATCTCCCCCGCATCCACGAAGCTAGCCTCATCATCCGCGGGCTCGAAGCTCAAATCCTCGTAAAACGGCGTTTTGGTGATGTCCGGGTTGATGCAGCTTACTCTGATCTGCTTGCGCGCCTCCTCGAAAAGACAGAGCAGAAACGCCCGCAGCCCCGCCTTGCTCGCGCTATAAACCGCGCTAAAGCGGCTCGCTCGCAGCGCCTCGATCGAGCTAATGCCGATGATATGGGCGCAGTTGCGCTTTAAATTCGGCAAAAGCGCGCGCGTAATGATGATATTTACGGCAAGATTTACGTTTAAAATTTTTAAAATTTCGCTCTCGCTCATCGCCTCAAGCGGCGCAAATTTCGCTGTACCCGCACATAAAATCAGCGCGTCAATCTCTTGCGCCGCAGCCAGCGCCCGGCACTCCTTCGCCAGCGCATCCGCATCCTCGAAGCGCGAGCTTAGCGTTAAAATTTCATAGCCGTTTTGTCGCAAAAGCTCTGCAACCGCGCTGCCGATACCACCGCTTGCGCCCGTGATCAATGCTTTCATCTTTTCTCCTTTAAATTTTAATGCCGCTTCGGCGCGATAAGCTTAGCGCACCGAGTAAATTTTCCTACGCTAAAATTTTCTTTGCTCGCGCCGTATCTGCCGTCCACCGTACCGCCGCTAAATTTACGCGATTGGACAATCCGTGCCGCGACCTGCGCTGGGTAAAATTTTAAATTTAACCCGCAGACTTCTTGCTGCGCCGCCGCTTTGTAAAATTTTATCGATGCTCGCTGTACCCGCCCCGCACGATTTATAAAATTTAATTTTATAAAGCCGGATACGGCGCTAAATTTTAACCGCTCGCTCGCCGCAAATTTCGCGCTGTATCCTCGGCGCCGCATGCGAGCCGGTACAAGCGCGACGTCTGCGGTAAACAGCGTGTCTAGCGCTGCCTTATCTTCGCAAAATACGCCGCCTTCATCGCCTCCTCAAACGCGTCGTTGCTTTCGTACTCGTGCCCCAAAACCTCGCGCCACAGGCTCGCATCCTCCATGCAGAGGTAGAAAAACACCCGCTCGCGCCACGGCGAAAGCGCGTCCGCGGCAAATTTAAAAAGCTCGCGCTTGATCTGCGGCGGGTAGGACAGCTTGCCGTTCGCGTCCGCAAGGGGCATCTGTAAAATTTTACTCCGTAGCCCGCGCGAGCGCAGCTTTTTGACGACGGGCTTGATGAAAGTAAGCGTGCCGAGCGAGACCATCGCGACGCCGCTTGGATCGAAGCTGCGTAGCAGCTGCTCAAAAAGCGCACCGTAATCGCTTTGCCAGCCCTCGTACCAAACCATCGGGTGGAGGTGAAAGCCCACCAAAATGCCGCGCGCCGCGAGCGCTTCTGCCGCCGCCAGCCGCGCATCCAAGCTCGCGCTTAGATGCTCCTCGTTCGCTATGATCGCGGGCGTATTTAGCGAAAAAGTAATGATGAGGTTGCGCGGGATCTCGCGCTGCAGGAAAAATTTAACATTGTTTGACTTGCTTTTAAGCTCCAAAATCACGTTTTGATGCCGCGCCGCAAAATCGCATAATGCGCTTAAAATGCCGAAGCGATCGCCCCACATGAGCGAGTCGGAGCTCTGACCCGTGCCGATGTGGTAGCTGCGCGCGGGATCGAGCCGCAGGCGCGCTAAATTTGCCGCAAAATTCTCGTCAAAGCCGATTTTCCCCTGTTTGTAAAAGGAGCCGATCGCGCAATAGGAGCAGTCAAAACCGCACGAATTAACCGCATCGAGCGTCAGCAGATTGCAGCAGCGCGTGTTTTCGCTCGCCACCGGGCAGCGTCCCAAAGCGATGCGGTCTGCGCGAAAGGAGGAAATTTCAAATTTTTTCGCCGCGTAATCGCTTTTGAAGCTCGCGTACGAATGCGGGCGCGACTTTAGCTCAAGCCAAGTCTCGCGTACGAAATTAAAAATTTGCTCGCCGTTTGGGACTTTCCCTGTTTTATTAAATTTGGCTTTATTAAAATTTAGCCCGCACCGCTCGCTTGTAAGCAGCTCATAAATGGGCGCCTCGTCCCACGCCTCAAAATCGCTCGCAAACTCCGCTAGCTGCTTTCGTTGCTGAAATGAAAAGTGAAATTTCTCAAATAGCGCGCCCAAAAACGCGCTTGATCGCTCGCTCAGATTCACGCCAAACTGCGCTCCTAGCTCCTTTTTTGCCTCCGTCATCTTGCTCCGCTTCGTTTAAATTTTGCAAATTATACTTAAATTTCGCGCGCCGTCACTGAAAATCGTTGAAATTTCAGATCGCGCCGCAGAATAGTCGCTCGAAATAGAAGGCGTAAGCTAGCGTAATAGCGACGTTTAGGATCAAAATTCCACCGAGTGCGAACTTTTGCGGGATTTTCTTGACGCCCGTTCGGTAGTAATACGGCAGGGTGCAGAAAAACGCGGGCAGCACGAGCAGAATGATGCCTAGCGGTATGCCGGTGCCGCCGGTGCCTATCTTCGCACTGCGCACGAACTGCGCCATGGCGGGGAATTTGAGGGCCGCGAAAATGGCCGCCGCAAAGAGCAGTTACACGCAGATGCAGTAAAATAGGTAGCGCGCGCCTATTAGAGCGTCTTTTAGCCATAGCCCGATGCAGGCAAATGCGAGCAAAAGGGCTAAAAAGACTAGCGAGGGCAGATCGGAAAACAGATCCGCCGCGGCATACGCGCAAACCGCGATGCATGCGCACGCCAAGAGGGCAAAATACAGATAAGAGCCTTTTATTTTCATCGTTTCTCCTGCGCCTCCGCAATACCTTTAAATTCCGCGTCGTATTCGGCGCGCGAGGCTAAAATTTTATCCCTCGACCAGGGTTTTTGCACGCACTCGTAGTTAAATTTTGCTCTTTATCGCGGCGCGGATTTGCGGCAGGCGCGCCTTTACGAGCTCATAGACGAAGCTTTTACTAAGTCGTTCGCCGCGCAGATGATCGCTTACGATCTTCATCATCGCCCACGGTACGCCCGCCCGCCCGCAAGCACTAACAAAAAGCGCGCTCTCCATATCGTAAAGCCTGATACCGCGATTTGCACGCTCGCAAGTAGCGTCTTTTGCCGTGCACGGCGTATTTTGTGTTGCGCGCGCTGCGGTATTCGTCGCGACGCTGTGCCCGCCTACCGCGATTTGTGAGGGTTTTACGCTCGATAAATTTTGCGCCTTGACTTGCGTTAAGCTTTGTATTTCAGCCCGCGTCGCGTCGCGCGTGAAATTTTTTGTATCTGCTGAGCCGTTTACCCCTTGCGTTAGGGCTTGTGCGCTTGTCTCGCCGCACGCCTTGATCGCTGCGATATTTGCCCCACGGGTCCGCTGCGCTGCGTTTAAAATTTTAGGCTCGTTTACGCAGATCAAATTTGCCCGCAGTTTGCCGTCTAAACTCGCGCCGCAAAATTCACGCTCGCAAACGTTTTGAAATTTCGGAGCCTGCGTGCCGCACCCCATCGTCTGCGAGCTATAAAATTTCGATCCGTCCTCGCCGTAAAATTCCTGCGCCGCCGTGCCGTCAAAGTAAAACGCCTCGCCGATTTGCACGCCTTTATCCGCGCAGCCGCAGACGCCTATGTTTAGCGCAAAGTCCACGCGCCGCGAAAGTAAAATTTCACCGAAGCGCTCTGAATTTCGCGCGGAGCCAAGATCTAAAATTTTAAAATTTTCAGTCGCATTTTGCGCGGAGCCGGTCTCTGCGTCGCCGCCGCAGAGTGCGCCCGCGTCCGAAAAATGCTCAAATTTCACGTCCGCGCCGCGTCGATCCTTGCGAAGCTCACGCCCGAATTTTGCGTCTGTATCGGCACGGCGAATAAATTCTGCGCCGGGTTTGCTCTTAAATTCTGTTTTTATGCCGCCTGCAGCGCCCGCTTCAAATTTAGCTCCAAACCTCACGCCGCAGATGTATAGAAGCATCTGCTCGCCTGCGAACAGATCGCCGCCGCGCGTAAGTTTAAAACTCTCGATTATCGCTTGGGCTTCGCAGCGCAAAGCCGTGCAGATTAGTATCATCGCCGCCCCTTCCAAAAGCGCAATTTTAACAATTTGAGCTATAATGTAAGATTAATTTGGCACAAAAGGGCGAAAATGAACGATCTCATCACCATCACGGGCGCGCGCGAGCACAATCTGAAAAATATAAATTTGCAAATTCCAAAGGACAAACTCGTCGTTTTTACAGGTCTTAGCGGCAGCGGCAAGAGCACGCTGGCGTTTGATACGCTATATGCCGAGGGGCAGCGCAGATACGTCGAGAGCCTAAGCAGCTACGCGAGGCAGTTTTTAGACCGCGTAGGCAAGCCCGACGTCGATAAGATCAACGGTCTGACGCCTGCGATCGCGATCGATCAAAAAACGACGTCGAAAAACCCGCGCTCGACGGTGGGCACGATCACCGAAATTTATGACTATCTGAGGCTGCTTTATGCGCGCGTTGGGGTGCAGCACTGCCACAAATGCGGCAAGCCGATCTCAAAGATGAGCTCCAGCGACATCATCGCCGAGATTATGAAGCTGCCGCGCGGCGCGAAGGTGATCTTGGGCGCGCCCTTGGTGCGTGAGAAAAAGGGCAGCTTCGCCGATATGTTGCAAAGCTTGCGCGAGCAGGGCTACGTGCGCGCTCAGATCGACGGCGTACTGGTGCGGCTGGACGAGGAGATCGAGCTGAGCAAGACGAAAAAGCACTCGATCAAGGTCATCATCGACCGCACGATCATCGACGAGGAAAATTCCATCCGTATCGCAAGCGACGTCGAAAAGGCGCTCAAGCTCAGCTTCGGCGAGCTTGAGGTGGAGATCGCAAACGCCGCCGAGCTTGGGCTCGCGCAGAGCCTGATCCACTACAGCGAGCATATGGCGTGCTTTGATTGTAAAATTTCATTCAAGCCGCTCGAGCCGCTCGCGTTTAGCTTCAACTCCCCAAAGGGCGCGTGCGAGAGCTGCGACGGACTGGGGATAAAATTTAGCCTCGATCTGGGCAAGATCATCAACGAAAACGCCTCGATCGAGGGCGGCGCGATTAAAGTGATGTCAGGCTTCAACAAGAGCTATTACTATAAATTTCTACTCGGATTTTGCGAAGCAAACGGCATAAACGTCAAAATTCCGTATGCAAATTTAAGCGAGGAGCAAAAAAAGCTGATCCTCTACGGCAGCGTCAAAGAGATCGATTTTTACTGGAAAAAGCATAAGCTCGTGCGTAAATTTGAGGGCGCGATCAAATACGCCTACGATCTGCTCAAAAACGAAAGCGATCTAGACGATTATATGAGCGAAAAAATCTGCCCCGACTGCGGCGGACTGCGTCTGCGCCCGGAAAGCCTTGCCGTAAAGGTCGCAGATAAGGGCATCGGCGACGTGATAAATATGAGTATCGCAGACTGCGTGGAATTTTTCAGCGACGAGAAGCGGTTTTCAAATTTAAGCGAAAAGGACGCGCAGATCGCTGCGCCGATTCTAAAAGAGATCAACGAAAGGCTGTTTTTCTTAAAGGACGTGGGGCTTGGATATCTCACGCTGGGGCGCGATGCGCGCACTATCAGCGGCGGCGAGGCGCAGCGTATCCGTATCGCAAGCCAGATCGGCTCTGGTCTTAGTGGCGTGATGTATGTGCTCGACGAGCCTAGCATCGGGCTTCACGAGCGCGATACGCAAAAGCTTATCAAGACGCTACGAAGCTTACAGGAAAAGGGAAATTCCGTAATCGTCGTCGAGCACGATAAAAAGACGATCGAGGCGGCGGATTTCGTCGTAGATATCGGCCCGGGGGCGGGCAATCTAGGCGGCGAGGTCGTATTCGCAGGAGACGTCGCGCATCTGCTTAAAAGCAATACGCAAACCGCGCTGTATCTGAACAACCAAAAGGAGATAAATTACCAAAAGCACCGCAAGCAGGAGCTTTGGCTAAGTATCAAAAACGTAAATATCAATAACATCCACGGCCTTTGCGCAAAATTTCCGCTGCGAAATTTAGTCGGCATCACGGGCGTTAGCGGCAGCGGCAAGAGCTCCTTGGTGCTGCAAACCATCCTGCCTACCGCGCTTGAGGAGCTAAATCGCGCCAAAAAGGTGCACGCGGTAAAGGGCGCTAAAATTTCGGGGCTTGATAGCCTGGATAAAGTGATCTATCTGGATCAGACCCCGATCGGACGCACCCCGCGCAGCAATCCCGCGACCTACACGGGGGTGATGGACGAGATCCGCGCGCTTTTTGCCGCGACGAAGGAAGCGCAGCTGCGCGGATACAAGATCGGCCGCTTCAGCTTCAACGTCAAGGGCGGGCGCTGCGAAAAATGCGCGGGCGAGGGCGAGATCACGATCGAGATGCACTTCCTACCCGATATCAGCGTCGTCTGCGACGTCTGCCACGGCACGAGATACAACGCGCAGACGCTTGAAATTTTATACAAAAACAAAAGCATAGCCGACGTTTTGGCGATGAGTATCGACGAGGCGCTCGAGTTTTTCAAAGCCGTGCCTAAAATTTATCAAAAGCTAAAGACGCTCGCAGACGTCGGGCTCGGCTACGTTTCGCTAGACCAGCCCGCCACGACGCTTAGCGGCGGCGAGGCGCAGCGCGTCAAGCTCGCCAAAGAGCTAAGCCGCACCGACACGGGCAACACGCTATATATCCTAGACGAGCCCACGACGGGGCTACATTTTGCAGACGTAGATCGCCTGGTAGCGGTGCTGCACCATCTGGTCGATCTGGGAAATTCCGTCTTTGTGATCGAGCATAACCTAGACGTCATCAAAAACTGCGATTACATCATCGACATGGGGCCCGAAGGCGGCGAGGGTGGCGGACAGATCGTCGCTTGCGGCACCCCAGAAAAGCTCGCGAAAGATTTTAAAAAGACCGGTAGCTACACGGGAGAATTTTTGGCGCAGGAGCTAGCACAGATGAAAAGCACGAGCAAAAATAAGCGAGGTTAAAACGCCTTATCAGGGGGCAAGAATGGATCAAAATAGGCTTGAGGAATTAAAAAGGCTACTACAAAAGCGGCATCAGGAGCCGAAGCGGGGCTTGGAACAAAATTCTAACGGCGAAAATTCTGGAACATCGAATTTTGGAGTCTCGAATTTCAAAGCTCAAAATTCCGAAATCTCGAATTCCGAAGCCTCAAATTTTGAAGCTTCGAATTTTAGAACCTTAAATTTCGAAGCCTCGAATTTTGAAATCTTGAATTCTGAACCTCCGAATTTCGAATCTTTGAATTCCAAAGCACCGAATTCCGCTACTGATGCTTTAAATTTAGAGGCCAAAGCGGCTCAGAATTCTGCCTGTGAAAACAACGCAGAGCAGCAAAATTTTATCTCGAATGACAGCGGCGCCTTACCGCAGAATTCTAAAGCAAGGGATTACGACAAAGAGCCGATAATCCTCAAAGATCATACTTATTATGACTATATGAAATACTCTATAATTCCTACTATGGTAGGCTTGTTAATAGCGCTTGCATTTGCCACTATCGTAAATCCCATAAACATTAAAATGTTTCGCCTCGTTCCTTTGGTCTTGGTAATATTCGTAACAAATTTTATGAAT
>NZ_CALIJA010000013.1 GCF_938017615.1 uncultured Campylobacter sp. | reverse complement strand
AAATTCTATCATCAAAATTTTAAAATTCCTAACCTTTTCAAAATAAATTTTAAATTTTGCAAACACCCTTGCCGCAGTCATTTGCGTACTAAAATTTTATCGACGAAAAGCGTTCGTTACCAATCGTTAACCCCCCCCCTATCATTCCGCAGTTGTTTTGCGTACGGTGGTTTGCATGCATAAGACTCGTTTTGTACGCCGTAGCCGCAGGTGCAGTTGCGCCGCGCGCAGTGTGCACCTTGGCATCTCTTAGCGCTTTGCTGCGCCATAGTATTTCGGCGCATCCTTCCGCGCGAGTTGCGAAAATACTCTACAAAACGGGTGAGAGAGGCTGTGTGAGCTGTCTGAGGTAGACGGCTCGCTTGATTTACATAATTTATAAAGAGGTAAAATATGCGTATTTTAGGCAACATTATTTGGTTTTTTCTAGGCGGTTGGATCTTGGCTATTTTAACTTATTTGTCGGGTTTAATCCTTAACTGTTTTAGTCGGACTGCTCCCGCGGGATTAGGTCTTATGGAATACGGCAAATTTCTATTTTTACCCTTTACTAGCGATATGGTGCGCAAAAATAAAAGCTCGCTTGCCGTCGCCGCAGAGTCGCTGCAAAACTACGAATACGACGCAACTTCCCAAAAAGTATCCGTAGCGAAGGTAATAGCTACAGTATGTATCGTAGCGATCGCTTTACCTGCAGTAGCGATTGCGGAACCGGGGCTGACTACTAGAGATGATGCGGAGATCTCTAGATTAGCGACAAATTTAAGTACCGTTAAATACGATCTAGACGCTTATTATATCTCCCAAGGCAAATTCGCATCCGATTTTTCGGTTATGACGAACGTTCCGTTAGAGCCTAACGGAGAAAATTCCGCATATCTTAAAAGCTTAAAAGGGGATAAATGCTTTCTAATCAGCGTAGACGGCGAAAAGAAAACTATCTCTATCGAAAAAGGTCCCGATGCCGAAAATAATATCTGCCGGGGAGCGTATGAATTACCGGGCGTCCCTAAAATGCTATCGGAGCCTATTCAAGTAAAAAGCTATTAATTTACGCGATTTGCGAGCGGATTAGATTTATCGCGGCGGATTTAAGAGCTGGAATTTATATAAATTTTGTCTTAAATTTACGCCACCTTGTGCGCACAAAAGTGATCTGATCGGAAATCAGATAAAGTCGCGCGCTCTGGCGTGAAATTTAGCCACTATTTGGGCGGGCCTAAGTTTCATAAAATTCTGCGGTTAGAATTTTAACGCCGTTTTAAGATTATTTTTGTAAAATCACATTTCTTTTTCACCGCTGGCGGGCTCATAGCTCAGTTGGTTAGAGCATCCGGCTCATAACCGGATGGTCCTAGGTTCAAGTCCTAGTGAGCCCACCACCACAAAATTTTTTTGCTTTTCACTACATCAAAATCCGCAAAATTCTATAAATTTCATACGTCGTTTTTCCTTTGAAATTCTGCTTCATAACTTCAAAAGACAAAGCCTGCCGCATAATTTCAGCTTTAAAATGCGGTAAACTCGCGATTGAATTTTCAAATTTAACTTTCATTTGGCGACCGATTAAATTTTATTTTATGGCAAGTTGCAGTAGAATTCCGTTAAAATTCTTAGTGCAGGGAGATGTCCATGTCAGAAAATCAAACGAAAAAAGGCGGAATTTTAGCCTTTTATTTTAACTCAAGCTTGCTTTGGCGCATCATTATCGCTTTAGTGTTGGGCTCTGCGATTGGTATGTTACTACCTAAAAATATGCCGGTGGGTGATACCACGTGGGTGGCGATTTTAACGCCTTTAGGAGATCTTTTCGTGCGGCTTTTAAAGATGATTATGGTGCCGATCATTATCTGTTCGCTCATCGTGGGCACTAGCAGTATCTCACCCGCGCACCTGGGCAAAGTAGGCGTTAAGGCGATCATATTTTACGCTATAACTACGCTTTTTGCGATCGTCATCGGCCTAGCGTGTGCGTTTGTATTTTCTCCAGGTAGCGGGCTTGATCTAAGCGATGCGTCCAAGGCCGTCGAAAAGGCAGCGAACGCGCCTAGTATGAGTAAAATTTTGCTTAATATAATTCCTACGAATCCTTTTGATTCCATAGCCAAGGGCGAAATTTTGCCGATCATCGCGTTTTGCTTATTTCTTGGCGTAGGGCTTGCGTTTTGCCGCGACAGTAGTGATGCTCGTATTAAAAATTCCGCTGATACGGTTTATAATTTTTTCGATGGAATGAGCGAAATTATGTTTAAGGTCGTGCATTGGGTGATGCAATACGCACCAATCGGCGTTTTTGCGCTAATGTTTGTAGTGTTTAATAAAAGCGGTATCGAGGCTTTTAGCTCGCTACTAAACGTCACGATTACCCTATACGTGGGACTTGCGATCCAAGTATTTGCAGTTTATTGCGTTATTTGTATGCTTATCGGAGTTAGCCCGATTAAATTTCTTAAAAAAGTGCGTCCGCCGATGCTTACGGCTTTTGTTACCCGCAGCTCCAACGGCACGCTTCCGATTACGATGCAAACCGCCGAAGATATGGGAATTCCAAAGGCGATCTACGGCTTTGTTTTGCCCGTGGGTGCTACGGTGAATATGAACGGCACGACCGTGTATTTGGGCGTGTGCACACTTTTTATCGCTAATGCTTGCGGTATCGATCTAAACAGCAGCCACTACCTCACGATCATCATCACTTCGATGCTTGCGGCGATCGGAACTGCCGGGGTTCCGGGAGCCGGTGCGCTGATGCTGCTTTTGGTGCTCGAGTCTATCGGCGTCAAGGTAAGCGGTAATGTAGCGATCGCTTACGGAATGATTTTAGGCATTGACGCGATTTTGGATATGGGGCGAACCTCGATGAACGTAACGGGCGATGTTGTCGCGTCGATCTACGTCGCAAAGAGCGAAAACGAAATGGATATGAGTAAGTGGGAAAATTAGCCCAAGTAAAATTTAGAAAGGACGAGCTATGAAAAGAGTTGGAATTATCGGTGGAATGGGACCTTTGGCGAGTGCGGATCTGTATATGAAGATCATAGAAGAGACTGCGGCGAGCAGCGATCAAGAAAATATTCCGCTTGTAATCGATAGCTATCCGCAGATCGAAGATCGCACAGCATTTATCTTAGGCAAAGGTGAAAATCCGCTTCCGCGCCTAAGCGAGAGCGCTGTTAGGCTCAAAAATGCAGGCTGCAAGGCGTTTGCGATGGCGTGTAACACGGCGCATTTTTTCGCAGACGATGTAGAAGCTGCGGCGGAAATCCCGCTAATTCATATCGCCGAGGTCACCGTAAAAGCGATCCGCAAAAATTATCCAAATGCCCATAAAATAGCTGTGCTAGCCACTATCGGTACAAAAAAAGCTAAAATTTACGACGATCCGCTTAAAGAAGCAGGGCTAATCAGCGTGGAACTTGGCGAAGAAAATCAAGCGGTTTTGATGGATTGCATCTACAAAGGAGTTAAGGCGGGCAAGACTGCCGAATACGTGGGGGCTTTTGAGAATTTGCTAAGCAAAATCGATGCTGATATTTATGTCGTTGCCTGCACTGAGCTGCCGCTATTTTTGCCGTTAATCAAAAGCGATAAAATTTTCGTCGATCCTACTAGAGAGCTTGCCAAAGCGATCGTGGAATTCTCAAGATTGTAGAGCCGTAAGGCTTTGAAAGCTCGAATTTTAAACCGCAAAATTTTACGACGATCTAAGTCGTAGAATTTTGCGGAATTGCGTTAGCTCAAAATTCCGTGTGAGCGGAATTTATATGATAGTGGAATTTCATCACAGCATTTTAAACTTAAAATTTTGTCAAAATTTAATCCGCAAGATCCAGAATGTAAAACCTCCGAAGTAAAATTCCGTAACAAAATTTGCTCGTAAAATTTCGTGCTGAAATTTAAGCTAAAATTCCATTAAATTTGACCGTTTCTAAAGCCCGAATTTACTATAATCTCCAAATCAAAAAAGGACCAAAAATGAGCGACTACACCCACCTGCACCTTCACACCGAGTATTCGCTGCTAGACGGCGCGAATAAAGTAAGCGAGCTTGCCGAGCTTTTGCAGAGCCGCGGCACCAAGGCGTGCGCGATCACCGACCACGGCAATATGTTCGGCGCGATAGACTTTTATCAGACGATGAAAAAGCACGGCATTAAACCTATCATCGGCATCGAGACCTACCTGCACAACCACGACGATATCGGCGATAAAAGCGACCGCCAGCGCTATCACTTGATACTGCTTGCCAAAAACGAGACGGGCTATAAAAATTTAATGTATCTTAGCTCGCGCGCGTTTTTGGACGGCTTCTACTACTACCCGAGGATCAACAAAAAAATTTTAAAAGAGCACAGCGAAGGTCTCATCTGCTCCTCGGCGTGCCTAGCGGGCGAGGTGGAATTTCATCTAAATAGGAGCGAGCGAAATTTAAAGCGAGGCGCGGGCGGCTACGAAGCGGCGAAAAAAGCGGCGCTTGAGTATAAGGAAATTTTCGGCGAGGATTTTTATCTCGAGATCATGCGCCACGGCATCGGCGAGCAATTAAACGTCGATAAGGATCTCATCCGCCTCTCGCGAGAAATCGGCGTCAAGATCATCGCCACCAACGACGCTCACTACTCGCGCAAAGACCGCGCCAAGGCTCACGACGTTTATCAATGCATCTCGATGGGCAAGACGATCAACGACGGCGACCGCCTAAAACACGTCGTTTCGGAATTTTACGTAAAAAGCGACGAGGAGATGAGGCAGCTTTTTGCTGACATTCCCGAAGTGATCGAAAATACCGCCGAGATCGTGCAAAAGTGCAATTTGAAATTTGCTTTCGACGAGAAGGACTACGCGCCGACGCCGCCGAATTTTAAATTTACGATCGAATACGCCGATAGGCTCGGGCTTTCGCTGCCGCAGCCCTCGGAGCGCTATAGCTTTGCAAACGACGATTTTTTATTCGATCATCTCTGCCGCGAGGGGCTTAAAGAGCGCCTTAAATTTATCGATCCCGCCAAGCACGAAATTTATCGCGAGCGCCTGGAAAAGGAGCTTGCCATCATCAAAAACATGCATTTTTCGGGCTATATGGTTATCGTGCAGGATTTCATCAACTGGGCGAAGGATCACGATATCCCCGTAGGCCCTGGTCGCGGTTCTGCGGCAGGCAGCATCTGCGCGTATGCACTTCGCATTACCGACCTCGATCCGATCCCGTATAATCTGCTTTTCGAGCGATTTTTAAATCCGTCGCGTATCTCGATGCCCGACATCGATGTGGACTTTTGCCAGGCGCGTAGGGGCGAGGTGATCGACTACGTCATCGATCAGTACGGCAAATACAACGTCGCGCAGGTTGCGACCTTCGGTAAGCTACTTGCGCGCGGCGTCATCCGCGACGTAGCTCGCGTCTGCGACATGCCACTTTCGCAAGCCGATAAGATGGCGAAGTTGATCCCCGATAAGCTCGGTATCACGCTCAAACAGGCTTACGACGCCGAGCCGAAGCTGAAGGAATTTATCGACGCAGATCCGATCGCGCAGCAGGTTTGGGAGTTTGCGCTGGGCCTTGAAGGGCTAAATCGCAACGCAGGCATGCATGCCGCAGGCGTTGTGATCTCAAACGAGCCGTTGTGGAATAAAGCGCCGCTATTTAAGCAGGATAAGGGCGAGGATGCGCGCCTGGTAACGCAATACACTAAAAACTATCTCGAGGACGTCGATCTGATAAAATTTGACTTCCTGGGTCTAAAAAACCTTGACGTAATCGATAACGCCGCCAAGCTCGTCAAGCGCCGCTATAATCGCGACATAGTTTGGGAGGAGATAGACTTTAACGATCCGCAAACTTACAAAACCATTCAAAGCGGCAACACGCTGGGGATTTTCCAAATCGAGGGCGCGGGCATGCAGGATCTAGCGATGAACCTGCGCCCCGACCGCTTCGAGGATATCATCGCGATGATCTCACTCTACCGCCCGGGACCGATGGATCTAATCCCCGATTTTATCAGGATCAAGCACGGCGAGCTAAAAGCAAGCTATATTTTTCCGCAGATAAAAGAAATTTTAGAGCCAACATATGGCATCATCGTCTATCAAGAGCAGGTCATGCAGATCGTGCAGAAGGTGGGCGGCTTTAGCTTGGGCGATGCCGATCTGGTGCGCCGCGCGATGGGTAAGAAGGATGAAAAGAAGCTTGCCCACATGCGCGAGCAGTATCTAAACGGCGCTAAAGAGCTGGGCTTTGACGTAGCTAAGGCGGATGAGCTATTTGATCTGATTATGAAATTTGCCTCTTACGGCTTTAACAAATCCCACGCCGCGGCGTATTCGATGATCACATTTCAAACGGCGTATCTTAAGACCTACTATCCGGCGGAGTTTATGGCGGCGCTGCTTACTTCGGAGGAGGGCAATACCGATAAAATTTCAAAATATATCGACGAGGCGAGCCGCCTGGGTATCGGGCTTTTGCCGCCGTCGATCAATCAAAGCTTAAGAGGTTTTAGCGTCGTGGACGACGAAAATTCCAAATCTGGCACCTCGATCATCTACGGCCTCGGCGCGATCAAGGGGGTGGGCGGTGCCGCGATCGAGAATATCTTAGAGCTTCAAAGCGAGGCTAAATTTCAAAGTATCGACGATTTTGCTTCGCGCGTGGATAATTTCCGCGTCAATAAAAAGGTCATCGAGTCGCTGATCTATGCAGGCGCGATGGATTGTCTGGGCAAGAGTCGATTAGCGATGATTCAAAATATGGAAAATATCCTAGACGTGATGAAGAAGATCACCGAGATTAAAAAGGACGCCGCAAGCTCGCTTTTTGGCGAGGATGAGGATATGACGAGCGGCATGAGCGTAAGCTTCGTCGATACCGATAAGGAATTTCCGCAGGGCGAAATTTTAAAATTTGAGCAGCAGACTGTGGGCGTGTATCTCTCGGGGCATCCGCTGGATGATTATAAAGAGGAGATGGACGGGATCGATTATGCCCTATCCTCGGCGTTTAGCGAGATCGACGGCGATAGCGCCGAAGTGCTTAGCGTGGGGCGGATCGAGGATCTGTCCACGCGCATGACGAAAACGGGCAAAAAAATGGGGATTTTAAACGTGCTTGATCTGCACGGCAGCTTCGAGCTCGCGGTGTTCGATAACGCGCTAAAGGCGATCGAAAACTTAAGCCCGCAGGAGCGGGAGCATCCGTATGCTTTTATGATCAAAATTTCAAAAAGCGCGGTCGGCGGCGCGGCGTATCAGCTATCGTTTCTTTCGATGATGAGCTTGCAAAACGCTCGTGACGCGAGCTTCCGTCCGCGCGCGGGGGTATTTTTGGGCGAAAATCCGCTAAGAGCCTATGCTGGTGAGCTTGACGGCATTTCGTACACCAAATCCAGCGAATTTGACGAGCTGGTGGACGACGGGGGCGCGGGCGTTAAAATTTTATGCGTCGGCAAGATCGAAAACGTCCACACCCGCACGACCAAATCGGGTAAGCAGATGGCAAATCTTACGGTGCTTGATCTTGCGGGCAGCTTCGAGATGAGCGCGTTCGGTGATATTTGTGATGCGGTCACTGCGCTAACGGATGCGCAGCTGGAGCGCCCGATGGCGTTTTGGGCACGGCTTAGCAAAAACACATCCCCTTACGGCGGGAAATATCAAATTTATCTGGATGAAATTTTAACTCTAGATGCCGCGCAGAATATCGACGGCTACGCGCCTAGCAAGGTGCGAGGTTTCGGCGGTAGGGAGCGTGGAAGCTTTAACGGCAGCAATTTCGGCTCCAGCAGAAACTTTGGTGGCGAACGAGCTGGTAGCTTTGGCGGAGGGAATTTCGCGGAGCGAAGGGGTGAGTTTGCTGCGGAGGATCCCGCTCTTAAGGCGCGCAAAGAGCGCGAGGCACAGCGCAAAAACGCGCAGGATTTCGAGTTTGAGCTAAGCTTAGGCGAGCTAAGTCGCGAGAAAATTTATAAAATTTACCATCTCGCATTTTGCGACACGGCGCTGAAAAACACCAAGCGGCTGATTCTGCGGATCCGCAACGGCAGCGAGGTGCTAGTTTATCCGACCGAATACATCGTGAGCGATAATTTCACCGAAAAGGTGCGCGAAATTATTGCGGCGTAGGCGCCGCAAAGCTCTTTCATCGCGCACTAGGCGGGTTAAAATTTCTTGCCCGTGCTGCACGTAAGCGGTTTTTGGCGCCGCAAAGAGTCATAAACTTTGGCGCGGTTGCGATAAGAGACGACAATATTTTCGGCTCAAATCTTGCCACGCGCAAAATTTACGATGCGACACATAAGAATCGTAATCACGCAGATCATCCGTAATATCTAAATTTATTGTGTTTATCGCGGTGGAATTTTATCTACCACAAATTTACAGGCACATAGACTGCTTCTGCTTTATTGCGTCGGCAAGGCTTGTAGTGCGCCGTTTGAGTTGCCGCAATAACAGCTCGCCGTACCTCGACAGAGTTGAATTATATTGTCGCACTAGCCTACCTGCGGCACGACAAACGGCATGAGCGTTTAAATTTCGAGCTAAATTTTTGCGAACGAAGCCTTACTTTGGCGAATCCCCGCGCAGCTTTAAAATTTTAAACTTTAGCGGATTTGAAATTTTAGGTATAGCTTTACTACGTAAAATTTTATCGCAGTAAAATTTCGCTGAGCAAATTTAGTAAAGTACGCAAAAACGGACTTAAGACGTGCAGAAAAAATCCGAAACAAAGCTGGCGAGC
>NZ_CALIJA010000012.1 GCF_938017615.1 uncultured Campylobacter sp. | reverse complement strand
CACCTGTGCTCTCAATAACAAAATCTATAAAATGATTTATATATTCAGCAACATAAAAACAAGAAATATTGAATTTGGGTTTTAAATTTAAAAGACGACCTATACTGCAAAATTTGCCATTTCTAGCGGCAGCATAACCAATATAGCCTCTTGCAGTAACTGTTATAAAATTTCCTTCATAATCAAAATCTGATGAATATCCATAAAGTCCGTTATCGCTTACGGCATTTGAGTAAATAGGATTTAAAAATTTATCTGTCTTAATGGGCGAAAAAGTCAATCTGTTTAAATCGCCACCTGCTGAAATTTCACAAATTTCACCAATTGTGGTGGTATGCCAATGGGGTTTGGGGGTGAGAAGTTGCTGGGCTGCGGCTTGTTTTATAGCACGTTTTTTGTCTAAAAGTTCGCACTTGGCGCTTATAAGATCGTCCATATCGCTTAGCACCTGCGCTATCCTTTCCTGCTCTGCCTTATCACTTGGTATTAAAAATTCAAAATTTTGAAATGTCGGCAATCTTAAAGAATCAACAGTTGCTTTTACTGTATTTTGTAGGGCATATTTCCCAAAAAACTCTTTTAGTGCAAAAAACACAAATTTTGCATCTATATTTTTATTAAAATCTCTAATTACATAAACACGCTGATGAGCATCAAATTTACCATTTATATAGTGATAAATGCTTCCTATTCCACCTTCACCGGGTATCAAAATCGCCTCACAGTCGTAGGAATAAGTATTTATCCGCTCTACGGTTGCCGAACGAACAAAAAACGGAAATTCTCCATCACTACTCTTGTCTTGGTTGTTGCGGGAGCCTGTTTTTATAAGCGAAATTTCACCAAGCTTTATAACTTTCCACCCATCAGGAATTTGACCTTCGTAAATTTGACTACTCATCTTGCTTTATCCATTGCGTCAAGGTGGGCTTTGACGCGAAGAGATAGATCGTTGGCGCGCGTTGTAAGCTCATCTAGTGTCTTATCGTAGCGAGCCGCAAGCGTGCTTATACGAGTTATTTTCTCCTGCACAGCTCGTTCTACGGTGGATAAAATTTGCTCTTTTAGTTCATTTAGCCATTTATCATCTACGACTAAGGTTTTTATCTCGTTCTCGTCAAGGGTTTTAAATTCGTCAAATACTTTTTGATTTAGCTCTCCAGTGGCGGCCTTTAGCGTGTTTTCGAGTTCTTTTTGGTTGGTTAGAATTTGAAGTGCTTTGTTGTAAATTTCTTGCTCATTTTTATCACTAGTTTGTTTTATAGCTTCTTTTAGGCTTTTTAGGGTTATCTTGTCTTTATCGTCATAGGCGTTTGATAGCTCGTCCTCCCCGAACTCATCTACAAAATTTATAAATTCATCTTGCTTTTTACTAACCTTGGTTTCAAGGAGCGAAATTTGATCTATATCTTGTGCAAAATAACGTTTTGCTATAAGCTCCGGCGGGATGATCTCGCTTATAAATTTCTTTGCATTTTTTCCTGAACCCAGGATTAGATTTGGCGTTTGTTTGTCGCCTTTTTCTAATTTGGTTAGGATGCGCACCGTTAGCCATCCGTTTTGTGCGATAGCATAAACGTCGTCGCTTAATGTATCTGCGACATAGTCCATAAAGACCTGGTAAACATCATAATCGCTCACTAGCTTAGTTTCTTTAAAGTGTTTTAAAAGGCTTTCGCCGTATGTTTTAATAAGCTCTTTTGGATGGTCTTTTTGTTTTATGGATTTTAGATCATTTTCATCGTGCCAATTCTCAAAATGCGATAAAATTTCGTTCTCAAATTTTGCATATTCGCTTGATGCTTGTATCGTTGCCTTTAGTTCGCCTGGGGCACAATTTGGCGAATAAAGCGAGCCGTTGGGGGTAAAAATTTTAGTTTTTGTTTGTGCAAAAATGCTCCAAAATTCGCCCAACTCATCAATGTCGCCCTTTGGGATACCGCCGCCGTATAAATGCGCATGCAGGTCTTGCGTATCTGCTTTGTCGGCACTATCGATATAACGCGGGATGTTTAGATTGTAGTCGTTTCGAGAAATTTCATCTAATGAAACTAAGCGGCTATAGCGTTCTAGCTCTTTTTGCGTCGTAAAGGTATCTACTATCTTGTGTATGTCTTGCTCGCGAAGGCGGTTTTTGTTGCCGTCTTTTATAAAGCCTTTTGAGGCATCTATCATAAATACGCTCCGACCACTTAAAACTTCGCCTTTTTCGTTAAATGTAGCGTCAAATGAATTTTGCTTATCTATAACTATAATACTTGCCGGTATACCGGTGCCATAAAATAGGTTTGTCGGTAGTCCGATGATGCCTTTTATAATGCCTTGGCGAAGTAGCTCTGTGCGGATACGAGCCTCTGCATCTCCGCGAAATAGCACTCCGTGAGGCAAGATGATAGCGCCTTTACCAGTGGTTTTAAGGCTTGCAATAAGATGGAGCAAGAATGCATAATCGCCATTTTTTTCTGGCGGAATGCCTATTTTAAAACGGCTGTAGATGTCTGTTGTTGGAACTATGCCGTTTGTCCAGGTTTTATTAGAAAACGGCGGATTAGCTACGGCAAAATCAAAACGTTTTAATATATTTTTATCTGTAAATGCAGGTTGAGCTATAGTATTTCCTTGGCGAATTTCGGCGGTGTCATTGCCGTGGAGTATCATATTCATACGAGCAAGTGCATAGGTGGCTACATCTATCTCTTGACCATAGATACTAAGTCCCAATTTTGACTGATTGGCGGCTTTAAGCAGGAGTGAGCCGGATCCACAAGTTGGGTCGTAAACCGTTATAGAACGGTTGGCGGTAGGCGGAATGCCTATGATTTGCGCCATGATGCGCGATACCTCAGCGGGGGTATAGAACTGTCCTTTTGATTTGCCGGATTCCGTCGCAAAATGGCGCATGAGATACTCGTATGCATCGCCCAGCAAGTCATCGCCCTCAGAGCTGTTTGACGAAAAGTCAAGGTTCTCAAAAATCGATACTAGCGTACTAAGCCTATCAACCAGCTCTTTGCCTTTGCCTAATTTATCCTCGTCGTTAAAATCAGCTTGATTTATAACGCCTTGAATGTCATTTGCTTCTGCGATAGAGGCTATCTTTTTGTTTAGCTCATCGCCTATGTTTGGTTTGTGTTTAAGTGTGACAATGCTTGCATAGTCAGTGCCTGTAGGCAGTTCTATAAGCGTGCTATCCTTGCGGTCTGAAATATATTTTAAAAATAAGAGCGTTAGAACATAGTTTTTGTAAAGGCTTGCGTCCATGCCGCCGCGCAGTTCATCGCAACTAGCCCAAAGCGATGAATAAAGTTCTGTCTTTTTGAGTGCCATATCTATTACCTAAGTTTTAAATTTTGAACGAAATTATAACATTACTGGTGTAAAAATTGGCATAAAATACATTAATGTGACTAATGTTTTCTAGGCCTACCTCTTTTATTTTTCTTTGCATAAGACCGCGCCTCAAAGCTCTAAAGCTTTTCCTGTCTTAACTGACTATGTTTTGTTTACCTTTGTACAAATAAGGTAGCACCTTCTCTTTTAAAATTTGTATTTTTTCTTTATCATTGTAGCAAATCCTGCCTAGTCCATCATGCTTATATTTCCCTAAATTACAATTATGAGAACATCCTTTACATTTGTGATATTGTTATCCCGGTAAAATCGCAAAGACGCTTGGCTATTATTGGTACTGTTTGCTCTCTACTGCTTTGTCCGTCCATAAAAATAACTACGTGAGCGTGTAGATGGTTATACCCGCAATCTCCTTGTTCCATTTTGACAAATATAACCTTTCAAATTTTAAATTTAACGACGATGAGCTTATGGTCTGCGATGAGCGATGTTTCTGGACAGAAA
>NZ_CALIJA010000011.1 GCF_938017615.1 uncultured Campylobacter sp. | reverse complement strand
AGGTAATCGGCACCGATTCTGATACCAGTATCAGGAATAGTATAGCCTGCTACTGCATACCAATAATGATTTTTACCAGTAAAGTTCGTATAATCTAGCAACTGCTCACCCGGGCTAATAAAGGAGCCTTGATCTTCAAAAGATACAAAAGAAGCGCGATCTTTATTATCAGGCTCGAATCTCAAATAACCTGCAGCTAAATCGATACCGAATAGACCCATACTAGCCTCTGCAGCCCAAAAATCTGCATCACCTACATCAGTCTCTGTAACAAACACTGGTGGAACAGGAATATTATTCCAATGGCCATAAGACGCTTTGTCAAAATCAGAAAACGCGTATTGACCTTTTACACCGATATTGAAATCATCGGAAATATCAAAGTTAAATGCTAACTCTGCAGCGAAAAGATCGGCTACATCCTCTAAAGAGTTATACCATAGTTGGAAAGCTACCGGATCGTATGAACCCATAGCCCCTATGCCATATAGATTATGATCGGTAGTTAATTTTCCTCCTAATGGAGCCATTGCACCTGTTCTATTCCACTTAAGGCTGCCAATATCACTATCATTCTCTAAAGAGTCCATCCAAAAGCCAGTAAGAGTTAGCCCCTCGATATCGGTGCTAGTAATCTTAACACCGTCCCCATACATATCATCCGTAAAGAACGAACCTATACCCTGGCGACCAACTGTAATCGTAGTGCCGCCAATAGCATATCCTAAGTAGGCCTTGGCAATATCAAATTGAGACTCATCATCCTCTTCATTTTTCTCCTGAAGATATACACCGTCTGAAGATGAAAAAGTCTGACCGTTATCTCTATCCATGAATCTAACACCGACTACACCGAAAAAGTTATCGTCGATTTTAGCTTTGAAATCTACTTCGGATTTGAATTCCCAGACACTAGATTTCTCGCGGTGGACATTTTTATCGGATTCATTATTGTGTGTATATCGCATACGAGCGTATCCGTTTAGATCCACATCCTTGATAGCTTCCTCTAACGGAACAGCACTTGCACTCATAGCAAGAGCACCTGCAGCGACTGCTGCCGCTAAACTAAGTTTAACTAGTTTCATTTTGAACTCCTTTAAAAGTTTGTAAGCGCAATAGTAGCACAAAATGACAAATTATATGCTTAAAATAGGCTGAAAAATACTAAAATTTTACCAAATTGTTACCGAGTATTTACCGAAAACCCAAATTTAACGGGCATAAAAAAAGCGAGACCCACACAGGCCTCGCCGATTATTGAAAGGAGTTCTAATTTCGATGTGGGGATTATATCAGACCGCGGTAAACAGACGGCAACACCTCTTTCATGCGGGAGAAATTTGATAAAATTTTACGATACAAAATTCGCAAAGCGTGGGTTTAAAAAATCCACGCAACATCTTATCAGTGGAGAATACAGCACTGAGAACGAGCAGTACGCGAAAAACCGCAGAAAGAAAATTGATAAGAAGTTCGCAATCAAAATTCTAGCGCCAGCTGTATTTCTATAATATAGAATTTTGCGGACAAAATGGCACT
Source organism: uncultured Campylobacter sp. (assembly GCF_938017615.1). Taxonomy (GTDB): domain Bacteria; phylum Campylobacterota; class Campylobacteria; order Campylobacterales; family Campylobacteraceae; genus Campylobacter_B. The sequence goes on along the minus strand of NZ_CALIJA010000011.1, from coordinate 4,465 downwards.
ATGCAGCAAGGAATTTTAAGCGCGAAAGCAAGCGAATAGAAAATGCTAACCTAGCCATATAAGTAAGATGTGCAGCGCAGAATTTCGTGAAATACAAAATTCCACAACTTATAAAATATAAAATTTATGCAGGCAATCGCATAAAGAATCAGCGGACTTTAAAGCGCAAGCAAATCACGCCAGCCCGCTAGATTAAAAACAGAAACTATTGCCTTCATAAGAGTAGAGAACGAACACAAAAGCGTTTCGCAAATTAAAAGCAGGCTCGCTTACCTTAAAGGGCGCAGCGGTTAAAAATCGCGTGGGATTAAAAGCTAATATTTTCGCTCTCTGGTACAGCAATAGCGTCATTTTTATGCATTTGTTTGGTCTCGATTTTACCGATATCATAAGCGCGCGGAGCAACGGAACCCGCTTTGCGCGAGATGATTCGCATATCGGTGATAGCGCCTGAAGCGGTACTTATGTAGGCAGTATCTCCTGCAGCCGCATAGTATCTGCTTGCGCGAGCGGTGTAGAGCTCGCCGCTGGATAGGTCTTTAAACGTATATACGTAAGCTGTGGAGCTTTGGCGAGTGTAGTTTACGATCTCGGATTTGAGCGAGCGTAAGTTGCCTGCAGGCGTCGGAGCGGTGCTTGCGGCGCAGCCTGCGATGCCAAGAGCCAAAAGCGCGGAAAATATGAAATTTTTCATTCAGTATCCTTATTTGTAAAATTTGAACTTTTAGAGTAGTAGGTTTGGGCTTAAAGTTTGCTTTTTTGAGAGGCATCGAATTGGAATTTAAACGACGATGGATGCGCTTGCGTCGCTGGCATTTGTTTTTGAGGAGCGTCGAAGTGGAATTTAAACAGACCTCTCTTAGTGTTAGGCGAAGCGAGAATGTGCTTTTGACGATTTTTCTATATATGCGGGGTAGAATTTAGCAGTAATCGCAGCGAGACTTGGCAATCGTATCTAAATTAAAACAGCAGAGCTCTAGCTTCTTTTACCCAGCGGCTAGCTTGCATCAGCACTCTTTGCGGCGCTGACTGCGATATTTGCAAAAATCGGACTCGAAGGCATTAACTCCCACTTCGCAACTTTTATCCGCACGATCATCATAGCCTTTTGCCTCGCCGTGTTCCTACGCTACGCCAAAGCCTGGCAGCCGCTATCGAGCCTGAGCCCTCGCAACTGGGTATTTTTGATACTAAGTGGGCTGGCGACGGGTGCATCGTGGCTAGCGTATTTCAAAGCTCTGCAAATCGGCAAAGCCTATCAAGTAGCACCGATCGATAAACTAAGCGTAGTGCTCGTTGTGATCATAGCCGTGATATTTTTAGGCGAGCGCCCGAGTCTTCGCGAATGGCTCGCGCTAGCACTCATCGGCACAGGCGTAATAATGCTAGCATTTAAATAGGGTAAAATTTGCTTTAAACCTATCTCTTGTGGTCTTTTTAAGCGCCACTCTCGCACTACGCTATACACTTTGATCAGATAAACCCACTGCCACTTCTGCAAAATTGCCGCCCTAAACCGCTATGATTTCTTATGGCTTGACATTTAGCCTACACGATTTCTAGGCATTAGCTTAAACGTGCCGATAATCGATTTGCCGATACCTTGCTGTAGTTAGGCGGTCTTTAGGGTAGTTTTAGTTCTGTTTAAAAGTAGTGAGATTAAAATTTATGAAAAATCAAGAATTTACACCTTAAAATTCCAAAAAATATCGGCTCACCGTATCATAAAATAAAATTGCATCCGCAAGTTTAAATCGAACTGTAAACTTCTAAATCTACAGTATAGTCGATCACAAGCTAATTACGCAAGATGCGAATTGAAATCTTGCACACTTCCATAGCTCCGCCTAAATTTATGCTCTTGCTACGTAGATCATGATTCGTCGCAAGTGCTAGGCTTGTAGAATAATGAGCTAAGGTCGGGAGAAATTACTCTCCCTTACCCTTCTTACTCCTCTTACCAGAAGCCTTAGATGATCCCTCTTCTTTAGCTTCGTTTTTCAACTTAGCCGTAGAGCCTTTTACTTTACCATCATCATTCATAGCTTTATCCATGCTATCATCCATTTTCTCTTGCATCTTTTCCGATTTAGTATTTGCTTTAGCTTTAGCAGATTTGGCGGTATCTTTAGCTTTTTTACTTGCTTTTTTCTTGGCAGATTTTAGATCACTAATGTCGGTCTGTCCGCTTACGGCAAGATCATCTTTAATAAGCTCAAATCTCTTATCGCCTATGCCTTTAATGTTTTTGATATCCTCGATATCTTTAAATTTATTATCCTTGCGGTAATCTATAATAGCCTGAGCTTTTACCTCTCCGATGCCCGGAAGCGCCATAAGCTCCTCTTTACTTGCGGTGTTTAAATTTACTGCTGCTAGCATAAATGCAGGAAGCGATAGAAATAGTGCGGATTTAAATAGGTTTTTCATTAAAAGTCCTTTAAGGTTAAGATATTTGTATTGTCAAATAAAACGTCTATTAGCATTGAGGCTTTTGCATACCTATCCCGCGTCAGTGCTAGAAAAGGGAATGCGCCCATATGCTATTACGCTACCTTGCAATACGGTAGGGATTATATTTGCAGCGGGCTTAAAGGGAGATAAAATTTAAGAGATATATTGAAATTTTATCTGCTTCGATCGTTTTATTAAATACGTTAAATCTTAGCTTGATCTTAAAAAGCAGATAGGCGCGGATAAGGCTAGATATATTAATTCAACAGCGCTTTTTTTGCTCCTCTTTGGAGACCGAAAAGGATAAAGCTAGATATATTAAATTTAATACCGCAAGCATTGAAACTGGATTTGGATTTAAATCATGTAAAAGGCTAAGCGGCGGTACTTATAAAATTTAGTCCTACCTTGCTGCGCACGGAGACTTTTTACGTGCGAGACTATATACAACAATACGGCGACGGGATACTGGTGCTGTGAAAGGCACGGATACTTTACGTACAAAGCTATACGAGCAATCTTCATAAAATTTAGCCGCATCAATAAGCTTGCTTTTGTAGGACATGCTTTTATAGGCTTGATTTTTAATAGGGTTTTATCTGCTTATAGAACGTTTCATTATATTAAGTAACAATGCTTGCCAAGCTTTATTTGGTATCTAGTTTAAATCATTCGAAAGCTTTATAAGTTGCCGGCGGCTTTATAATTTAGATATAAAAACGCGGCAATGCATTAAAAAACGAACGTATAAATCATAAATGAGGCTTGTAGAGGTTAGAAATAAAGATCGCGCCATAGAAGTTAAAAAGCAAACGCAACAGGACAGTATGGAAAAATAATACGAACAAAGCAAGTATTATAAAAAAATTTCAATCCGTATCATTTTTCACTCAATATAAGTCAAATTTAATGCAGAGTTTTGAGATTTTGTATTGATGGAGGATTAGATTTAAAATTTGTATTTGCAGAAGGTTCTAAAATTCTAAAAAGGCTATGGAATTTTAAATTTATCAAGCAATATTTATTGGCTAAAAGAAGCGATAAGCTAAAGATACTGAAATAGAATTTAAATTGGAAATTGCATGGAAAGTTATGAGATTCTAACAAAGCCTGCAGCGACCTACTTTCCCCGTCCGAGTAACGGATAGTATCATCAGCCAGGACGAGCTTAGCTTCTTGGTTCGAGATGGAGCAAGGCGTTTCCTCGTCTGTATAGCCACAGGCAGTGTTAAATAAGGGATTGCTTTTGTTGTTTGATAGTAATATTATATACTGCGAATACGTTACGAGCTTTAGCCGCGTAGCGCATGAGCTGCTTTACTCGCTCCTGCCTGTTCGCCTCATATCAAAAATATACTTCGTAATCTATCGGATTAATCGTAGATTACGGATATCTTTTATAATCTCTTATTTAACACTGCGTTCATCGTTAAAGTCAGATCTTGTTTTATAAAACGGAGTTTGTTTTAGGATTGATGCTTTAAGTATAAATTTGGTTATTCATCTTTGCTTTTAAATTTAATATCCAAGGCATTTTACAAAGTATTTTTACTTTTAGACAAGGCGCGTGAGCTAGGATAAGGGAGCGAACATATAAGTTCGTGACCGTAATCCGAAGCGAAACGCAACGCAGTATAAAATAAAAAGACGAAGTAAAATTTATCCTTAACAAGGAAGTAATGCTTAAAAGATAAGCAAACGAGCTATTAGTACCGGTCAGCTAAAGGACTTTCATCCATTACACATCCGGCCTATCAAACTAGTAGTCTACTAGAGCTCTTAAAAGAAGATTCATCTTGGAGTCGGCTTCGAGCTTAGATGCTTTCAGCTCTTATCGCATCCCGACTTAGCTACCCGGCGGTGCTCTTGGCAGAACAACCGGTACACCAGTGGTCGGTTCAACCCGGTCCTCTCGTACTAGGGTCAACTCTCCTCAATCTTCTTACGCCCACGGCAGATAGGGACCGAACTGTCTCACGACGTTCTGAACCCAGCTCGCGTACCGCTTTAA
>NZ_CALIJA010000010.1 GCF_938017615.1 uncultured Campylobacter sp. | reverse complement strand
TTTTATAAAATAAATATATAGGAGCGAGATTATAATGACGACGGCGAACAGAGCGATCGTAATTAGATGCAGATCTTGCTTGATTAGCTCCTCATTTTCGCCGATGAAATATCCCAAGCTCATCAGTATTAATGTCCAAATCGCAGCTCCAAGCCCGGTAAATAGCACGAAGCGCGCTATATTCATCTTTGCAAGGCCCGCAGGAAGGCTGATGTATTGACGGATGCCAGGGATTAAGCGGCAGTTAAACGTTGAAATTTCGCCATGGCGGTTAAAAAATGCTTCGAATTTTGCAAATTTCTCCTCGGTGATGCCTACGTATTTGCCGTATTTAGCGATAATCTTACGTCCAAAAAAGTAGCATAGATAGTAATTAAACAGCGCGCCGGTGATGCTGCCGCCAAGCCCACAAACAAATGCCGCAACAAAGCTCATCTGCGATTTTGAGGCCAGATAGCCTGCAGGGATCATCACGACTTCACTTGGGAAAGGAAAGAAGCTGCTTTCTAAAAACATCATCACAAAAATGCCAAGGTATCCCCAGCCCGCGACAAATTCTACGATAAAATTTACGATATTAGAAAGCATTTGAATTCCTTGATTTAATGTGAAAAAACCAGCTGAGCCTAAAATTTCGCGAAATTTAGCATCAGCAAAGCAAATAAGCTTGAAATTTAACAATCCGTCGATATAAGAGTGGCTTAAAATTTCGCGAAATTTAGCGCATATAAAACAAAGGCGCGAGCTAAAATTTATCCCTGCAAGTTACTGCCGCAGCGAACTTGCATATAAATTTAATAGCCTCGCGCCTTAAAATTAAAACTATTTTGCGTATTCGATGTTTAGTTTGCCGAATAGCTCATTAGCCTTGTCATCGATTTTTTTGTTTACTTTGCTTGGAAGTAATTGATTTTTGATGAGATCTTTTACCTTTTCAAACGGCATAGTCTCAGCCTTTTTGCTGCTTTCTTTGTAGATTACATGATATCCGAATTGCGTCTTTACCGGCGTTTTGCTCATCTCACCATCTTTTAGCGCAAACGCTGCTTTTTCAAACTCCGGCACCATCATGCCTTTGCCGAAAGAGCCCAAATCGCCACCGTTTTCTTTCGCACTTGGATCGATTGAAATTTCTTTGGCTAGCTTATTAAATTCCTCTTTCAAATTCTCTTTTTTGACTTTTGATAGCTTCGCAATCGCGTTTTTAGCAGCCTTTTCGTCTGCTACTAAAATATGACTTGCGGTAACGGAATCTGGTTGCATGAAATTCTGTTTATTTTCATCATAAATTTTTTTAGCTTCCTCGTCGCTGACGCTTACGTCTTTAGCTTGCTCGCGTTGCCATAGATTAAATGCAATGCCATCTTTAGCAAGCTCTAGCTGATGCTTATATTCGTCGCTGTTTTCAATACCTGATTTTTTCGCCTCTGCGATTAGAAGTTTGTATTTGATTAGATCATCGATTAGTTTTTTCTTCTCATCGGCGGTCGGTTCCTGTCCGCCGTGCTGCATACCTTGAGCCAAAAACGGTGCAACATCCTCATCCGTAATAGTGATATTTGCGTCTTTTGCAGTAGCCAAAACGCCTGCATTAAGCGAAGATATAGCCATAGCGGCAACAAAGCTGAAAGATAAAATTCTTTTCATTATTTTTCCTTTATTCGGTAAATTTCGCGCAATTATAAAAAAAGATAGTAAATAAAATAGCGAATGCCAGCAAATTCGGCGCGAATCCTGCGCCGAATTTTAAAAAGAGGGGAGTTAAAACGACGGGATGATTGCGCCTTTATATTGCGTCTCGATAAATTTTTTCACTTTCTCGCTTTGAATCGCTTTATCTAGCGCCTTGATCTTAGGGCTGTTTTCGTTGCCTTCTTTAACGCTAATAACATTTGTATAAGGGTTGCCCTCAGCCTTTTCTAAAAATAGCGAATCTTTGATCGGGTTTAAATTTGCGTTAAAGGCAAAATTTGAGTTGATAACCGCAATATCTACATCGCCCAGAGTGCGTGGAAGTGCGGCGCCCTCAAGCTCTAAAATTTCTAAATTTTTAGGGTTTTTCGTGACATCTAACGGCGTGCGAAGCTTGGCGTTTTGATCAACTTCGATGAGCCCCGCGGCTACGAGTAGATCAAGAGCGCGGCTTTCGTTAGTCGGATCGTTTGGCACGGCAACTTTAGCACCGTTTTTAAGATCTTTTAAATTTTTAATCTTATGGCTGTAGATGCCCATCGGCTCTAAATGCACGCCCACGGTCGCTTTTAACTTCGTGCCTTTATTGGCGTTAAATTCCTCCATATACGGCACGTGCTGGAAAAATCCCGCATCCACGTCGCCGCTGTCGGTAGCGAGGTTCGGGGTTACGTAGTCGTTGAAAACTTTTACTTCAAGATCGTAGCCTTGGGCTTTTAGATCGGGCTTGATCTGCTCTAAAATTTCGGCATGCGGTATCGGAGTAGCGGCGACTACGATTTTTTCGGCAAGAGCGAAGCTGACGACGCTAGCGCTAAGAAGCGAAGCGAGAAGAAATTTCTTCATATTTAATCCTT
>NZ_CALIJA010000009.1 GCF_938017615.1 uncultured Campylobacter sp. | reverse complement strand
TTATAAAATTTACACCGCACATCTTTGAACTTCTGCGTAAATTTAAACCGCCCATTGCAAGCCGTAGAAATTTTACCTGCATTTCTCGCGTAATTCTAAAATTAAATTTAACCGCCGCGAATTGCAATTCAGCGCGAATTCCTTATCTATATTTAATTAAATTTTAGCTACCATTATGCAAAATTTGAGGAAACATTATGAATTACGATACCTTGAAAAAAATCTTTTTTCGATTTGATCCAGAAACCGCTCATAAGATCGCAGAATTCGGACTTCGTGCACTTTATGCGACTCCGGGCGGGCTTGAAGCTCTGGCAAAATTCGGCATTTATAAAGATGAAATTTTAACTCAAAATATATGGAATCTCAGCTTTGATAACCCCGTAGGTATCGCGGGTGGCTTCGACAAAAACGCCACGATGATCGCGCCGCTGGCCGCTCTTGGCTTCGGACACATCGATTTTGGCACCTTTACGCCGCGACCTCAAAGCGGCAACGAAAAGCCGCGACTTTTTCGCCTCGTTAGCGAGCAGAGCATTCAAAACGCGATGGGCTTTAACAACGAAGGCGCCGATATTATCGAGCGTCGCGTGCGAAAAATTTATCCTTTTGTAATCCCGATCGCCGCAAACATCGGCAAAAACAAAGCCACCTCGAACGAGGATGCGCTAAGCGATTACGAAGCCTTGGGCCGTAAATTTAACGGGCTATGCGATTTTTTCATCATCAACGTAAGCTCGCCGAACACCCCCAATCTGCGTGCTTTGCAAGAAAACAGCTTCATAAGCGAGCTGATCAAAGCGATGAAAAAGATCACGAACAGGCCGCTCGTCTTAAAGCTGGCGCCCGATATGAGCGCAGATCAGGCGATCGCGCTGTGCGAGTGCGCGGTGCAAAGCGGCGCAAGCGGCATCATCATAAACAACACCAGCGTTGATTATTCGCTGAGCCCCAATGCCAGGGATTTCGGCGGCCTAAGCGGCAGGCTGATCACCGAAAAATCGCGCGAGCTTTTCGCGCAGGTCGCTCGCGAGCTCTTCGGCCGCACGATCCTAATCAGCTGCGGCGGCATAGACAGCGCGCAGGAGGCCTACGAGCGCATCAAATCGGGCGCGAGCCTGGTTCAAATTTTTACCGCCTTTATCTTCAAAGGTCCGTTCGTCGCAAAATCGATCAACGAAGGGCTGGCAGAGCTTTTGCGCGCAGACGGTTTTAAAAACATCAGCGAGGCGGTCGGGGCGAATTTAAAAGATCGCGCGGGCGAAGGATACGGCGCGAGAGGCGATCGCGCCGAAAGTCACGGCGACGGTGCGGATTTGCGCGCTTGCGAAAATAAAGACGCGGAAGCTAAAACGGATGAAATTTCAAGTGCGAGCAAAGGCGAGGAAACGGATAAAATTTCAAACGCGCCCGAAAGCAGGGATGCGAACGGAATTTCAAATGACGGCAAAAGCGAAATATCGAGCGCCCAAGCTGACGAAATTTCTGCCGCTAAAACAGATGAAATTTCGAGCGTTCAAGCAGATGAAATTTTAAGCGCTCAAACGGGCTCAAGCTCCGAATCAGACAAAAATTCTAGCGCTTCGGCAAATTTAAACGCCTTAGTAAGCGCAGCTGTCGCGACGGATCAAAGATCAATCGAGCAAAGTAGCGCGGAGAACAAAATTTCCGAGGTTAAAAATACAAAACGAAGCAGTGTAAAAAGCAAAAATTTAGAGGCTAAAAGCACAAAGCAAAGCGGCGCGGATCGAAAGTCGGATAAAATTTCAAAAACTACCTCCAAGAGCAGCGTAAGCTCCAAGCGCGGTAAAATTTCAAAGGATGCCTCGCAGAATGACGCCGCACAGAAGGAAACTCCGCAGGATAATGACGCCGCGCAGGATAACGCCTCGCAGCAGAAGGACGCCGAAGTAAAAAATCTCTCGCAAAGCGGTGCAAAGAGCGAGAATTTAGAGGCCAAAAACGCGAAACAAAGCAGCGCGGCAAGCAAAACCGCCAAAACAAAAACCGCATCTAAAAATAAAACCGCGACCAAAGCCGCGTCAAAAAACGACATAGAAAGTAAAAATTCTAAAACTAAAGCCGTGCCAAAAGGTAGCGCAGAAAGCAAAAGCTCCAAGGCCAAAAACGCAAAACAAGGCGGCGCCAAAACTAAAAATTCCGAGGTCGAAGAGACCAAAGAGCTTAAAGAGGTCAAAGAAGCGAGCGGCGCCCAAGACGCAGAGCAAAACTCAAGCAAAAAACGAAAGGCGAAAAAAGATTAATGTTTCCGAAATTTAAGAAAATCACGCTGCAAAATGGGCTTCAAATTTATCACATCCCGATGAATAAAGGCAGCGGCGTCATCAGCGTGGACGTGTTTTACAACGTCGGCTCGCGCGACGAGACGATGGGCAAAAGCGGCATCGCGCACATGCTGGAGCATCTAAATTTTAAATCCACGAAAAATCGCAAGGCGGGCGAGTTCGACGCGATCGTAAAGGGCTTTGGTGGCGTGAATAACGCAAGCACGGGCTTTGATTACACGCACTACTTCATCAAGTGCGCGAGCTCAAATTTAGAGGTCTGCTTAGATCTTTACGCCGACATAATGCAAAACTTAAGCCTCAAAGACAGAGAATTTCAGCCCGAGCGCAAGGTTGTACTCGAGGAGCGGCTGTGGCGCACCGATAACGATCCGTTCGGATACCTATTTTTCAGGCTCTATAACGCCGCGTTTTTGTACCATCCATACCACTGGACGCCGATCGGCTTTCGCAAGGACATCGAAAACTGGAGCATAAAAGATATCAAGGAATTTCACGCTAAATTTTATCAGCCGCGAAACGCCGTGCTGCTGATCACCGGCGACATCGGCGAAAAGGCGGCGTTTGATGCGGCTAAAAAATATTTCGCGCCGGTAAAAAATAAGGGCGAAATTCCGCGCCTTCACTGCACCGAGCCTGCGCAAGACGGCGAGAAGCTTAGCGTTATTTACAAAAACAGCGAGGCGCAGATCGTTGCAGTCGCCTTTAAAATTCCGCCGTTTAACCACCCTGACGCCGCGGCGATCAAAGCGATGGATATATATCTTAGCGGCGGCAAGAGCTCGCTTTTGCAGCGCGTGCTGGTCGATGAGAAAAAGCTCGCCAATCAGATCAACATCTACGATATGAGCGCCAAGGACGAGAATTTATTTATGGTCTTTGCCGTTTGCAACCAGGGCGTAAGCGGCGAGGCGCTAAGAGATGAAATTTTGGCGCTGATCGAAAAAGCCAAAAAAGCTAAAATAAGCGACGATGATATGTTAAAGATCAAAAACACCCTAAGCAGCGATCTGATCTACTCCCTCGACAGCGCTAGCAAGGTAGCGCAGATGTACGGTAGCTACATCGTCCGCGGCGATCTGGACGCGCTATTTAGGCTGGAGCGCGAGATCAAAAGTCTAGATAAAAACGCGGTTAAAAAAGTGATGAAAACCTATCTAAGCCTTAAAAGCTCCACGAACATTATCTTACGAAAGGAAAACGATGAATAAAAATGTCATAATCGGCTCTATGACGGCGCTGATCACGCCTTTTAAAGAGGGCAAACTGGACGAGCAGACCTACTCCAAGCTCATCAAAAGACAGATCGCAAACGGCATAAGCGCGGTAGTACCCGTAGGTACCACGGGCGAGAGCGCGACGCTGACGCACGACGAGCACCGCGTCTGTATCGAGATCGCCGTAGATGCGTGCAAGGGCACGGACGTCAAGGTACTAGCAGGCGCGGGCAGCAACGCCACTCACGAAGCGATCGGGCTCGCGCAGTTTGCACAGGCTCACGGCGCGGACGGAATTTTATCCGTAGCGCCCTACTACAACAAACCCACCCAAAAGGGACTCTATCTGCACTATAAAGCGATCGCGAGCTCGGTAGATCTGCCGGTGTTACTATATAACGTCCCGGGTCGCACCGGCTGCGACATAGCCGCAGATACGATCATCAAGCTTTTTAATGACTGCGAGAACATCTACGGCGTCAAAGAAGCCAGCGGCAGCATCGATAAATGCGTCGATCTACTCGCGCACGAGCCGCGCCTTAGCGTGCTTAGCGGCGAGGATGCGATCAACTATCCGATCCTAAGTAACGGCGGTAAGGGCGTGATCTCGGTCACTGCAAATTTACTGCCTGATTACACGGCGAGACTAACGAAATTTGCTCTACAAAATGAGTTTTTAAAGGCCAAGCAGATCAACGACGATCTCTACGCGATCAATAAAATTTTATTCTGCGAGAGCAATCCGATCCCGATCAAAGCGGCGATGTATATTGCAGGCCTAACGCCGAGTTTGGAGTACCGCTTGCCGCTTTGCGAGCCGAGCGCGGAAAACCTCAAAAAAATAGAAAACGTAATGAAACAATACACTATAAAAGGATTTTAATTGACGAACGAATTTAAAGGAAAAACGCTAGTTATCAGCGGCGGCACGAGAGGCATAGGCAGGGCGATAGTTTTGGAATTCGCAGCTGCGGGGGCAAATATCGCTTTTACGTATAATTCCAACGAGGAGCTAGCGACTTCGCAAGCAGCCGATCTTGAGAAGGCTTACGGCATCAAGGCGCGCGCTTATGCGCTCAATATCTTAGAGCCCGAGACCTACAAAGAGCTCTTTGCCAAGATCGACGAGGATTTTGCGCGAGTGGATTTTTTCATCTCAAACGCCATCATCTCAGGTCGCGCGGTCGCGGGCGGATACACTAAATTTATGAGACTAAAGCCGCGCGGTATCAACAATATCTTTACCGCAACCGTAAATGCCTTCGTCGTGGGCGCTCAAGAAGCCGCAAAGCGCATGGAAGCGGTAGGCGGCGGCTCGATCATCTCGCTTAGCTCCACGGGAAATTTAGTCTATATCGAAAACTACGCGGGTCACGGCACTGCAAAAGCCGCCGTCGAAGCGATGGCGCGCTACGCCGCAACCGAGCTAGGAGAGAAAAACATCCGCGTAAACGTCGTTAGCGGCGGACCGATCGAAACGGACGCGCTGCGGGCCTTTACGAACTACGAAGAGGTGCGCGATAAAACCGCCGAGCTTAGCCCACTAGGACGCATGGGACAGCCGGAGGATCTGGCGGGAGCATGTTTATTTCTATGCTCGAGCAAGGCTAGCTGGGTGACGGGGCACACCTTCATCGTCGACGGCGGAACGACCTTTAAATAATGCTAAATTTACCCAATATTTTAGCGAGCTTTCGCGTTGCGCTGGCGCCGCTGTTTTTTTGGCTGATCTTACTAGCCGGCCATGCGAACGGCGGCATGGTGGGCTCGGTGCACGTAAGCTGGATCGATTATTTCGCCGCGCTCGTCTTCGTAATCGCCTCCGTCACGGACTTTTTCGACGGATACATCGCGCGCTCTTGGAACCAGAAGACCAAACTAGGCGCCATCATCGATCCGCTCGCCGATAAGATGCTTACGCTTGCGGGTTTTTTGGGGCTTATGTTTATCGGGCGCGCTAGCCCGTGGGCGATCTACTTAATCCTAATCCGCGAGTTTTTCATCACGGGGCTTCGCGTGGCGATGGCGGGCGACGGCGTAGAGGTCGCCGCGTCGATGGCGGGTAAGGTAAAAACAGTCTTTCAGATGATCACTATCGGCTGGCTAACGATGCAGTGGCCCTATGCAAACGCCCTGCTCTGGATCGCGGTCGCACTGACGCTATATTCGGGCTTTGAATACGTCGCAGCGTATGCTAAGGCTACGAAAAAGAGTTAAATTTTAGAATTTAGACTAGATATGGCTTTCGTAGTTGAAGAAAAAATCGGCATCGTAGAGCGCCAAAACGCTCGCTTAAAGCGGGTTTTGGCGATAAAATTTCAGCCCGAAATTTCACCTATATCGGCGGCGTTAAATTTTATAATTTAACACTATCAATTTGCGAGATAAAATTCTATAGATGCTTAATCTGTAAGCGTACGGCGGCAAGCTAAGCCTATAAATTTTGTTATATAAAATTCCGCCGCGTAAATTTCACGGCGCAGAATTCCGTCTAACCGCCGTGCAAAATTTCAGGGCGGTGCGGCAGTATTTTAAAACATAATGGAATTTCAAAGAGCGACAAAATTTCAGAATATGACGACTTGCCAAGACATAATGAAATTTCAAAGCATAGCGGCATTTCAAAGCACAAAGCCTCGTGCGGTAAAATTTTATAATCCACTCCGCAAAATCTCGCGGTAAAATTTCGCTTTTAAAATTTTAAATTCCTCTCGTCCTCCATCCGCCGCACGCCCTTTATTTAGTTAAATTTATATCCCGAAACGACGGGCTAAGCTCAAAAAGCCAACCAAGTTAAAAAAGCGAGCTAAGGCTTTAAACGGCGATCTAAGCTTAAAATTTGCAAAATCATAGTAAGCTTAGCCTATTTTTTACAAAGGTCTGAAATTTGAAAAGCATAATTTTAACACTGGCGATCCTCGCGGTCGGATTTTATTTTTACTCGATAAATTTTATGGTCACGGTGCTGGCGATCAGCTTCCTCATCTTTTTCCACGAGCTGGGACATTTTTTGGCGGCGCGGGCGCTGGGCGTGGGGGTGAACGTCTTTAGCGTGGGCTTCGGCGAGAAGGTCTTTACCAAGCGCATCGGCGCGACGCAGTACGCCATCAGCGCGATCCCGCTGGGAGGCTACGTGAGCCTTAAGGGGCAGGAGGATTTGGATCCCGCCGCAGTAAGCGCGGACCCTGATAGCTACAACTCCAAAGGTCCGATCGCGCGCATAATCATACTTTTTGCGGGGCCGTTTTTTAACCTGCTGCTTGCGTTTTTAATCTACATCGCGCTGGGCTACATCGGCGTCGAAAAGCTAGCGCCCAAGGTCGGCAAAATTTCGCCAGGCTCCGCCGCGGCAAGCGCAGGGCTAATGCTAAATGATGAAATTTTATCAATCGACGGCAAGCGGATCCGCGAGTGGGACGACATCTCAAGGCAGGTAACCGCAGCACCTCTAAGCTTAGAAATCATGCGCGGCGGCGAGCGGATGAGCCTACAGCTCACGCCGAAGCTCGGCGAGAAAAAAACCATCTGGCGCGAGAGCATTAGAGTGCCGCTCATCGGCATTTCACCCGATTACAACGCGACCGTGACGCTATATCACAAGGGCGCGAGCTCGCTTAGCTTCGCGTGGGATCAGACGGTGGAGGCATCAAAGCTCATCTTGATAGGGCTCGAAAAGCTCGCCAGCGGCGTCGTTTCGCCTAAGGAGATGGGCGGTATCGTCGCTATCACCGACATCACCTCAAAGGCGGTCGATTACGGCGCGGCGGTTCTGCTCGCGCTCGTGGCGCTAATATCGGTAAATTTAGGGCTTATCAACCTCTTTCCGATCCCAGCACTCGACGGCGGGCACATCGCATTTAATCTATTTGAGCTCATCTTCCGCCGCCCCGTACCAAAGCGGGTGTTCGTAGGCGCCAGCTACGTAGGCATGGGGATTTTAGCGCTTTTAATGATATTTACGGTGCTAAATGATTTCGCTAGAATTTTAGGATTTTACAAATGAGACTGGATGAAATTTTAAAGCGCATTGAGGCCGCGAAAGCAGGCGCGGGCGAAGTGCAGCTCGTCGCGGTAAGCAAAAACGTAGGCACGGATGAGGTGCGCGAGCTGTATTCGCAAGGACAGATCGCATTCGGCGAAAATAGAGTGCAGGAGCTAAAGCGCAAAAGCGAGGCCTTGCGCGAGCTGCCGCTAAAGTGGCACTTCATCGGCACGCTGCAAAGCAACAAAATCAATCAGCTCATCGCTCTGCGCCCGACGCTGTGGCAGAGCTGCAACAGTTGCGAGCTCGCGCTTGCCGTAAATAAGCGGCTAACTTATCCGCTAGATACGCTGCTGGAGATCAACGCCGCGGGCGAGAGCTCCAAAACTGGGCTCGATAAAAACCGCGCGGTGGAGGAGTTTTTGCGCATCAAGCAAGAGTGCAAAAATCTAAATTTAATCGGCGTGATGAGCATCGGCGCGCACGTGAGCGAGCCCGCGCAGATCGCGCGAAGCTTCGAGGCGAGCCGCGAGATCTTCGATGCGCTCGTGCCGCACGGCGCGCGGATCTGCTCGATGGGGATGAGCGATGATTTTGAGCTCGCGATCAAATGCGGCTCGAACATGATCCGCCTGGGTAGAATTTTATACGCCTAGGCCCCGAGGGACGGGCCTTAGCGCGCGAGCAAATTTTATACCGCTTTTATTAGGCAGCGCGCTTGATTTGCCGCGCAAGCTAAATTCGGCGCATAACTTGAAATTTAGCGCAATGCTTGATTTTACGTGCTACTTAAATTTAGCGCGTTATTGAAATTTTACGCAGCGCAACAACACGGCATCAAATTTTAAACCTCGATAAAATTTATTCGCAACGACGCAAATTTCAAAAACGCGACGATATAAAATTCTAAGCGCAATCCATATAAAGACAGAATCTTAAAAGGCGAAATTTCAAGTAGCGGCAGCTGGCGTACATCGCGCGCACGCTGGTTCAGGGCGCGAAAGTGATCTTTATGGACGAGCCGACAAATGGGCTGGATTTTGGCAATCAGATCAAGTTGCTCGAGATGATAAAGGCGCTAGGCGATGAAGGCTACACCTTTGTGCAGACGACGCACTACCCGCGCCACGCGAAGTTCGTTTCAAATTTGACGCTGTTTATAAAAGACGGCGAAATTTTAGCTTTCGGGCGCAGCGACCGGCTCATAAACGCCGAAAATATCGATAAAATTTACGGCATAAACTACGAAAGATACGAGGATAGATTATAAATTTTACGGGCGCGTAGCGCCGTTAAATTTAGCCGAATTGGGGTAAAATTGCGCGCATTATATGGTTTTCGGCAGCAAAACGGCACGTCTATAAAATGCCGCATGGGCCGCGACTGCGGTAACGTAAGCGGCAAACCGAATTGCTAGCGAGCAAAACGTCTAAATTTAAACGATAAATTTAAAGGAAAATCATGACTCCGCGAGAGATATTTTTAAACGGCTGCGCCGAGATCGCAGCAAATTTCACGGACTTCAAGCCCACGCAAAAGGGGCAAAAACTAACAAAGCTCGCAAGCAACAAGGAGATTTTATTTGAGATTTATTTTAGCTCCAGCATGCGCAACTACTCCGGTAGCGTGAGCATCCTGCCGCAGGTCGCGATCTACTGCAAGCGCCTAAAAAAGCTGATGCAAGAGGAGCTGTCCTACTCGACCGACCTTGTTTTCGTATCGTATCTGAGCTATCTCACGCCGCGCAGGCAGTTTCGCGACTGGCAGCTCGCGGGCGCTAGCTTTGAACCCAGCGTGCGTGAGATTAGCGCGGCTATCAAGGATTACGCGCTGCCTATTTTTGAGCTTTTTGAGGACAAACAAAAGGCGGTGGAGTTTATGAGGCGGCACGGGGCTAAATTTAACAAAAATCTAAGCGCCTTCGATCTGCGCCCGATCTACTTTGTATATTATTTCGGCGGCAAGGACGCGGCGAAGGCGTTTTTCAACGTCTGCCTAAGCGGTTGCACCTACAAAGGGCGATTTTATAAGCTTTACGAGGAGCTTGCAAACGGCGCGGAGGCAGATTTTAGCAGGAGTTTGTTTTGGGGCGATACGGAGGCGAAATTTGCATTTATAAAAGGACTTAGAATTTTAAATGGCTGAAGCTTTAATTCAAATTTTAATCGTAATTTTTAGCGTCTTACTTCTGGGCGGGATTATTTGGACGCTTTTTTGGCGCAACCCTCGCAGGCTTAGCTCGCGCGAGCTTGCCGCGATAGATGGGATAAGCGAGGTAAAAAGGCTTTCCGTGCGACCGTTTCTGTTTTGGTTGGAGCGATTTTTTATCTCATGCGAGAGCCTTTGGTTCGATCAGGATTTCATCTACATTTTTGACGGACAGAAGCTCGCGGCGAAGTATAAATTTGAGCAAATTTTAGAGCTTGAAGTTACAAAAATACGGATAAATCATGCTAGGATTTGGCGGATCCGCTTTGCAGGCGGCGCGAGCGAGCTTGAACGTGGCGGCGCAAACAAGCCCGAACAAGACGGCGCGAGCGAGTATAAATTTGTGCCCGCCGCTTCGATTTTTACGCCAAACTTTAAAGAATTTTTGCAAATTTTACGCGAGAAAAACCGAAGCGCGATCAAGACGAAGCCGAGATTTTGGGAGACCGTTTAGCGCGGCAGAATTTTACAAAGCGATTTGCAAAAAATAGAAAAGGCGCGGAGCCTTCGAGCGCGATCGCCGTAAAGGGCAGCAAAAGCTACGCGCAAAACCGCAAGAGGCGAAAAATAGACAAAAGGGGGCAAAATGAAACGCTGGAGCAAGCTTCAAAAACGGCTTTACGAAATTGTGGATGAAAGCATTGATTTTAAGCTCCACTGCACGGTTTATCGGATGCAAAGCAGGCACGGCAGCACGGATTTGCCGCGATATTTTATCACGCTTGCGGGCGAGATTATTTTTGACTACCCGAAGGATTTCGTGCTAAAAAGCGGCGGCGTAAAAAGCCTAGCACAGGGCGCTCTAACGAAAATTTATCCGTATGGTAACGACATAAGCGACATCGGCGAGCTTATCCGCGAATATATCGATACGCCCAAAGAGGAGTTGTTTGCAAAGCACTTTGGTGCCGATGAATGGGGGCTTGCAAATATCCTAAAGGCCGCCGACAAACGCATCGGCAAAAGGAGGCTGCAAATTTTAGCCAAAAACAGGAAAAATCAAGCGATGCAAAAGGTGATAGCGGCTAGGCTGGAGGCTTACAATAAATCCAAGCAGCGATTTAAATGCGGAGCGAACAAGCGTGGACGACAAACTAAAAATTTTGATTTATGAGCGGACTTTTTAAAATTTAGCTACGATCATTCGGTGAAAATTTAAAGAATTTAGAGCAGATAAAATACGCAGGGATGGGCTTGCCTTAGTACTTTTCGCCGGGCAGTTTGAAATTTCAGGCGGGTTTAGGCGCGGCGCATAAATTTACGCTAAAATTTAACGAAAACCGGTGCGATCTGCCCGATAAATTCAGGAAAGGATAATTATGATTCTACCTTCAAACTACGATGAGATCGACTTTGACGCGCTTTATAAGGCGCAAAAGGCAAAAAGCTCATTCGGCAAAAAACTGGCCGAGCATTGGGACAAAAAGGCGCCCAGCTTCAACGAAGGCGTGATGAAAAGCGCCTACGCGCAAGAATTTATAGATAAGGTCGATTTTGCGGACGTTTCTACGTTGCTTGATTTTGCGTGCGGAGCGGGGCGCTAAGCGTGCTGGCGGCAAAAAAGACGGATCAAATTTACGGCTACGACTTTTCGCCGAGGATGCTAGAGTTTGCCCGCGAGAACGCTAAAGCTTACGGCGCGAAAAACGCTAAATTTGCGCAAAAAGCCTTTGAGGACGACTGGTCTGACGTGCCTGAGTGCGACGTGGTTTTTGCTTCGCGCTGCCTTGAGGTGGACGATCTAAAAGCCGCGCTTAAAAAGCTTCTTTCAAAGACTAAAAAATCGCTTTACATCACGTTTAAGGTGGGCGGCAGCTTCGTGGATGATGAAATTTTGGATGCGATAGGGCGCGAAGTGGAGCAAAAGCCAGGCTTCGTCTATCTTTTAAACATCTTGTTTCAAATGGGCTATCTGCCGAGCCTTGGCTATATTAAAGCCTGGTGTCACGGCGGCGGAGCGAAAAGTGCGGAGGAGTTTGTGCAAAAGACGCGCTGGATGCTCGGCGGCGAGCTAAGCGAAGCTGAGGAGGCGCGGCTGGCGGAGTATTTTAACAGCGGCAAATACGAGCCAAAGCGGGATTTTATGCACTGGGCGTTCGTGCGGGTGGATAAAACGGATGAGCTTTAGCTTAGTTGCCTTATTTTATGAATGAAGCAGGATAAATTTTGAAGCTAAATTTAGCTAGAAATGAAGCGTAAATTTAGCCTGCTAAAAATTTTATCGATAAAATTGCAGGAGCCGGTAAGTATTCATTTTTAAAAATTTAATGCAAAATCGGGATTGCTTGTCCGCTAAAAAAGAAGCAAGTCAAAAAACTCGCTTCATTAAATTTAAAACGCTACGGAGTAAAAAAGCAAAATTTGAGCTAAAATAACCGAGAAAGGCGGTAAAATGCAAACGCAAAAAGACAAAACCCCCGCGGACATCAGCCAAATTCCGCAAGAAATTTTAAAAAGCTACGATAGATTTCGCTTTTGTAGATATCTGCTTTTCGGGACGCTTTTGACCTTCCTGATTTATATCGTCGTGTTTCTTACGTTTGTACATGATGCGCCCATAATGTCTTTTTATGCATGCTCGCGCTATCTACGATAAATATACTCGTCTGCCTAAACAGGCTGAAGTATAAAAAATATGCCCTGCTTTTATTTAGCGATGCAGATAAAGCCTTTATGGATACATGTGGCTGCGATATTTTACGTCCTTTATGCTTTAATCGGATTTTATTTACAGATAAAATATCACATAGACTGGGATACGCGTCAGATTATACCCGCTATTTTTATCGCTATTTTGGTGGCGATAACAACATATAACGCAAATCCGGAATTTGACGCCGATGAGACCGTGTATCTATCGGCACCAAAATCGCAGACAAAAATCGGCGGAGCGGTCGCTGATAAAATTTCCAGCGAGCAAAATTTTAACAAAACAAACGGCGAGGCGCAAGCTACCCAAGATGAAGCCGCTAAATTTGAGCAAAAATTTAATGACGCGAGCCTTGAAACAGAATCTATCCAAAGAAAAGAGGAGGCACTAGAGTACGGCAAAGCTCTAGAACAAATTGCAAAAAATTTAAAGCAAAAATATCAACTTCACCGTTTGATCAGATTTGCTTTCGCGAGTTTTGCGACAACGGTTTTTTTGATTTTATTTTCACCAGATTCGTATGAATTACACTGGGCGTTTATAGTTAGCGCCGTTTGCACGATTATATTTCTCTTTTCAAAACGCAGATACAGTAAACTTTTCGTAGAAAATCCCGAAAAAAGCAATACGATTTTCGCGATAGAAAATTTTGCGATTATGACATTGGTTTTGTATTATCCCATTATGGCTATAGCGTTATGGCTTGCCGGCGGCGGTAGTGAATCTAGCGATATAGGGCTATTTTTTGGCTTATTTTATATTCTAGCAGTGACGCCTGTGTCCGTTATTACTATCCTTGTTTGCCTAGCACGCAACTTAAGCGTTTATAAAGAGATAAAAGAGTGAAATTAGTAAAATTTAAACGAATTTTTAAATAACTTTATCGCTCAAATCTCTTTCAGCAGATCCTTGTCGGAGTATCCTTTTGCTGTGGAATGACAGCTTAAATTTAGAATTTAAATCAATCCAAAGCAGAGCACTTTGCGTCTTTAAATTTGCAAGCCCACCATTTAAATATATCTATTTATCTACGTTCATTAAAACGCTTTAAATTAGCTGAGTATAGAAGTAAGAAAATAAAGAGCGTGGAGATTTTAGGCATAGCAAATGCGTTTAAATTTGATCTTAAACGCTCAAGGCTACTGCGTTAGCTTGCATTTCAGCGCCTCTTGTAAAAGCGCATTGGCTACTACTCTCTCCTTTTTTACGAAGATAAAATTTTCGCCGTATTCGCTCTGCAGCTCGCTTTGTGGATCGGCACCCGTATGCATCACTATGATATTTGCTTTTAAATTAGATCCGTTTAGCATCTTAGCGACGATGTCGAGCTTTTGCTGATTTGCGATCGTTAGGATGATGACCGACGCATCGCGCGCATGCAGCTCGTCTATCGCAGTTTTTTGCATTATATTTACAAAGTATATATTCTCTCCGCGCGATTTGCCCAGATCCACAAGCTCTAAATCGCTCTCGGCGACTACGTATAGCAGCCCCTGATCTTTAAGGCGTAGCACAACTTCTTGCCCTATCCTGCCGTAGCCTGCTACAATGATATGATTTTTCATCGGCGGGATTTGAGTTTTATGCTCCTCATCCTCGAGCTTTTCAACTTTAGACTCGAAACGGTTGGCGATTTTGTTTAAATTTTTAAGAATAAACGGCGTTAAAATCATCGTCGCTGTTACGACTGTAATTAAAATTTGCCCGTTTTCCTTACTTAGCATATCGCGGCTCATCAGTAGCGAAAAGATCGCAAGCGCAAACTCACCTATCTGACATAGCGATAGCGCCGCTTTTAGCGCTATCCTTTTGCCGGTCGAGAGAAATAAGATCGCGTAAATCATAACCGTTTTAAGCGCCATTATAACGATAATAGCGAGCAGGATCAGCCCATAGTGCGAGACGATGACTTCAAAATTTATCTGCATGCCGATCGTGATAAAAAAAAGTCCCAGCAGTATGTCTCGAAACGGTGTCAGATCGGCCTCTATCTCGTGTTTATACTCGGTTTCTGCGATGAGCATACCCGCGATGAATGCGCCCAGCGTGTATGAAAAGCCAAAAACATGCGCCAAAAAGCTAGCCCCCACGACGGTAAAAAGGATGGTCGCGATGAAAATTTCTTTAGAATTTGTCCTTACGACGTAGTAGAGGAAGCGGTTAAAAGCAAATTTACCGAGCACGAAAAGGATCACTACCACTATGGCGGCGCTTACGGCGGTTTTTAAGATTAGATAGTTCACGGGGGTATTGTCAGTCGAGCCGAATATGTCAATCATCAGTAAAATGGGAATGACAGCGAGGTCTTGAAAGAGCAGGATGCCAAGCACCTTGCGCCCGTAGTTTTGGTTGATTTCGCCTGTTTCGTTGAGCGTTTTTAGCACGATCGCCGTCGAACTAAGCGCGAGCGCAAGCCCGATAATCATCACGGTTTTTATGTTTCCGCCGAAAGCTTGATCGATGATGAGCGCTAGAATAATACCGGTGCCAAGCACTTGGAGTATGCCATTAAAAAACACGTCCTTTTTCATGCTCATCAGGTGATGGAAGCTAAACTCAAGCCCGATGGTAAACATCAAAAAGACGATGCCAAATTCCGCCAGCTCGGACATATGGGCGTTTTCGACACTGCTTAGACTATAGATCTGCGAAAAGCACACGCCCGCGACGATATAGCCGATGATGGTGGGAATTTCAAAAATTTTAAAGACGATATTTAGCACTATCGCAAGCGCGGTGATCGCAAGAAATAGCTCTATAACAAGCTCCATTAACTCCCTTTTTTGTAAGATTGTGCATAAAATTTAGCGCTAAATTTATTGTCAAATTTTACATTATCCGCGACCATTTACCGGAGGCGATAATCGATGAAATCTATCTTTTCATATAAATTTACGGGTAAATTTCATAATGTGATTTTACTAAAATCCCGCTTAAAAATAGAGAAATTATGTCGCACTTTATCGCTAAATTTAGAGGCTCGCGACAAAATTTTAAAATCTAACGCGGCTTGAAATTTTAAATTTTAAAGCTAAATTATATAAGACGGCTTTTAAATTTAATCGCAAGTAAATTTACTTGGGTTTGCTTAGCGCAACTTTAAATTTGACGCGCCCACAAATCCTCTCTGAAAATCAAAATTTATCGCTTGAATCTACGCTTACGAGGCGATCTTGCTTTTTGATAGCATTAAAATCTCAGCTTATAGCACCAGGATCTGATTTTTGCTGAGCTTTAAAATTTTTATTTCGCAAACCTTAGTCTGTCTCTCCGCCAAGCTCTAAAATTTTAGCTCGCAGCTCCTCGATCTCGCGCTCATACTCGGCGATCCTTTCTTGCAGGCGAAAGATCACGTCCACGCCCGCAAGATTGACGCCAAGCTCCTTTGTAAGGTTTAAAATCATACGTATGCGGTCCATATCATGCGCCGAGTACAGGCGCATCTTGCCCTCCGTGCGCCCCGGGCTTACGAGTCCTTCGCGCTCGTATTGCCGCAACGTCTGCGGATGGATATCTAGGACCTTTGAAACTATCGATATGAGATAAACCGGCTCATCGTAATCATGCATTTTGATGCCTCCTTATAGCTTTTGCAGCGCGGCTTTGACGTCCTCGTCCAGCGAATCGATGTCGGGCAAAACGACATTTACCACCGCGTATAGATCGCCTAAAATTTTACTCTTGCGGTTTTGCACGCCGTAGCCTTTTAGGCGGTATTTCTGCCCGTTTTTGGTATTTTTTGCGATCTTTATTGTTGCGCTTTTGCTCGGCGTAGAAATTTCTACTTTTCCACCAAACATCGCCGTTTTCAAAGGCACGTCAATCTTTTTGAAAAGATCGTCGCCTTCGCGGCTGTACTCGGCGCTTGGCGCGATTTTTATTTCCAAAATTAGATCGCCGCTTTGAGCGCCTGATTTTTGCCCCTTGCCTCTGATGCGAAGTTTCTCTCCTGCGTTAATGCCTGCGGGTACTTTAAATTTAACCGTCTCGCCGCCCACGCGCACGCTCATCTCACCGCCTTGTATCGCGGTTTCAAAAGGAATTTCAATCGAGCTGTGCGTATCTAGGCTCTGTGTGCCGCCAAAGCCGCCACCGAAACTACTGCCGCTAAAGCCACTAAAACCCTCGCCACCGCCGAATGTGCTAAAGCTAAATCCACCGCGCGAGCCTGCGCTTTTTGCGCCGAAAGAGCCGCCGAAAATGCTGTTTAGGATGTCGTTTAGATCGCCCATGTTTGCCGAGCCCTGCGCGAAATCGTGGAAATTCTGTCCGCCGAACATCTCGTCGCCGTGGCGGTCATACTGCGCGCGCTTTTTCTCGTCGCTTAAAATTTCATACGCGGCGTTGATCTCTTTAAATTTATCCTCAGCTCCTGGTTCTTTATTGATATCTGGGTGATACTTGCGAGCTAGCCTGCGGTAAGCTTTTTTAATCTCCTCGGCGCTTGCTGATTTATCCACGCCTAAGGTTTCGTATAAACTGCTTGTACTTGCCATTTTAATCCTTAAAATCTTAAAATTTATGTAGATTATATCATAAAACTTTAGTGAGTGTCAATCAAGTTTGCTAAATTCTATTTATAAATTTTAATTTTGCGTTAAGAATATATTAGCGGACAAAATTTATAATTCTGCCAAAATTTCATTATCACAAAGGAAGCAAAAATGAAAAAATCGATCATCATATCGATAGCTTTAGCAGGTGCGCTTTTTGGCGCTAGTATCGACATTAAAGAAGCTCCAAGCAATTATGAGCGCGTAAATCCGGGCTTTAATCAAGACGTGGTGCTTTCGTATCACAGCTCGCTTTCGGACGTAAAAAAATCCGTCGTCAATATCGCAACTAAAACCAAGATCAAAGCAGGCAATAGTCCGATGTCGCAGATGTTTGACGATCCGTTTTTTAAGCAATTTTTCGACTTTGACATTCCGCAGCAGCAGGAGCGCGAGGGAAGCTCGCTAGGCTCTGGCGTCATCATCTCTGAAGACGGCTATATCGTAACGAATAATCACGTAATAGAAAACGCCGACGAGATCGTAGTTACACTACTAGAAGGCGATAAGGAATATAAAGCCAAGGTAATCGGCACCGATCCTAAAACCGACCTTGCGATCATCAAAATCGACGAAAAAAACCTCTCTGCGGTTAAATTTGCCGACTCGTCCAAGGCTATGGAGGGCGACATTGTATTTGCTATCGGAAATCCTTTCGGCGTGGGCGGCACCATCACTCAAGGCATCATCTCGGCGCTAAATAAAAACAATATCGGGTTAAATCAATATGAAAATTTCATCCAAACCGACGCTTCGATCAATCCGGGCAACTCAGGCGGCGCGCTAGTGGATAGCCGCGGTGCGCTTTTGGGAATAAATTCCGCTATTTTAAGTCGCGGCGGCGGGAATAACGGCGTAGGCTTTGCGATCCCTTCAAATATGGTAAAAGAGATCGCTGAAAAGCTCATCACAAACGGCAAGATCGAGCGTGGCTTTATAGGCGTTACGATCTCAGATATGTCTAAAGATCAAAAAGAGCTCTATGAAAGCAAAGAGGGCGCGCTAATCTCAAGCGTCGAAAAAGACATGCCTGCCGATAAAGCAGGCATCAAGCGCGGCGATTTGATTACCAAAATAAACGGCAAATCTATCAAAAACGCCAACGAGCTAAAAAATTTAATCGGCTCAATGGCTCCAGGAAGCTCAGTGGATGTAGAATTTGAGCGCGACGGCAAAAGCAAGAGCACGACTATCAAGCTAGACGCGATGAAATCCGACTCCACCACCTTAGGCTCAGCCGGCGAGGACTCAAAAAGCGCAATAGAGGGGCTAAAGCTAAGGACGTTAAATGACAGCTTGCGCCGCAAATATAACCTCGACGACGATGTCTCGGGTGCCCTCGTCTTAAGCGTCAAAGATGGCTCAAAAGCCGATGATTACGGCTTTGAGGTAGGCGACGTGATCATCCAAGTGGGTCAAAACGATGTCAAAAGCTCAGACGACTTCGATCGATACATCAAAGATTACAAGGGCAAAAAGACCCTAGTCTGGGTTATCAGACGCGGAATTCCGCAAGGTCTTGTAATCCGCTAAGCTTGGTCCACTAAGCTTAGCGGCGAGAAACGCGAAAGCGTTAAAATTTAACCGCGGCGAGCCCAGGACAAAGCATTACGGAACATGCGAATAAGCTAACAGAATCTTTTGAGGTTTTGGACTTTTTGTAAGCGAGATTTCGAGCTTTCGAGCGTAAGAGATACATAAACTATAAAAAGGGCTTCCGGCAGCATTAAAGCTACCGGAAGCTCTCTGTTATTTCAAGCACCTCTGAAAGCCCTCTGTTATTTTAATTAAACAGCTCCAAAAGCCCTTTGCCATTTCAAACACAACTGAAAGCCCAGATTTTTCGCTTGAAATTCTTAGAATTTTGCTTTTGTTTTCACTTGGAAT
>NZ_CALIJA010000008.1 GCF_938017615.1 uncultured Campylobacter sp. | reverse complement strand
AATTTAAGGCTAAATTTTAAAATTCCGTAGCGATAAAATTTTAAATTCCGCGCCTTAAATCCGCCTGCAAATTTTAAAATTTTACGGCGCTAATTTCGATCTATTCGTTTTATAACATTTCGCGCGAGCTTTGCAAAAATAAAAATTTTAACGAGCTTTGCTCTAAGTAGCGATAGGGCTTTCAAATGCAGGCGGAATTTTTAAGTGCAAACTTTCTTGCTTTCAGCGAGAATGAGCTTAAATTTTAGGCTTTAGCGCATTAGTTCAAGCAAATTCGCTCTAAGCCTTCATACTCCCCGTATCTTTAAATCTTTGATGCCACGACAGCGCCTCGCTTAAGATGTGTGGAGTATGCCCAGCACAGGGCTGCGCACATGCCCGCTCGAAATAATCTCTCAGCGCGCCTTGGTAGGTGGGATGTGCGATGCTTATCATCGCGCGAGCCCGTTCGCGAGGGCATTTACCGCGCAGATCGGCGATGCCGTATTCGGTGATGATGACCTGGGTGTCGTGCTCGGTATGATCGACATGGCTCACGAATGGCACGATAGCGCTGATCGCGCCGCCTTTAGCGAGCGACGGGCTAAGAAATAGCGACAAATATCCGTTGCGAGCAAAGTCGCCGCTACCGCCGATGCCATTTTTCATCTGCGAACCCATGACGTTGGTGGAGTTTACGTTGCCGTAGATATCTGCCTCGAGCATGCCATTCATCGACACGACGCCGAGCTTTCTGATGAGTGCTGGCGAGTTGGAGACGTCTTGTGAACGCAGTATGATGTGCTTGCGGTAGAAATCGATGTTTTTTTGAAATTCCTCAACACCTGCGGGGCTAAGCGATAGCGCTGTGGCACTTGCAGTGCCTACGACGCTTCTTTTGATGAGATCTAGCATGCCGTCTTGAATCACCTCGGAGTAGCACTGCAGCCCTTGGTAGCCAGCATTTTGTAGTGAGCTAAGCACGGCGTTAGCGACGTTGCCGATACCCGATTGTAACGGCAGTAGCTTCTTTGCGGGAAGTCTGCCGCAAGCCTCCTCGTTTTTTAAGAATTTTACGACGTTGCAGCCGATCGCGCTTGAAATTTCATCCACGGCGGTGAAATTATTGACGCGATCATGCGTCCTAGCCTCTATGACAGCGACTACTTTGGCAGGATCTACATGCATATAGGGACTGCCTACGCGATCGCCTACGTGCTTGATCGGCAGATCCTCAGCATGCGGCGGTAGGCGCAGATCTGTAACGTCGTGAATGCCCTCCAGCTCAAGCGGCTGATAGTAATTCGCTTCTAAAATCACGCGATCGGCGATATCGAGCCAGGCTTGGTTGTTGCCTAGCGACGTGGACGGCACGAGCACGCCGCTTTCTTTAATCGCCACTACTTCGATCACAGCAAAGTTTAGATGTGGAAAAAAGCCCGCCTTAAGCTGCGCGGCAAGGCTTGATAGATGCACGTCCGCGTATCGCACGGCGCCGCTATTTATCGCACGGCGCATATCGGCATCCGTAAAAAACGGCGCGCGAAAGCTCACGGCACCTGCTTTTGCCAAAACTCCGTCTAAAAGCGGATCGGTCGATGCGCCTGTAAAAATTTCGATTTGATAGGGCTCGCCTTTTTTGTGCAGTGCTGTCGCTCGTTGTGCCAGGGCTTGTGGTAGCGCTAGCGCGCAGCCCGCCCCAACAAAGCCGCTAAAGCCCACCGATGCGCCATTTGGGATCAGCTCGCAGGCTTTCTCGGCACTCATAATTTTTGATTTTAGATATTCGTTTTGCACGCGTGAGTTCATTTTCCCTCCTAGCCGTGATTTGGGCGAAATTATAATATTTTTGCGCTAAATTTCAAAATCTAAAATTTCGTGCACGAGCTAGACTATAGAGCAAAATATGAGGCGCAATCGGTTGGGATACGCCGCAAACGCTTCCGATCAGGCTTTTTTTACTTCGGCGGTTTGCAATACCCGCTTGCGCGAGCGCTCGGTAAATAGGGTTTTAAGCGTGATTGAAGCTTGGCTTAATGATCATCTAGCTACGATATCATTAAACGCTTATCTCACACCCAATCTTGCGGAATTTAGGCGCAAAATTTACGCATAATTTGTGAGCTACGATATTTAAATTTAAGCTTCCTTTTGCAATTTAATCGCTCGCCGCACTCAAATTTAAATCTCCGCTTCGCAATTTTAAAATGGGTGTTTTGAAATTTATCGCTCGTGGCGTTTAAATTCTGCGTCTTGTTAGCCTTGAGCCCATATTTGAAATTCCATCGCTTGCGATGCACGCATTTGCTCGCCGCACCTATATTTTAATCCGCATTAATTGAAATCCCTATGCCTGAAATTCTTGCCTCTTCGCACAATATGGCAGTTTAAAATTTCAAATTTCGCACTTTTTTGGAGCGGCTCGACGTAGATACGTAAAATTTTGATATTTTACGCTTGCAAAATTCTAAAAATTATATCATCGTCACGACTAAATTTCAGATTTTGTTTAAATTCTAGTTCTTAAAATTTTAGCCTGGTCGTCACGCACGATTTGCAATTCAAAGAGCCTTGCCGCGTAAATTCTAATCTCTCTGAGCCCAAAAATTGACGCCGCTTAATACATGAATTTAAACGCGTTTTAGAATTCAAAATTTAGCCCGCCTTGTTACCATTTTCGGTCGAGCTCTATAAAATTTCGGTAAATTTTATACTTGCAAAATTTTAAAATTCTATCGCCGTGAAATAGGCGGAATTTTATCTTTGCGGCTTGCCGTCGCCGAATTTTGCGACTATCTCCTCGCTGCAGCTCTCCTTAGGCGCCCAGCCTTCGCGCTTCATCCGCGCCAGATTGTCGCACGCCTCCTGCGAGCCGCCCTCGCAAAGCTCGTCGTATATCACGAGGCTGCGGCACTGCCCGCTCGCGAAACTCTCCAGCGCCGCGGCGTTGCCTAGGCAGGCTCGCTCACGCAGATCGCTCATCGCCCGCCCGCCTGCGCTGCCCGTTTTGCCTCCCTGCTTCCGCTCGGCGAGAGTAGCGAGCTCGCAGGCGTCTGCGAAAAAGCCCTGCGCTTTGAGGCGGTTTCGCACGACGCCGCGACCGCCCAGCTCGTATCTCATCGCCGCTTCGTAGCATGCGGCGGCATCCTTTTTGCCGCACTTTGCTAAAAGCGCGCTGGTTTTTGCGCCGCTAAATTTAAACTCTTTGGCTTTGCCGTCCGCGTTTGCCAAACTAAGCGCCAGCGCCGCAGCCAGCGCAAGCTTTAAAGCCTTCATCTCTGCTCCTTTTTTCGTTTATCTGCCGCTCGCCCCGATTTACTGCTTCATTGCACCGCATCCGTCGCCTGCTAAAATTTCAAAGGCTCGCGCGCTCTATCTGAGATCGAAGCTTGGAATTTTATCGCCTCTGTCGCGCTAATTTTTCGGCAGCAGATCGAGCACCGCGCAGGCGCGCTTGTTGTGCATTTTGCACGCCCTGTCTAGCGCCTCTCTCGAGAGCTCAAAACTTTGAGGAGTGCCGATTCCTTGGAGATATTTGACCGACAGCTCGTAGCAAGCTTCGCTACTGCCGGCATCGCACTGCTCGCGAAAAAGCTCAAACGACGCCACGACGTCCTTCTCCACGCCCAAGCCTCGCCCTAGCGCATCTGCGTAGAAAAAGCACGATAGCTGATCTTTGCGCTCGCAGCCGCTTTTCAGACCGCGCGCGACGCGATCGCAGGAGCCTTCGTCGCTTTTTACGATGCAGCTTTGCAGATCCGCCCGCGAAATTCCGTCCATTTGGATGACCGCATCGGCACTGCTTTGCGAGCCGGCGCTTGCTTCGCCGCTCTTTATAAAGTGCGCGTTTTGCGTGGCGGTCTCGCCGATACTCGTTGTTTTGTCCGTTTTGCCCGCCGCAGAAGCTTTATCCGCTGGCGCGCTCTCGCCGCAGTTTGCCGCAAGTGCGCAAAATAGCGCCAAAAATAGAAATTTTTTCATACCCGCCTCCGTTAAATTTAGCGCCATTTTAATTAAAAATGCTGAATTTAAGGAAAATGCGCCTCTGCCCTAAATTTCAGCCCTGTGTCGCAATGTGTTTGGAGTGTGAAATTTAAAGCGCGCCGCCGAAGCGATCGATCACAGGCTATTTAGCGCCGCAAGTACGTTTTGCGCGTCCTGCTCGGGCTCAGCGATTCGGCTAAAGCGCTTTATCTCCTTGCCGCCTCTAAAAATCAGGGTTTGGCGGTGGTAAAATTTCTTCCCGTCGCCGATAGTGAAGGTTTTGAGCTGTAGTGGCGCTTCAAGCTCGAATTTTTCGTCGTTTATGAACTCAAACGTAGCGCCCGTAGCGCGCTTAAACTCGCTCGTGCCCGCCTCGCCCATGCTGCCTACGGCGATAAGCTCGAAGCCGAGGGCTTTTATCTGTGCAAACGCGCTCTCGTAGGCCTTGCACTGAAGCGTGCAGCCCGTAAGCCCCGCCGCATCGCGCAACTCCGCGGGCAAAAATTTGCCGCTGTCGCCCATTTTCGGATAGGTAAAAACCACGCAATTTTTCGGTAAATTTATCATCTCTCGCCTTTTGATCGAAATAGGTCGCAAAAATAGCATAAAAAATCTTAAACCCGCTTAACGGATGAAATTTTAATAAAATTTAGCGTAAAATAAGGGGCAAAATTTTGACAAAATCAAATTTGGAGTTAAATTTTGGATATTGACAGAGCGATAGAGGAGTTGGCAAAAAAGCAGCAGCAGTGCAAGATAAAATTTCTAAAACCGCTGATTTTATTGCTATGCATCGCGGTTTTTTCCGTCGGCTGGTTTATCCACGGCTTGATCCAAAACGAATACTCCTCCGCCGTGCTGATGTCCGCGATGGTCCCGATAATTGCGGTAAGCTGCGTATGGGGGATTTATGATGATTCCATCGCCAAATGGGAGTACAACGCCTTTTACAAAGACGCCTTTATCCGCGCCATCATTTCAGATATCGATCCCGCCTTTAGATATGAGCCGCAAAGCGGCATAGACGAAGAAGAAATCCGCAAAACGGGCATCTATCCGAATAATGAATTCGTAGCCGAGGATCAGATAGACGGCGTGTATAAAGGGGTAAAATTTAGCCTAAGCGAGGCGATAAAAATCTATGAAACGCGAGAATCTATGAGGCTTGTAGAGTTATCTCAAAGGTCCAAGAGCGATCTTTCTGCGACTTTTTTGCTATCGGCGATCGCGCTTTGGAACGCTTGGAGGCTCAGCGAATATGTGCAAGCCTTTAGCGGCTCGGTTTTGGTGTGCGAGTTTTATAAGAAATTTAAGGGGCAAACTATCATCGCGGACCGCTCGCCCGGCACCAAATTTTTAGGCGATCAGGAGCTGATGGACGACGTGATTTTCGGAGAGGAATTTCGCGTGTTCGCAAGCGATAAGATCGAGGCGCGGTATCTTTTGACGCCTAGCTTTATGGGTCGCTTAGGGGCTTTGAAGCTTAAGCTTGCGCCCAAGATCGCTCTTAACGCGGCGTTTATGGACGGCAAATTTTATCTATTTTTAAACGGCGCGAAAAACCGTTTCGAAGCTGCGTTGTTTTCGCCGCGCACTACGCTAAGAGACGCCGAGCGGATAAAGGCTGAGGTTTTGCAGCTTCTTGGTATCATTGACGAGCTGCGTTTGAATGAAGGATTTTTTAGCGGCGCAAGCGAGAGCGGCGAGCCCGCAAATAGCCCGCCACCAGGCGGCGAAGAGCTGCAGAGATTGCGCGATAAAGGCTTAAGCTCGCGCGATCGCTGATTTGAATTTTAAAATGTCATCTCGCGTCTTTAAATTTAGCGCTTTTTGAAATTCGGCGTCTTTTGAAATTTAACGCGGCGCAAGCGGGTAAATTTTATCGCTTGCGGCGGTAGCTTGAAATTTTAAAATTTAGCCCGCGCGCCGCAAAGCTCGCTATGAAATTTCATTCGTTGTTTCCCGCGATCGTTTCGATTAGTTTGCGTTTGTTGCGGCGGTTATAAAGCACCGACGAAAGGAGCGATAGCGCGATGAATAAGATCCCCACGGTGCCCGTTATGATCTCGCTTACTTCAAATTTCAGCTTGGCAAACATTATAAACGCCAAACACGCAATGGCGTAGTGCGCGCCGTGCTCCAGATACGCGAAGTGCGACAGCGTGCCGCGGGCGATGAGATACAGCGTGATGGAGCGCACAAACATAGCGCCCGCGCCGAGACCTAGCATGATGATGAAGATATTATCGCTTAGCGCAAACGCGCCGATCACGCCGTCGAAGCTAAAGCTCGCGTCCAGGGTTTCTAAATATAAAAAGCCCGCAAGGCCGTTTTTTACGCCGTCCGTGCCGAAAAGGCGGTCGAAGCAGGAGATGAGCAGATAGAGCAGGATCGCGCCGAAATACGCCGTGCCGAGCGTAGCCGAGCCCGTTTTAGCAAGCAGCACGAGCCCCGCGGCTAGAGCGATCAGCGTGGGCGCGTTTGGAATGCGCTTTAAAAATCGCACGAGCCCGTTATTTTCGATTATGCCTAACCAGTGTAGCTCGCGCTGCGTATCTAAGAAAAAATCGCAAAAGACCATCAGTAAAAACGCGCCGCCGAAAACGTAAATTTGCGCTTCGTTCTCGCTTAAAATTTCATGGTAGCGCTGCGGCTGCTTAAGCGCCAGCGCGAGGGTTTCCCAAAGACCTAGATGCGCGCTAGCGGCGACGATTAGCACGGGGAATAAAAACCTCATGCCAAAAACTGCGATCGGAATGCCCCAGAGGATAAATCTGCTCTGCCATACCGGCGCCATATCTTTTAGCACCTTGGCATTGACTACGGCGTTATCGAAGCTGAGGCTGATTTCCAGCGCGCACAAAAGCGCACAGATATAAGCGGCGCCCGCGCCGCCGATATAAAACGCGATAGCAAGCGCAATTAGGCTTACTACAAAAGAGGAATAAAAATATTTCATCGCTGTCCTAGCCGATTTTTTGCACGATTTTAGCAAAATTTAGCCCTAAATTCTATATAATTGCAAAAATTCCAAAAAAGGCAAAAGATGCTTACCAATCCCGTATTTATCAGTATCTGTGTGATGTGCGCGCTGTGCTTGCTGAGGTGCAACGTAATGCTCGCGATCCTAATCGGCACGATCTGCGCCGTGCTCTCAAGCAAGATCCCGCTGGGAGACGCCATAAATTTATTCATAAACGGCAACCCCGAAAACGCCGGCAGCCTCGGCATGGGCGGAAATTTAGAAACTGCGCTTTCGTATCTGCTGCTAGGCGTCATCGCAAGCGCGATCTCAAAGACCAACTTAACGGCGATCTTGGTGCGCGCGGTGGCAAATTTAATCAGCGACAAAAAATACGTATTTATCTTTTCGATCGCCTTTTTTACGTGCTTCTCACAAAATTTAATCCCCGTACATATTGCCTTTATCCCGATTTTGATCCCGCCGCTAGTCAAGATAATGAACTCGCTAAAGATCGATCGCCGCGCCGTAGCGTGCGCGCTGACGTTCGGCTTGCAGACGCCGTATATGGCGCTGCCGTTGGGATTCGGACTTATCTTTATGGGGCTAATCGAAAAAAATATGAACGCAAACGGTATCGCGGTAAGCCTAAGCGATATATCGAGCGTGATGTGGCTAAGCGCCGTGCCGATGCTCGTGGGGCTAGTGCTAGCCGTGGTCTACTACCGCAAGCCGAGAGAATATGCCGAAACTAAAGAGAGTTTGGACGCGCATTTTAGCGAGCTTAAGATGGGTATGCGAGAATGGGGCGCGCTAGCGGGTATCGCGGTTTGCTTCGCGGTGCAAATTTGGATCAAATCCCTTCCGTTTGCCGCGCTTAGCGGAATTTTAGTAATGCTTGCGAACAAAGGCATCGAGTGGAAGAAGCTCGATAATGTATTTGACGAGGGCGTGCATATGATGGGCTATATCGCGTTTTTGATGCTGATCGCCGCAGGATACGGCACGATCTTAAAAGAAACCGGCGGCGTGAACGAGCTGGTGCACGTAGCGAGCACTTTAAGCGGCGGCAAGCTCGGCGGCGCGCTGCTGATGATCGGCATCGGACTGCTCGTGACGATGGGTATCGGCTCGAGCTTCGGCACGATCCCTATCATCGCTACGATATACTGCCCGCTAGCCGTACAGCTGGGCTTTAGCACTGCAGCGACGATCTTTATCATCGGCGTGGCCGCTGGTATCGGCGATGCGGGCTCTCCTGCGAGCGACAGCACGCTCGGACCTACCGTGGGGCTGAATATCGACGGCGAGCATAGCCATATGTGGGATACCTGCGTGCCGACCTTTATTTTCTTTAATATCCCGCTAATCATATTCGGCATAATCTTTTCGATGATGCTTTGAAATTTTATAAAATTTCAGCCGTGCGGCGATGCTTTTAAATTTGATCGCGCGATTTTGCCAAAATTTATCTGCGCTGCTCGCACGCGGCTTGCTTAAATCTAGCCGCTTTAAATTTAACCGCTCGCGGCGCGTTGATGAAAGTCATTGCTAAAATTTGAAATTTCGCATAAAATGGCCGAAATTTCATAGCAAGGAGCGGCGGTGGAGCAAATTTATCCTTACGTGCAGATTGTGCATCTCATCTGCGCCATTATCTTTTTGGGATACATATTTTTTGACGTCGTGATTTTTATGCGGCTTAAAAGCACGCTGGGCGCGGATTTTGAGCGCGTTAAAAAAGCGATCGGCTCGCACGCGATTAAGATCATGCCGGTTTGCCTTTTTACGCTGATAATCACCGGCGGAATGATGATGAGCCGCTGGGTCGGTAGCGCTAACGGCGGGTATTTCGGCACGCCGCTTCAAAAAATCTTTATGCTAAAAGTCACGCTCGCGCTCATCATCGCCGTGTGCGTAGCGATAAATTTGAGCTGCCGCGCGATGGGAAGGCCCGCGCCTGAGTTTTTACGAGCGAACATCCACAAAATCGCCTTTGTATTCGGCTTCATCATCGTGCTTTGCGCTAAGCTTATGTTTGTAGTATGATTTATAGCGCAAAATTTAGCGCTGGCGGCACGCTTTTATCGCGAAATTCTGTAGCGTGGCACAGATTTAATTTTGCTTGCTTTTAAAATACGACGCTTGCTAAAAATTTTAAAATTCCAATTTATCGAGCGGGCATAGGGATTTAAGAATTTTAAATTCTGCCGCGTCTGCACCAAAGCACGAAATTTTAAAATTTCACTCCTTTCTTGTGCTGTTTTGTCAAACGCAATCTGCAAAATTTAATCTCATAAAATTTTAAAATTTCATCGCAAGCTTTAAAGTGCTCGTAAAATTTCTCGCCCAATCCTACGCTGAAAATTTTGTAAAATTCTGTGGCTTTAAAATTTTGCAAAATTTTAAAAATTTTAAATTCTATCGCTAGGATGCGGATGAAAACTCTAAAAAAAGCTCGCGTGGAATCGAAGCAAACAATGAAAAAGCGAATTTATTTAGCGACTTTACTTACTATTTAATAATCATTAAAGATATAAAAAGCTAAAATTGCTTTTCGCCTGCGGGTGAATTTAATGTCTGCTTGCCATTCGGGCGGGATTTTGAGGTTTTCCGTAGCCGTGGCAATGGTTTTGAAATTATTTATGAGAAAGGAAAAAGGATGAAGAAATTTCTCTTAAGTCTGCTCGTCGCAGCTTTGGCTAGTAGCGCGCTTTGCGCTAGGTCGCTCTCCGAGATCAAAAGTAGCGGAGTGCTTAGAATAGGCGTTTATGACGCGCAACCACCATTTAGCAAGATAGAAGACGGCGTGCATCAGGGCTTTGAGGTCGATATGGCAAACGCCATCGCTAAAGATATGCTTCCATCAGGCGGAAAAGTGGAGTTTACTTCCGTGCTTGCAAATCAGCGTATAAAATTCCTACAAGAAGATAAGGTGGATGCGGTTATCGCAACTCTTACCGTAACTCCGGAGCGCGAGAAGCAGGTAGATTTTACGACCCCGTATTTTAGCGTCAATATAGGCATTTTAACCCGCGTCGAAGATAAGATTAAATCTTTAAACGAATTGCAAGATAAAACTATTTTGGTTCTTAGCGGCGGTACCGCAGAAACATACTTTGAAAAGCAAGGCTATAATATCGCCAGATGCGATAACGCAAACGCTTGCTACAAGGCGCTAAAAGCTGGACAGGGCGACGGGTATGCCGATGATAACCTAGTCGTGCTGGCTTATCCGGTATTAGATAAAAAGGTTGAAGTAAATATCAAGAATTTAGGCACTTCGGATTTCTTAGCCATCGGCGTGAAAAAGGGCAATTCGGAGCTTTTGGATTTTCTAAACGGCGAGCTAATCAAACTAAGCAAAGAGGGCTTTTTCAAAAATTCGTTCGACAATTTCATCGAGCCTTACTACAAAGGAACTGCAGAGAAAAAGTATTTCTTGCTGGACGATCTTTATAGCTTGCTGTAATTTTTAAAAAGGGGGACGCTATGAAAAAGATAATCTTGGCGTTGATGCTGGCTGTGTGCTCGCTTCTTAGCAACACTTTGACTCAAATCAAAGAAAAAGGGGTTATTCGCATCGGTATAGATGGCTCGTCTCCGCCGTTTAGCGTCGTTAAAGACGGCGGATATAGCGGGTTTGAGATACTCTTAATCGAAGGGCTTGTTAAAGAAATTTTCGGTGATAAAGGCAGCAAGATACAATATGTCGTAACGGTAGGCGATGACCGCATAAAAGCGGTGCAGGACAACAGAGTCGATTTAGATATCGCGCTAATCTCGGTTACGAAAGAGCGCGAGAAGCTGGTAGATTTCTCCGATCCATACTTTAGCGTAAATATCGGCGTGCTAACTCGTAGCGACGATAATATCAGAAAGGTCTCCGATCTAAACGGAAAGACTATACTGGCGCAGCCCGGCACTACTGTGTTTGATTACTTTACGAAACAGGGCTATAACGTAGTACCGTGTGCGAGCGCGAATGAATGCTTTAATGACCTAAAATTGGGTAAGGGCGACGGATACGGCGATGATAATCTACTTGTGTTCGCTTACGCTGTAGTCGACCGCAAAGTCGAAGTAAATATCAAGAATTTAGGCTCGACGGACTTCCTGGCCATCGCGGTGCAAAAGGGCAATACTGAGCTGCTTAACGCGGTAAATGCGGGACTAATTGAGCTAAGTAAAAAGGGTTTTTTTACAAAAATTTTTGATGAGAGTATTGAGCCTTTTTATAAAGGCACCATTGATAAAAAGTATTTCTTGCTGGACGATCTTTATAGCTTGTTTTAATTTAAAGTGGCGATGGATGGAATTCTATTCGCTGGCAAATTTTAGTAAAATTTAAAGGAATTTTATGAAAAAGATTATATTTACGTTGTTAATCGCTTCGTGTTCGTTATTTGCTAACTCTTTAGCGCAGATCAAAGAAAAAGGACTCATTCGCATTGGGATAGACGGCTCACTGCCGCCGCTTAGCGTCTCCGAGGACGGCAAATACAGCGGTTTTGAAATTTCGCTTATCGAAGAGCTTTCAAAGGAAATTTTCGGCGATAAAGGCGGCAAAATCGAATATGTTGTAACTCTAGGCAATGATCGTATCACAGCCGTGCAAGATAACAAGGTCGATTTGGATATCGCGGCGATTACGGTTACGAAAGAGCGCGAGAAGCTAGTGGATTTTTCAAATCCATACTTTAGCGTAAATATCGGCGTGCTAACTCGCACCGATGATAATATAAAAACCGTAGACGATTTACAAGATAAAGAAATTTTAGCAGAGCCCGGCACTACGGCGTTTGATTATTTTAATAAGGAAGGCTTTAAAGTTATCTCATGCGCTAGTTCTAGTGAATGTTTCCGAGCGCTAAAATCCGGTCGCGGCAGCGGCTATGCAGACGATAATATGGTAGTTTTGGGTTATTCGGTTGTAGATCGCAAGGTAGAGGTAAATATCAAGAATTTAGGCACGACGGACTTTTTAGCTATCGCGGTGCAAAAAGGCAACGATGACTTGCTAAACGCCTTAAACGACGGGCTTGTCAAGCTCAGCAAAAACGGCTTTTTCAAGAAAATTTTTAACGACAGCATCGATCCTTTTTACAAGGGCAAGGCTGAGAAAAAATATTTCTTGTTAGATGATCTTTATAAAATGTTTTAATTCAAAGGACAAAATATGAAAAAAATTCTACTAAGTATTTTGCTGGGTGTTGGCGCGCTTTGCGCTAATTCCCTAGCAGATATCAAGCAAGCAGGCGAAATTCGCATAGGCTTGCAAGATTCCCAGCCTCCGTTTAGCTTCGATGATAACGGCACGCTAAAAGGCTTTGAGGTTGATTTGGCAAATGAGTTAGTCAAAAATCTATTCGGCAATAAAAAGATCAAAATCGACTTTATCTCCGTAGTATCTAAAGATCGCGTCCCCTCACTGGAGCAAAACAAAGTAGATCTCATCATATCCGAGCTTACCGTCACAAAAGATCGCGTTCAGAAAGTCGATTTTTCTTACCCGTATTATTCAGTGCAAATTGGCGTGCTAAGCCGTAAGGATGATAATATTTCAAGAATAGATCAGATCGCGCATAAAAAAATTCTAAGCGTTAAGGGCACAACTGCCGAGGAGCACTTCAAAAACGCGGGCTATGAGATTGCGACATGTACCGACGCGAATGAGTGCGTCGCCAGACTAAAGGCTGGCGAGGGCATAGGCTTTGCCGACGATAATACGGTCGTACTCGGATACGCTAGAAACGATGCCGCACTTGATGCAAAAATCATCAACCTTGGGAAGATAGATTATATCGCCGTCGCCCTATCTAAGGGCAATACCGAGCTGCTTGATGCGGTTAATAGCAGCCTGGTAAAAATGTATAAAGCGAAATTTTTCCATAAGGCTTTTGACGAGGATATCAAGCCATACTACGGTGGCAAGATCGATAAAAAGCACTTTACGCTAGACGAGGTTTATAGCCTGTTTTAATTTAGACGTATTTAAAATTTTAAGGCGTCCTTTGACGTACAAACATACGCGCAGCTGCGATATTTGATCGCAGCTCGCTTTTGCCGCCAAGGCTTCGGCGGCAATTTATAATTTAAATTCCGTATTTTTACGGATCCCGGTTGCGATATAAAATTTTATGAGATTTTGATATGCAGTTACGAAAGATTGTGGCTTATAAAAGATAGCCGGTCGCAAGAAATTCTAATCCGAGTAGTAAAATTTTATATCCTTTTTCAGTTGCGTCGGCAGTATATTAAATTTAGCCCTAAAAATTTTAGAAAAATGCGATAAATTATTGTATCCGACCATTTTAGCGGCTTCGTTTACGCTGATTTGATCTAGACTTAATAGCTCTTTTGCAATTCCAAGCCGCTCATTTGTCAGCATTGCATAAACGCTCGTGCCAAAATATGCTTTAAAATCCCTTTTTAGTGCAAATTCGTTCGTGGCGCAAAGATGAGCAAGCTCTTTAATGCTAGGTGGATTTTGCATATTTTCGAGTAATATTTTCTTTGCTTTTTGGACTGTTTTTATGCGATTTTCATCAAGATTAAGCGCATTTTCGGGCTCATTAAATTTATGAAAACTTCTATAAAGCATCTCTAAAATTTTACTTTCCATAAAAATTTCGCGCATTTTGCCGTCGTATATCGCGGCATTTTCGATTTCTTTAAGGATGATATTTTGCACGGCGCTCGTTTTAAATTTCTTCATACAAACGGCCTGATCTAAATTCAAATTTTTTAAAATTCCCAGCTCATTTGCAAAAACGGTGCTAAGCGCTATGCAGGAGCTTTTATAGTGTTTATTTTCAAGCTCGTGAACGCCACGCAATTTGCTTTGCATAGTTCCGAGCCAAAACTCACCTTTATTCAAGACGAACTGATCTTTATCCGATCTGAAGCAGATAGGATTTTCGCCCGTATTGAAAAATAAAAATGAATAGCGGCTGCCCCGTTCGTGGCGATGCAAAAGGAAATCTCTGCAAATTATATCGCTGCTATAATATCCTATCTCTCCGCCCGTATAAAAAGAGCTAAAGCCAAATTTTATGCTTTCGCTTTCAAGCTCGGTTTTGTTATACCTGCATTGCTTGGACGGCTCAATGTCGTTAGATATTTTTTGCAAAAAATCATCTAAACTTATCTCTTTACTCATCTTATCCCTTTAGCGTTTAAAAAAATCCCTCTACCGTTTAGTATTTCTTGATAATGCGTATCTTATTATAGTAAAATGAGTTTAAATTTTAATAAGAAAAGGGGCGTTTGTGCACGTAATATATAAATTATCGCTGATTGCTGCTATAGCGACAGCTGGAATATCGAGCGAGATAGAAAAACAGGACAAAAGTGTAAATTTGGGTGAAATTACCGTAGTCAGTGCTACGGGCTATCGGCAAAATATTCAAGACGCACCCGCTTCCATCTCCGTTCTTACGCAAAAAGAGATACGAAAGCGCAACTACCAAGATATCTCCGCAATGGTAGAGGATTTGCCGAGTACCTTTACCGCAACGCTAGGTGCTGCATCTAGAAAAGGCATAAGCCTAAGAGGTCTATCTCAAAAGTATACAAAAATTTTAATCGACGGCAAGCCTGCAACCAGCGATAGCGCCTATAAAGGATTGAGAAGTATTGGCAGCAGCCAGAATTTCTTGCCTCCCGCAAATGCGATAGAGCGCATAGAGGTCATCCGCGGTCCTATGAGCTCGCTTTACGGAAGCGACGCTATGGGCGGAGTAATAAATATCATCACTAAGGGCTTTTCAAATGAGCTTAGCGGCAATGTAAACGGATACTATACTTTCGCTAAAAAATCGCAAATAAAAGGTGATTATCAAACGGGTTTTTATCTAAACGGAGCTATCGTCCCGGACGTACTAGGTATCGCACTTTACGGCAGATTTTTTGAAAAGATAGAGGATAAAGAGCCTTATGCGAATAGAAATAATGAAGAGACGAATATGGGTGCAAAACTGATGTATAACGCAACGCAAAACGATGAGGTAACGCTTGATTATCGTAAAGTAAATAATAAATTTAGGCGTACATACGGGCGTACGCGAACAACCTCGGGAGGCAATAACGATATTGCGAAAGAGGATATGAAAGGCTACACCGCAAGCCTGTCTCACCAGGGAAAATACAATAAGTTTATGATAGATAGCTATGCAAATTACGATAGCATGAAAGAAAGCGGCGCCCAGGATCTGCATCTTAGAACGACTACGCTAAATTCTAAAGGCTCATATTTTTTCGATTCAAATGCTTTGAGTTTGGGCGTGCAATACCGAAGCGAGAGATTAAACGAAGCCGCTACTACCGCAGATGAGGCAAATGTCAAAAGATGGGATTATTCGATCTACGGCGAGGATGATTTTTATCTAACTGATGATTTAACGCTAACCGGCGGAATCAGATATAACCGCGATAAAGACTACGGCGGCCATATATCTCCGCGCGCTTATGCCGTTTATCGTTTAAACGAAAGTTTTTCTATTAAAGGCGGCGTTTCGACGGGATATTCAACTCCGGATATTAAGCAGCGTAGCGAGGGCCTTGCCTTGCCATTTGCAGGAGGTCAGGGAGCGCAGATAGGCAGAAGCTCTTTAAAGCCCGAAAGCAGCATAAGCTACGAAGGTGGGTTTTCTTACGACGATAACGATAAATTTAACTTTAGTGCTACTGCGTTTTATACCAAAATCAAAGATGGAATTTCTACCAAATTGATTTGCCGCTCAAGACCGGGAAATCCTTGCGTGCATAACGGCAAAACTTACAGGCGCGGTATTTGGGACACTATAAATGTCGGAGAAGCCGAAGTTAGGGGTCTAGAGCTAAGTAGCGATTATCAAATTTTAGATAATTTGAAGCTGCATGCAAACTACGCCTATACGAAATCCGAGCAAAAAACGGGTAGCGAGAAGGGCAAAACCTTAAATAATTTTCCAATCCATTCGGTAAAGCTAGGATTTGATTACGACGTAAGCTCCAAGCTAAACTTATGGTCGCAAATAAATTATTATAGTAGGACGCGTGATAGCCTAAGCTACGATGAGGATATCCGCTCATACACGCTTTTTGATCTGGGCGCGAGCTATAAAGTCACAAAAGACGCAAGTTTAAATTTTACGCTTTATAACATATTCAACGAATTCGTACTAACGCGCTCGGGAAATTATCAAATGATGGT
Source organism: uncultured Campylobacter sp. (assembly GCF_938017615.1). GTDB lineage: Bacteria > Campylobacterota > Campylobacteria > Campylobacterales > Campylobacteraceae > Campylobacter_B. The sequence goes on along the minus strand of NZ_CALIJA010000008.1, from coordinate 2,707 downwards.
CGTAGACGGGATGAAGGCGCAGGTTGGATTTAACGTGAATTTTTAAATTTGCGACGCATAAATTTCGTCCGTGGATTTAAAATTTAAGGAAATTAATGGCGATTCTAAAAAGGAAAAAATTTTGGTTCAACGTCCATCTTGTTTTGACGCTTATATGCTGCATGCCGATCTTAATTGTAGCCCTTAGCGGCGCTATTATCTCGTATCACGACGAGATTATAGATGTGTTAAATCAAAGCAAATCTTTCGTGAGCCCGAGCGGAAAAGATGCCCTTAAGCCCACCGAAATTTTAAATATTTTCAGAAAAGTCAAGCCCGGTTTTACGCTCAGTTATTATAGAATTCCTCAAAACAAAAACGAAGCGATTAGGCTTTCTGGCACAGATTCTAGCGGCGAGTTTAAATCATATTTTATAGATCCTTATAGCGGCGAAATTACTTCGGAAAACATAGGCGATACGTTTATCGGCGTAGTGCTAAATCTACATACTAATCTAGGTTTTGGGTTAAGTAAAAACGAAACTCTGCGGCTAATAGGCAAAAATATCGTGGCGCTTAGCACGGTTATGTTTATTTTGGTCTTAATTTCAGGCGTGGTGATCTATTATCCTAGCTTTAGAGGAAAGATTTTACGCGCATTTAGGATAAATTTTAAAGCGAGAGGTTACACGTTTTTATATAGCTTGCACGGCGTGGTCGGAGTTTTGCTGCTGCCCGTTTTGCTTACGATAAGCGCTAGTGGGCTTTATTGGTCGTATGATCGGATAGCCAAAATCACCAACAGAGCGCTAGGGGAAAAGGAAATTTTTAGAAAAACGAGTTTTACCGAAGTGCGAGGATTTTCGCTCGAGGATGAAGATAAAATTTTAAATTTGCAGACGGCATTTGATATTTTTAAGCGTGAACGCGGTGAAAACTACGAATTCTTTAATATCATCGCCCAAAAAGATGGAGAAAATTTTATGGTCTTTTATTTCGATAAAGGCGAAAAGAGCGAAGAGCATATGAATACGATGAGTATAAACGTTAAAAAGGGCATCTTGCGGCATGCTCGCTATGATGATACGAAAAGTACCATGCCGCGCCCGTTTGCTATACATAAAGCCGTTTTGAGCGTGCATTCGGGCTATATCTTCGGCGAGGCGGGTAAGTTCTTATTTTGCGTAGCGACGATTTCTGTGTTATTTTTTATAGTTACGGGATTTTGGATGAGTATAAAAAGAATTTATAAGAAAAGATAAATCTACGAATTCAAAGCGGAGAGATAGCTTATCCGCGGCGTAAATTTAAAATTTTACCCGAAACGGTATCGCTTCTTTTCAGTTAATAAAATTTTATATACAGCGCTTTGAAATACTGCGTGCAGAGTCTTTGTGGGCCTTGTGCCGCATCTTGATTTTGTTAAATTTGCTTTGGCGTTTTAACCGCGCTTATTTGCCGCTCATAAAATCCCTAATATTTTGTGCGATCATCTTTATCAGCCGTTTGCGAGCCTCGATGCTCGCCCATGCGATGTGGGGCGTGATGATGACGTTGCGGCGATTTTTCACGCGCAGCAGCGGATGATCCGTCCTCATCGGCTCTGTTTGAAGCACGTCAAGCGCCGCGCGCAAGCCTCGCTCGTCCACGGCGCGAGCCAGCGCGTCCTCGTCCACGATGCCGCCGCGGCCGAAATTCATCAAGATCGCCCCCTCTTTCATCTTCGCAAGCTCCGCCTCGCCGATCAATCCCGCCGTTTTTTCATTTAGCGGGGCGTGGATCGAGATGATGTCGCAGGTTCTCAAAAGTGCGTCCAGGCTCACTCTGGCAAACTCGCCGTTATCGTTCGCGCCGCTAGTGGAGTAGTATCTCACGTTCGCGCCGAACGCGGCGGCGATGCGGGCAACCTTTGCGCCGATCTGTCCAAGCCCGATGACGCCGAATTCTTTGCCGTAAATTTCGCTGATAGGTGCGTCAATGTGGGTGAAAATTTCGCTCTCGCACCATTTGCCGCTGCCGCCGTAATCCGCGTAGTATCCGAGCGCGTTGGTTAGCGCAAACAGCGACGCGAAGGTCTGCTGCACGACGCTGTTCGTCGAATAGCCCGCCACATTTTTCACCGCGATACCGCGAGCCTGCGCTGCCTGCATATCGATATTATTCGTGCCCGTGGCACTTACGCAGATCAGCTTAAGCGCGGTTTGCGCCATGATCTCGTCCGTGATTAGGACTTTGTTGGTTATGACGACGTCGGCACCGGCTAGGCGCTGCGCGGTTTGCGCAGGCTCCGTCGTCTCGTAGCTTTCAAACTCACCCAAGCTCGCAATCTCGCTAAGATCGGCATCGCTTCCCAGCGTCGCGGCATCCAAACATACGATTTTCATATTTTCCCCTTTGCGTTTTAAAATTTTAAGCCGTAGCCGCGCGGTTAAATTTAGCCGTTAAATTCCGCCACGCGATCGGAAGCACGGCGTCTAAACGGCAAAATTTAACCTCACGAAATTTAGCTATTGCGGAAATTTGCTCTCGAAATTGTACTATCGCAAATTCCGTTTTTGCTAAAATTTAATGCTTGCAGCGCGCGGGACGTTAAATTTTAAAATTCCAATTCATGCCGAAGCAAGCGTTAAATTTTACCGCCGCTGAAACCTGCGTCTAAATTTTAAAATTTCCCCGCAAACGCTTTTAAATTTCTAACGTTTTAAACTAGCAAGATATATAATTGCCT
>NZ_CALIJA010000007.1 GCF_938017615.1 uncultured Campylobacter sp. | reverse complement strand
TGCAGAATTTCATCTATTAAATTTTGCTTTTACGCTTGCAAAAAATTTCATTTCGCCGCGAAATTTGAGCGAATAGAGCTCTATAAAATTCCGCTATCTAATAAAATTCTAAAAATTCCGCTAGCAGGCGAAACTCTACAAAATTTGATGGCAAGCGAAATTTAATAAACCACGCAGTTAAGCAAAATTCTGCGAATTTAGCAGGCAAGCGAAGTCCTGCGACATAAAATTACAAAATTAAGCTTTTGAAATTTCCGCGAAATTTTACCCACAGTATCGTCGCAGCGCTCACTCGCGCAAAACGAGTGCAGTATGGTTTATCCTAGCAGCGCGGCATGCAGCCGTGAAATTTCAAAGCGCATGGATGAAATATGAAAATTTTATTTTTAATTGCAGCATTAGGGCATTGTTTCGCACGGCGGCAAAGCCGAAAAAAACGTCAGCCGTTCGTGTTTTGCACACCGCGCCAGTATCGCGAGAGGCAGCAAAATTTAAACCGCCTACGCATATAAATTGCGCCGGCGTGCCGCCTAGGCTAGCGCACTAGCTCCATATTCACCTTGACCCTGCTCATCTTGTCCTGCAGCATATCCATCACCGACTCATTGCGCGACGAAGCGTCATCCGTCGGGGCTTCGTGCTGCTGCCACTTGCTTTTCGGCGCGGCGGGGCCCCACTGCGACGAAAATATCAGCCCGCGCTTTTTCTCGGTCTCAGGCGCAGGCTCGTAAGGCTGTGGAGCGGGCTTCGCCCAACGCTCATCATAACGCATCGCAGCACCTTGCCCTAGCGCATTACCCCGCTTTGGCGACGACATCTTACTAAGCGCGCTACCGCTAGGGCGCCCTATCGCACGGCTAGAGCGAGCAGATGTGGGAAGATAGGGCGCGCGGGCATTTTGACGAGCCGTATACTTCGTGGCGCTCGAATGAGATGCAGCTGTATGCCCCATAGCGCCAGAACGAGTTGCACTATAGCCGTAGCGAGCTTGTGCGTCTATGATTTTGCCGGTCTGCTCATCCGCGCCTCCGTGAGTTTGCGCGCTTACGCTTCTCCGCATATCTGCGCCTCTGTAAGTTTGCTCCGTATCGCGAGCGCTTGGCGCCTCGTCCTCATAGATACGGGTCTTTGACAAACGCATTAGCGTCGCAACTAGACTCTTGCTAGCTCCATTCTGGCTGTTTGATTGATTAGCCGGGTGCCTAGATGCTTTATTTCTCGCAGAATGCGATGCGGAATTTTGCCTAGAATTTTTAGTGAAATTTTTCGCACTTTTTTGCGTGAAATTTTTAGCGAAATTCCTAGACGCACGCGTATTTTTTGTGAGCTTGGATTTTGAAAGGCTTTTAGCATTTGCAGATTTTTTAGCATGCGGCTCGGTAGAGGATTTCACCGAAGTATTTTTACTCAGATGATCTTTGACTCGTAAATTCTGAGATGAAATTTTATATTTATGGTTTTGCAACGCGACAGGCAATTCATGGTTTTGCTGCGCAGCAAAAACGCTAGAGAAGCTCGTCAAAATGAACGCAATTAAAAAAATACGAGCTAAATTTTTCATCGTTTTCCTTTCCATGGATTTTAGGCGAAATTTAGCAAAGCTTAGATTAAGCCACGTTAAATTTAATGAGTGAGGCTATGAAATTTCAGCTCTAATTCCAAGCCGTATCGCCAAACAAAAGGCTAAGCTTTAAAAATTCCGCAGCTAGGATTCTGTTTGGCAATAGAATTTTATCACACTAAAAATATGACGTCACGGCAAAAATTTTATCTTGTAAGCGCTTAAGAAGGAGAGCTGAAAAATTTTAAAGTTTTAGAATTCTGCGCTTAGATTTTGAGTGGCAAGTCAGAATTTAAGGTAAAAAGTAAGCTCAGATAAAGTTTTTAAATTTAAAGGATAATGCGGCAAAACCGTAAATTTGCGGTGAGATACGAAATTTATAAGATCATGCAGTGACTAAAAATTACACCGCTTAATCGCTAATTCATAATAAATCGCCGCGCCTTAGACATATCCAAAACGCGGCACATCTCATTTTACTGCGCATAGCAAAAATATCGCCGCGCATAAAGCATTTCGCGGCGCTGTAAAAATCTCGCAGCGCCGTTTCAATGGCATAGGAGCGCCGAATGACGCCCCCGCGGGACTACATCATTCCGCCCATGCCACCCATTCCGCCCATATCAGGCATTGGAGGCATTGCAGGTTTCTCCTCTTTGATCTCGCTTACGGTCGCTTCGGTCGTTAGAAGCAGGCTTGCGACGGAGACCGCGTTTTGAAGCGCAATACGCTCGACCTTCACAGGATCGATGATACCTGCCTCAAACATATTGACGTACTCGCCGTTTGCGGCGTTGAAGCCAAATTTTTTGTCTGAGCCCTGCTCGACCTTATTTGCTACGACACCCGCGTCAAATCCCGCATTCTCTGCGATCTGGCGAAGTGGAGCGAAAAGCGCGCGCTTAACGATGTCCGCACCGATAAGCTCGTCGCCGCTTAGAGCTAGTTTTACGCTAAGTCCCGCTCTGATTAGCGCAGCGCCGCCGCCGATTACGATACCCTCGTCTACGGCTGCTTTGGTTGCGTTTAGAGCATCGTCCACGCGGTCTTTTTTCTCTTTCATCTCGGTTTCGGTCGCAGCGCCCACCTTGATGACCGCGACGCCGCCGCTAAGCTTAGCCATGCGCTCTTGAAGCTTCTCTTTGTCGTAATCGCTCGTAGTCTCTGCGATTTGAGCTTTGATCTGCAAAACACGCGCGTCGATATCTTTTTTCTTGCCCGCGCCGCCTACGATAGTGGTGTTATCTTTGTCGATCACGATGCGCTCGGCTTGTCCGAGATCAGCCATAGAAGCGCTTTCTAGCGTTCTACCAAGCTCCTCGCTTATGACGGTACCGCCTGTTAAAATCGCAATATCTTCAAGCATCGCCTTTCTGCGATCGCCAAATCCAGGGGCTTTGACCGCAGAGATGTTTAACACGCCGCGAAGTTTATTTACGACCAAGGTCGCAAGCGCCTCGCCCTCGATATCCTCGGCGATGATTAGAAGCGGTTTGCCGCTTTTTTGAACCTGCTCCAAAACCGGAAGAAGATCTTTTAAATTTGTAATTTTTTTGTCAAATAGAAGCACTAGTGGAGAAGCTAGCTCGACCAGCATCTTCTCAGCATTTGTAATAAAATACGGGCTTAGATAGCCGCGGTCAAACTGCATTCCCTCGACTACGTTTAACTCATCGTTGATAGATTTTGCCTCTTCTACCGTGATAACGCCATCCTTGCCGACTCTTTCCATAGCGTCTGCGATCAGATCGCCCACCGCGCTGTCGTTATTAGCAGAGATCGTAGCGACCTGAGCGATCTCTTTTTTGCCACTTACTTTTTTAGAGGATTTTTTTAGCTCCTCGATAACCGCAGCGCTAAATTTATCCATACCGCGCTTAACTTCGATCGGATTTGCGCCCGCAGTTACGTTGCGTAGGCCCTCTTTAAAGATCGCGTGAGCTAGCACGGTTGCTGTAGTAGTACCATCTCCTGCTTGATCGTTGGTTTTACTCGCTACTTCGCGCACCAAAGAAGCGCCCATATTCTCGAGCGTATCTTTTAGCTCGATCTCTTTAGCCACGCTCACGCCGTCTTTTGTGATCGCAGGAGCGCCGAAGCTCTTTTGGATTAAGACATTGCGACCGCGAGGTCCCATCGTAACTTTTACAGCGTCGTTTAGCTTCCTAACGCCCGCGTAAAGCTTGTTTCTTGCGTCGTCTGAAAAAATAATCTCTTTTGCCATTTTCAATCCTTTTTATTTAATTATGCCTAAAACATCTTCTAAATTTAAGATAAGGTATTTCTTATCGTCTAAGCTAATCTCGCTGCCTGCGTATTTTGCAAACGCTACGGTATCGCCATTTTTGACACCTTCACATTCGCTGCCGACGGCTACGATTTTACCGGTCGAAGGCTTCTCTTTTGAAGCATTGTCGGGGATGATGATGCCCGAAGCGGTCTTTTTAGTTTCCTCCTCGCGCTCGATTAGAACGCGCTTGCCAAGTGGTTGAAATTTCATTTCAGTCCTTTCTTTGATTTGTGATTTTCTAAAATTGGCACTCAATGTGTTTGAGTGCTAAGATTATATGCAAAATTTATATTCTTGTCAATAGTTTATGAAAAATTTTTATAAAACTTTAGTGATTTAAACTCAAGTATTGAGATTTCAAACGTTAAATTTTAAGGGCTATAATACCCTCAAATTTTAAATTTTTAAGGGGACGAAATGAAAATTTTCGGCATAATCGCAGGAATTTTAATCCTGCTTATCGTAGGCGCGGGCTGCCTATTTTTCAGCGATTTTGGCAACAATCTTACCAAGCCTTACATAGAAAATTTGATCAAAGAAAAAAGCGGCCTTGACGTGAAGCTCGATAAATTCGATCTAAATTTCGGCGATTTGGACATCAGCGCCAACGTAAATGATGCTGTGAGCGTAAACGTAAAGGGCAAATACTCGCTTTTTGCGCGCTCCTTCGATCTTAGCTACGACGCAAACGCGCACGATCTAGCCAAACTCGGCATAAAAATGGACGAAGGGCTGAGCCTTAAGGGTCAAATTTTAGGCGATCTTGACAAATTCGGCATCAACGGCAGCGGGCGGATTTTTGATAGCAACGTAAAATTTTTAGCAAATTTAAAAGACCTCAAACCGCTTGATCTGCAAATCGACGCTAAAGCTCTAAACGTCGAAAAAGCCCTTGCCGTGGCTTCGCTGCCGATCTACGCAAAAGGAAATATCGACGTGCTCTCGGACATCAAGGCTAGCAGCGGCGGCGCAGAGGGCAACGCAAGCATCAAGAGTTCAAATTTGATCCTAAACGAATCTGCGTTTAAAGATATGAATATCTCCATCCCAAAGGGCGTGCAGATCACGCTAAACTCGGACATCACGGCGCAAAATGACGTCCTGCGAGCAGCAAGCAAGATCGATTCGACGCTGGGCAAGATCAGCGCCGAAAAATCGGAATTTGATCTGAAAAGCAAAACTTTAAATTCCGATTTTAATCTAAATTTACCGGATCTAGCGAAGCTCGAGAGCCTGTTTGGGCGCAAAATTTCTGGCGACGTTAAAGCAAACGGAAATTTAAAGACCGATTTTTCTACGCTTGAGCTTTCAAACTCGCAAATTTCGGCGTTTAAAGACGCGCTTAAAGCGGATGCGGAGGCCAAATTTGACCTGAAAAACAAAAACGGCGAACTGTCCGCGAAGCTAAACGCAAACGATCTAGCCGCGCTGCAAAACGTCCTGGGAGTGAAGCTGCAAGGCAAGGCAAACGGCGAGCTTAGCGCGGCTTTAGCGCAAAATGAGCTTAAAAATCTAAGCTTAAATCTAAACGCGATGGGCGGCAACCTGAATGCGAGCGGAAATTTAAGCGACCTAAAACTTAAGGCGAGCAATCTAAATCTGGCAGTGCTTTCAGCTCTGTTTTACGGCAGTGCGATCGGAGAGGGCACGATAAACGGCGATGCGAAGTTAAACTTAAAAGACGGCATCAACGGCACGGCGCAAATTTCGCTTGCTAACGGCGTGATTTTTAAGAAATTTTTAGACGGCGCGACGGGCAAGAACTTCCCGAATGATCTAAAAGCGGACGCGCAGGCGCAGACAAATATCAAAAACTCAGTCGCGACCTTTAGCGTAAGCGCAAACTCCGATCTGGCGCAGCTTCAGAGCTTAAACGGCACTTATGAGCTTAAAAACAAAGCGCTTAAAGCAAACTACGCGCTGCTGATCCCGAGCCTGCAGAGACTAGAATTTTTCTTAAATCGCAGACTAAACGGCAAAATTGCCGCGACGGGCGAGCTTTCGCACGACGGCAAGAGCCTGTTTGCGACCGTAAATTCCAAGGTTGCGGGCGGCGAGCTGAACGGACAGATCGCGGGCGATGAGGCAAACTTTAAAATCCAAAATTTCATCGTCAAAGAGCTTACGACGCTTTTAAATATCGATCACGTCTACGACGGCACGGGCAACGCAAATCTTACGTATAACACGAGCTCGCACAGCGGAAAATTCGACGCGATCATCAACAACGGCCGCCTTCCTAGCGGCGGACTGATCGATAAAATCGGCAAAATTTTAGGCCGCGATCTGGGCGGCGAGGTCTATAACGACGCCAAAGTAAACGGCACGATCAAGCAAAATTTGATAAATTTCAACGCCGATATGAGCGCGCAAAAAAGCAAGCTAAACGTCACCGGCGGCACGCTGGATAGCAAAACGGGCGCGATTTCGGTGCCGGTTAAGGCAAATATCGAAAAGACCGATCTTGAGATAAACATCACCGGCACGATCAAAGAGCCGAAATACGACGTGCGATCGGACTATCTAAAGGGCAAGCTCGACAAGCAGATCGGCAAGGGTATCGACAAACTTTTCGGCGTGAAAAAGGACGATAACAGCAGCAAAAACGACGCGAAAAAGGAAAAATCTGACGCGATTAAGGGGCTGATAAATGGGCTATTTTAGCCCATTTGCTCCCATTTGGCGCTTAAAATTTATGGATACTGCTAAACGAGCGCGAGATTTGAAATTTTGAAATTTTGAAATCTCGCGCAGTTTAAATTTTAAAATTTTATGCAGTTTAAAATTTAGAATTTTGCACTTGCCGGCGCAGCCGGAGCCTCAAAATTTTAAAGCAGGACGCGCACTACTTATCAAAATTTTAAACCCTACTAAGATCTGTATTTTAATAGCGCTTCAAATTTAACACTGCAAATTTATCCTGCTTGCGCCGCCGCTATCCGCAATGAAATGCACGCCGCAAGCCTAGCGCCTTTTAAAATGCTTCGTATCGATACTGCGCGCCGTGTTTTCAGGTTATCCGATGCTACTTAAAATTTCGCGGCGCAATGTTTATTGCAGTTGGCGCCATGCTTGATAAAATTTGCCCGCCATTATCGCAAGAAAAATGAGCGTCAAAGCTCCAAATATCGTAGCTGTAAATTTATCATCCGTCGTAGCGTATTTGTCATATCTGAATTTCATCAGATACTCACGCTGCGGCGGATCGACGCTCGCATTATAATCCAAAAATAAGACCTGATATGCCGTGCCGCGACCCTGAAACGGAAACGGACGGCTTTGATACCAAGCTTTAACTCGCTTGCCTTCCAGCCATTCGTATGCGATTAGCGAGATAGAAGGCTTGATATTTACGCCTTGCCACTCGTCCGCTCCTGACCGCTTGAAATTAGCTTCAGCAATTGCTGCATTGAGCAAAATTTTATTTTTATAAAAAGAGGTTAAGTTATCCGTATCGCCATTTAAAAAGACTTTGATAAATTTGCGCTCATCCGTAAAAATCTGCATATATTCGCGCCCATCATCGCTTCTGACATCCATGATTATTCCATTTGCGATTTTCAGATCATCTAAGCTTTTAGGATTCAAGCTAAAAAGAAATCCGTACCACATCGCCGCCAAATAAAATGCGATCATAAATAGATCGAACTTGCGATCTAAGTTATACCAAATTTCGCCGAGCTTCATCGATCATTACATTGTAAGTTTCGCTGCAAGATACGGAATTTCACGGCTTTTATTATCGAGGGCTATATTCCTGCATCATCACCACGGGCAGAAAAAGTACCGCTCCCACGATTACCACCGGTATAGCTACGATGCCTCTTATCACATCCGATAGAGCGCTACTCTCGCAGCGTTCAGGCCTAACCTCGATGTGAGCGGGTATCGGAGAGCGCAGCCTATCGCTTGGCTTCATTATTTCGCTAAGATTTTTGATCTGTACGACGCGCGCATCGAAGTAGAAAATCGCTTCTATCTCGCCCTTTTTCTCATCGATTTCTATGCGATCCGCCAGAGCTTTGATTTTGGCGACGTCTGCTCCTGCGGCAGAGTTTAAAAAAGCACTGAAGCTACCGCGCGCCTCGCCGTTTTTCGCATCCGTCACTTCGATCTGTACAAACTCGCGCTTAAGCCCTTTGGCGTATCCGCCATCGTAAAATTCCGAGATATTCTTAAGCGACGAGCCGTCCGTCAGCACATAGCTGAGCTTCTCGCCTACGATGTATTCCTTGCCATCGTTTATGAAAAATGCCGTGATCTTTTCGGGCGTTTCGTTCGCCCCAGGCACTACGTTTTGTTTGCACTGGCATCCCACAAGCAGGACGGCTAGTAAAACCGCGATAAATTTTTTCATGATGATCCTTTAAAATTTTAAATTAGCGTATGAATTCCGCAGCCCAAGCTCTATCTCAAAAAATTTCAGCAGCGAAATTTTGCGCCGATACAATTTAGCCGCAACCGAACTTAAATTTAGCCCCAAACGCAGGCTACTTCAGTGCCGCTTTGACCGCATCGCTCAACCGCTTGCCGTCCACGCTTGAGCCGAGCGCTTCCTTGGCGGCTTTCATCACGCGCCCCATATCCTTTGCGCCGCTAGCGCCGAGCTGCGCGATTAGCGAGCTGACGGCAGCGGCAAGCTCGGCATCGCTTAGCTGCGCGGGCAGATAGGACGCGATGATCTCGATCTCGCCTTGCTCTTTTTGCACCAGATCGTCGCGACCGCCCGCGCGGTACTGCTGCACAGAATCGTTTCGGCGCTTGATCTCGCTTTGAAGTATGCTAAAGACGCGCTCGTCGCTAAGGCTGATGCGCTCGTCCACCTCGACCTGCTTAAGCGCGGCGTTAAGCATCCGCAGGCTGTCTCTGCGGAAGTGATCGCCGCTCTTCATCGCCGTTTTAATGTCTTCTAAAATTTGCTCTCGCACACCCATTTTTCACTCCTTTAGATTGAAATTTCGGCGGTAATTGTAGCAAATTTAAAATTTGGCTCGGGTAAATTTAAGAGGATGAAATTTTAAAATTTTAAAGATTTAGCGCAATTTGCGGCTAAACTTAAAGCTCGCGCGGATATCGTCTGCGGTAAAGACTCGCGCGCAGCTACCCTTTGCGGAAAAAAGCTCGCGAGAAGTGCGCTAAATTTAAAAAGCCCCGCAAGAATATAAAATTCCTGCGAGGCAAAGCAAGCGATAAGAGCTCGCGAAGGCTCTATTTAGCGCGTGAGAATATCATTCGCACGATTTGAATCAAGAAGCACACGCTTCCAACCAAAAAGATCGTATCGCCGATGATGCGCGCCCAGCGAAGCCCGTAGAGGCTATCTTTTTGCAAGAATTCCGCACTTCTTGCGTACCACATACCCACGTCGATCGCCGCAAACGCCTGCAAAATTCCAACCGGCAGAAGCGAGATTAGCACCATTAGAAGCAGACCCGCATTTAGCGCCCAAAAGCCGATCTTCATCAGCGTATCATCAAAGTTTTTGTCTTTGTAAATATACAGCGCCACGAGCCACACGAAGCCGAGCGCCAAAAAGCCGTATACGCCAAATAGCGCCGTATGAGCGTGCACTGCGGTGGTGTTTAAGCCCTGGATGTAAAACAGCGCAAGCGGCGGGTTGATCAAAAAGCCGAAAACGCCCGCGCCCAGCATATTCCAAAACGCTACTGCGATGAAGCAGTAAAGCGGCCATTTTAAACGCTTAGCCCAATCCTGCGCGAATTGAAGCTTGTAGTAATGAAACGCTTCCGAACCCAAAAGCACCAAAGGCACGACCTCAAGCGCCGAGAAGCTCGCACCCACAGCCATTATCGGCGTAGTGGTGCCCGCAAAATAGAGGTGGTGGAAGGTACCAGGAATTCCGCCGATTAGGAAAATCGACGCGCTAGCAATCGAGGTGTAGGTGGCAAATTTCTTGCTTACTAAGCCCAAGGACGCGAACACGAACGCCAAAGACGCCGTTGCGAAAACCTCGAAAAATCCCTCGACCCAAAGGTGCACGACCCACCAGCGCCAATACTCCATTACAGGGATCGGCGAGCGTTGTCCGTAAAATAGTCCCGCGCCGTAAAAAAGCCCCACGGCGATAACCGAAGCGGTAAAGATCGCCAATAAATTCTTATCGCCCTCGGCTCTAAAGCCCGCGATAAAGCCACGTAGCACGAGCACCATCCAGATCACAAGGCCCACGAACAGTATTAGCTGCCAAATTCTACCTAGGTCTAAATACTCATATCCTTGATGTCCGATCCAGAAACTGCTGCTTGGATCCATCTTGCCCGCAATCGCCATGTATTCGCCCGCGAAGCTGCCGACGACCAAGAAAAGAAGCGCGTAGAAAAGCACGTCCACGCCGAGCTTTTGAAATTTCGGATCCTTGCCGCCGTTGATGATCGGAGCTAGAAACAATCCCGCCGCCAAAAAGCCCGTAGCGATCCAGAAAATGGACGCTTGCACGTGCCAGGTGCGCGCTAGCGAGTAAGGGATATACTGCGAAATATCCAGCCCGAAAAAGGACTGACCCTCGATCGTATAGTGCGCAACAAAGCCGCCGATGAAGGCTTGAAATGCAAACAATGCAATCGCTACGAAAAGGTACTTGCCGAGCGCCTTTTGCGACGGCGTAAGCGCTAAAGCGGCGATCGGATCGGTGTTTAGCTTCGCAGGAGCCTCGAAATCCTCGTCCTTTTTGCCGTAGAAATTTCCAAACCACACTAAAAGACCGATGCCGGTAAGCAAAATAACGAGGCTTGCGATCGTCCAAACGACGTTTTCCGTGGTAGGGACATTGTCTATTAGCGGCTCGTGCGGCCAGTTATTGGTATAGGTCGCCTCTCCGCTCGGACGATCCGTAGAAACCGCCCATGCAGTCCAAAAGATGAAATCCACGAGCTCGGCGCGGTGTTGCTCGTTTGCGAGCGTGTTTTCCTTCATCGCGTAATCCTCGCGAAGCTTTTTAAAGCGCGGATCGTTTCCGAAAACGCCCATGTACTCGTCTTTTACGACCGCCATAGCCTTCAAGCGATCATCGCTTAACTTAACGGTGCCGTCTTTTACGGTGTTGGTGCGATACTCAGCCTTGGTAAGCGCCTTGATCTGCGCCTTTTGCTCGTCGCTCAAAGCGTCAAATTTCGCTCCGAAGCGCTCCTGCGCCTTGATATCCATAAACGCAACCAGCTCCTTATGCAGCCAATCTGCGCTCCAATCGGGCGCCTGATACGCGCCGTGACCCCAAATCGAGCCCACCTGCATACCGCCGATGCTCTGCCAGGCCTCCTGCCCGCGGTAAATGCGCTCGGTACTGATTAGCTCAGCTCCGCTAGCATCGGTAAATTTTACCACCGGCGGAGACTGCCTATACACCTCGCCGCCGTAAAAACCCAAGAAACTAAAGCCCACGATGAGTACCGCTACAAGCGCCATCCAGAGCTTTTTAAATTCTGCCATTTTCACTCCTTTAACTGAAATTAGGAGAGAATTTTACCTATTTAAATTTCGATAAGCATTGAGGTCCGTCAATAAAAAGATAAAATTTATCTGCTTAAGCTGGAATTTATCTAATTTTACAAAGAAAGATCGCTTAAGGTGAGATTTTTAATATACTAAATTTAAGTCCCGAAATAGTAAAATTAAAAATATAAAATCAAGCAA
>NZ_CALIJA010000006.1 GCF_938017615.1 uncultured Campylobacter sp. | reverse complement strand
AGTAAAGCACGCAAAAACGGACTCAAGACGTGCAGAAAAAATCCGAAACAAAGCTGACCAAAGCAAACGGTGCCCGAAAAAATCAAGCTAGCGCGGACTGGACTCGAGCCGGGCGCCGGGATGCAACCTGTCTTAAATCCAAAATTTATCAAAATTGTTAAACGGCTGTATTTGAAATTTTTCGCACTGTATATATTGACTGCGCTAAACGTGTTTGTCCTTCCTAAAAATATAGGTAGTAATGCCGTTTACGCGGGCTTTGTAAGTCTTATAAAGCAGTTTTTCAAATATCGCCGTAGCAGGGATTGATCCGTACGCGCGGCTAGCATCTTTGATTTTGGCGCAGGCTACTTTCTATACTTAAAGAATGGCGCTAATTAAATTTCGCGCGATTTTTAGTGGCGAAATTTAGCGAGTTGAAATTCAGAAATTCTGCCGTTTCCAAGCCGCGGGAATTTGAGCCTAAATTTAGAACTCGCAAAATTTTGAATTTTTGAAATTCTATGCTGCAGAGTTTTAGAATTTCGGAATTCTACGAGCTGTAAATTTAGGCTAAATTTTAAAATTTGTAGCGATAGAATTTTAAAATTTTACGCCCCGTGGCTCGACAGCGCTTCCGCTTCTTGATAGATCAAATTTGCAGGCTGGTTTAAATTTAGTCGGTGCGGTTGGTTGCTGCCGTAAAATTCTATACGCAGCAGCGGTTTTTTAAACGACACTGCGTCAAGGCGGCGATGATCACTCACGCAAAATATGCCGCGCGGGCCGCAGGCACCGTGTGGCAGGGCAAGCGAGCGTTTAGGCGATCGTGCAGGCTAGTTTATCTCTTAAATTTAAAATTTCATCGCGTTTTAGCACGAAGCTGTTTTTGTTGGCGATGAGGTGCGCCGAGCTTTGCATTATGGTTTCTGCGGGTTGCAGCCCGTTTTGCCTCATCGTAGCGCCGGTCTCCACGACATCGACGATAGCGTCGGCAAGCCCTATGAGCGGGGCTAGCTCGATTGAGCCGTAGAGTTTGATGATATTTACGGCGACTGCCTTGGAGGCGAAGTACTCGCGAGTAATGTTAGGCATTTTTGTAGCGATTTTTAGGCTCGGAGCGCCGTAGTTTAGCCTGGTGCCCGCATGCACGCCCACGCAGACGCGGCATTTTCCGATTTTAAGATCAAGCAGCGTAAGCACGTCCGGGCGATGCTCCTCAAGCACGTCAAGCCCCACTACGCCGATATCCGCCGCACCTCCCATAACGTAAGTAGGGATATCTTGGTTGCGGACGTAGAGGAATTTAAAATCGCCCTCTTGCATTATGAGTTTGCGATCCTCGAAGGCAAAATCAAGCCCGAAGATGGTTTTGAAAATTTTAAGCGTGTCGTCGGCTATGCGGCCTTTCGGTAGCGCTATGGTTATCATGCGAGCCCCTTTTTTGCGATTAAGCTCACCATCGATTTAAAGATCAGATCCTTTTCATAGATCGAGTTGCGAAAATACCGCATCAGATAGGCTCCGTCGCCGCCCGTGAAGTAAATTTTATTATTGCCCGCGATGTTTTCGATCGTAAGCACGATCGGCTTTAAAATCCCGTAGTTTACGGCACTTGCGGTCTTTTGTGGCAGCGGATCCAGATCGATATTGGTTGAAAGCGTTACGTCCAGCACGGGCGCGATGCTCGCGAAAGATTTTAAAAGCGTGCTAATGCCTGGCATTATGAATCCGCCTAGATGCGAGCTTTTAAACATCAAATCCACGGTGATCGCGCTGCCCGCATCGACGACGACGCCGGTGTTTACGGCCGAGCACGCCGCTATGCGGTCGATCCCAAGCCCGCGGTAGGCGGTTTTTAGCTCAAAGTGCGACGCCAGATCGACAAATAGAGGGTTTTTCAGCTTTTTTTTCACGCTATCATTGACGCTAATGAAAAAAATTTGCTCCCTCGGCTCGTACCGCATAAACTCCGCTACAGGCATACTTTGCGTTACGCCGCCTTTATAAAATTTAACCCTGGAATTTCCTACGTCACACAAAAGCATAGAGGCTAAATCCATTTTCTTTTAAAAATTTCGCGCTTTTAGAGCACATCTGCGAGTTGTAAAACAGCACGCGTTTTTTCACGACCTTGCCTAGGCTTGCGCTAATGTCGTTTACTAGCGAGAGTAGAAATTCCGCATCGCGCATCACAAAGCGGGATTTTGCGTCGCGCATAAACACAAGCACATTGTAGCTTTTCAGATCCACGCCGAAATACGCGCCGTATGAGCGCGAGCGCGTGAAGCTAGCAATATCCAGCGTTTGAAATTTTTGAAGCAGAAGCCCTTCGCGAACGCAGAGTTTTGAAATTTTATCTAGCATCAAAATTTAAAATTTTATCGTCGTAGTAAAACGAGCTGCCTGCGATAAAAGACTTATCCTCGAACTCGCCATTTAACTCGTAGATCGCCTGACCTTCTAAATTTTCATTCACACGGATGACGTAGCCGTTGCGCTCGATGATATACAAATAGCCGCCGCTAAGTAGCGCGCCGCTAAACTGCGCGAAGGTAAATTTACGCGATTTGATCAAATTTAGCCCGCGATCCAGTAGCTCGACTCTGCCGTCTTTTAAAAAAAGATAAATTCTATCGCCGCTAAAAATCACGTCTTTGATGTCTACGTTATGATTTTTATTGCCCGCAGGACTTACCAGCATTAGCCTAGTGGCGGTCACAGCATAAAGGTTATCGCCCTTGTTTTCTAAGGCGATAATGTTGTTAAAAAACGGCTGGTTGCTCACGACGAAATCGCGTGCCGAGCGCCCGCCTATGTTTTCTGCGATGCTGACTAGTCCGTCTAACGCAGGATAAGCGATAAGTTGGTTGATAAATAGCGGTGACGCCACGCGCGAATCGATTGCGAATGCATCGCCTACTTTATGATCGAGTACCACTGCGCCCGAGCTTAGCTTGATAAGCATAATCGAATCATCGCTCATCACTAAAGCCAAATCATCGCCGCGTATATTTGCACTTAGCGCTTGTCTGCCGAGGGCTTTTTCAAATTTTACGGCACCTGTGCTACCAACTACTTTAAGCGTGCCATTGATGTCGGTTACGACGAAATTTCCGTCATATTCGCCTAAAAATTTCTCACTTTTTAAGACTTTGAAATTTTTCACCAACCCGTTTTTAGAGATGACTTCGCCGTCTTTTAGCGTAGCACCATCTTTACTAACCGCTACGATTTCCGACGGCAGCGAGCCGTTAAATTTCATATCGCCTGTGATGTTTTCGTCGCTAGGTTCGAAATACTGGCGCTTCGTCGAGCAGCCTAAAAATAAAAACGATAGTAAAAGCGTAAATATCAGCGTTTTTTTCATTATTTATTGCCTCCATAGTGTTTCAAAGCAAGTGCGATTTGACGAACTGGCGAGTTGAGTGGAATTTTATCTAGCTCTGCGTGAGCTTGTTCGATTTTGCCCTCTTTTAGTAGGTCGTAGCCTTTGAGCAAAGAATCGTAATCGGTGAGTAGCACTCCGCCTTGCTTGCCGTTTTGTAGATTTATTATCTCTTTTAGCATAACATCGATGCCTTGGGTATTTTCTAGCGCCGCTCGCTCGTCTGCAGAGCCGTTTTGCAAAATATAAAGAGCGTATAGATTTATATCTTCTTGCTTAAGCTCGGCTAGCTTAGCGTCATCGCGCTTGTTAAGCAGCTCGTCATAGATCGCATTAGCACTTGCTATGCGGCGATCGCTTAGAAATTCATTTGCGTAATATCCGATAAATGCTACGATCAAAACCGCAGCCAAAAATATCAGCGGCTTTTTGTATTTTTTTACGAAAATTTCACTTTTTATGACGCTTTCTAGAAACTGCTCTTCTGTGCCAATCTCTTTTTTCACGCCTTCGATGTCGTCTTTTAAAGCCAAAATTCAGTCCTTTGTTTGAGAAAATCGGCGTAATTGTAGCATAAAAAATTTTAAATACCGCCTAAGATAAAGAATTTTTATGATATAATGTCGCATTTATCAGAAAAAGGAAAGTTATGATAATAGACGACGCCTTGCTAAGTAAGCTGGAAAGGCTATCCGCTCTTAAAATTCCAGATGCTAAGCGAGAAGAATTTAAAGGTCAATTAAATAATATTGTAGATTTTGTAGAAATTCTAAATGAACTGGATTTACAAAGCGGCGAGGCGGCTATCACTACGCTAAAAGGTGGTACTCCGTTTCGCAAAGATATCCCACGCAAAAGCGACGTCGCAGAAAGCGTCTTAAAGCATGCTCCGCAGTCCGAAGGCGGCTACTTCGTAGTACCGAAAATCATCGATTGAAAGGAATTTTATGGAAGAAGTTCAAAGAAATTTAGTAGATATCGAAACCCTACTAAAAACCGTCGTTTTTAACAAAGCGAGCGACCTTCACTTAGTTTCGCGCTCGGCGCCTCAAATACGTATCGACGGAACATTGCGCCCACTTGCCATGGATCCGCTTAAGGGCACGGATATCGAGTATATCTGCTACGCGCTCATTACCGATGCCCAAAAAAGTGCGCTCGAGGAAAATAAAGAGCTTGACTTTGCGATCGAGCTTCCTAATATTGGACGCTTCCGTGGTAACTACTACTACACTATGAACGGTGATTTGGCTGCCGCATTTCGTATTATTCCTATCGATATTCCTAGCCTGGACGATTTAAAAGCCCCTACGATTTTTAAAGAGGTAGTCAAGCACGAAAAAGGCATGATTTTGGTTACCGGACCTACCGGTAGTGGTAAATCAACTACTCTTGCCGCGATGCTAAACGAGATCAACGAAAAAGAGCGCAAGCACATTATCACCGTTGAAGATCCGGTCGAGTTCGTCCATACCAATAAAAAAGCGCTTTTCTCTCACAGAAATATCGGCACCGATACCCATTCCTACGCTAATGCGTTAAAATTTGCCTTGCGTGAGGACCCGGACATTATCCTCGTGGGCGAGATGCGTGATAGAGAGACTATCTCGATCGCCATTACCGCTGCAGAGACCGGTCACTTGGTATTTGGTACGCTACACACCAACTCCGCGATGCAGACGATCAACCGTATTATTGATAGCTTTGACGGCGGCGAGCAGCTCCAAGTGCGAAATATGCTCTCCGTGTCACTTACCGCGGTCATTTCGCAATCACTTTTGCCAAAGCTTGGCGGCGGACGTATCGCGATCCATGAAATTTTGCTCAATAACAATGCCGTAGCGAATCTAATCCGCGAAAACAAGGTGCATCAAATTTACTCTCAAATGCAGCTAAATCAGCAATCTACCGGTATGATAACTCAAACTCAAGCGATGGTTAAAGCGATCCGTGCAAATCAAATTTCAAAAGACACGGCATTTAGGTATTCGACTAACCTACAAGAGCTAATAGGCGTGGTGGGTGCTTGATGGAAGGTATTAATTGGTTCGACGTCGGCTGTTTAGTACTCGTAGTGCTCTTCGGATTGCGCGGTATCACCAACGGCATTGTAAAAGAAATTTTTGGAATTTTGGGTCTCATCGGCGGTCTTTTTGCCGCGATGCGTTATAAAACTATGGCAGGCGAGTGGATTGCAGCAAAAATTCCAGCTTTACAGAATGCAAACGGCGTGCTTTCGGGCGACACGACGCAGGTTCTCATCGGCTTTATCGCTGTGCTTTTTGGCGTATGGATCTCGTGTCTGATTATAGGCGAAATCATTTCAAAATTCTTTAAATGGAGCGGACTCGGATTTGTCGATAAGATCGGCGGTTTCGTGTTTAGCGTAAGTAAAATTTTCTTGATTTTTGCAGTTATCGTTACGCTTGCAAGCGGTCCTATGTCGATGAACGAACAGACCAAAAGGTATTTTGAAAGCAGCAAAACTGCGCCGATTTTTTTAAAAATAGGAAATTGGATTTTAAATCTCAAAGACGATCCGAAGATCAAACAAAGCTTAGATTCTATCGGTTCTAAGATGGATGATAAACTCTTAAAAGATCAAAATTCTACCGCCCGTATGAACTCGGATCAAAATCAAAGCACTGAACCTAGCGATTTTAACGCCAGTTCAGAAGTAAATTCTACAGAAAGGACAAAATTATGAATGCAAAAATCGAAAATTTAGAGTTTGACGCTCTAATTGTTGAGTTTAAAAAGGCACTTGCCGCTAGCGGTCTAAAATATACCAAGCAGCGCGAGGTTTTGCTCCGCACGCTTTATAACAATAACAAGCACTTCACGCCCGAGGCGCTTCATAACGAGATCAAAGCGAAATTTCCGGAGCTAAACGTAGGCATAGCGACGGTGTATCGCACCTTAAATTTATTAGAGGATTCGGGGATGGCGACGTCGATCTCATTTGGCGCACAGGGCAAGAAATTTGAGCTTGCCAACAAGCCTCACCACGACCATCTAATCTGCAAAAGCTGCAATAAGATCATAGAATTTCAAGACGCCACTATCGAGCGCAAACAGCTTGCCGTCGCCAAAGAGCACGGATTTACGCTTACGGGACACATGATGCAGCTGTATGGAATTTGCCCTGAATGCGCGGCAAAAAGGAAGTAGATTGTTTGATAGCCAGTTAGAGATCCAAAGGATAGACAAGGCGTCGGAACTTCGGAATTTAGGGGCTAATCCCTATCCGCACTTTCTAAAAAAAGATATGAGCATAGCCGAGTTTAAAGAGAAATTCGGCTACATAAAAGATACCGAAGATAAAAAAGCGAGCGAGGAGGTAAGCCTTGCCGGAAGGTTAAAGCTAAAGCGTGTCGCGGGCAAATCCACCTTCGCAAACATAGAAGATCAAAGCGGCAATATTCAAATTTATTACTCTCGCGACAGCATAGGCGAGGAGGATTACGCTAAATTTAAGAAAAATCTCGAAGTGGGCGATATAATTTTGGTGCGCGGATACGCTTTCGTCACCCAAACGGGCGAGTTTTCGATCCATGCCAGCAAAATAACGCTCGCATCCAAAGCGATCTGCCCGCTTCCGGAGAAATTTCACGGCCTTGTCGATATCGAGATGCGCTACCGCCAAAGATATCTTGATATGATAATGAACCCCGAGGTCCGCGAGGATTTTATCAAGCGCTCGATCATCGTTAGCGAGATCCGCAGTTTTTTTGAAAAACACGGATTTTTGGAGGTCGAAACGCCGATGATGCACCCTATCGCGGGCGGCGCGAATGCTAAGCCTTTCATCACGCACCACAACGCCCTAGACGTCGATCGCTACCTACGTATCGCTCCGGAGCTGTATCTTAAGCGCCTCGTCGTAGGCGGCATGGAGGCGGTCTTTGAGATCAACCGAAACTTCCGTAACGAGGGTATGGACCTGACGCACAATCCGGAATTTACAAGCATAGAATTCTACTGGGCGTGGCATGATTATAACGACGCGATGAACCTAACCGAGGAGCTATTTAAAGCGCTGTTTAAGAGGCTCGGGCTAGGCGAAATTTTAACCTACGATGAGCGCGAGATCGATTTTTCAAAGCCTTTTGCGCGCATAAAGTATCTCGACGCGCTTACGCAGATAGGCGGCATTGAGTCGCAGATCGTAAATGATCGCGAAAAGATCATCGCAAAGCTCGAAGAGGATAGGTTTGAAGTCAATGAAAAGCTCGATTTAGGCCACTTGCAGAGCGAACTTTTTGATAATTACGTAGAAGCTAAGCTCATAAATCCGACCTTCATCGTGGATTTTCCGATCTCGATCAGCCCGCTTTCGCGCAGAAGCGACGAAAATCCGCAGATAGCTGAGAGATTTGAGCTTTACATCGCAGGCAAGGAGCTAGCCAATGCTTTTAACGAGCTGAACGATCCGCTCGATCAATACGCCAGATTTAAGGCTCAAATCGACGCTAAAAACGCAGGCGATGACGAAGCTCACGAGATGGACGAGGATTACGTCCGCGCGCTTAGCTACGCGATGCCGCCGACTACCGGCTGGGGGCTTGGAATCGATCGCTTGGCGATGATTTTGCTGAATAAAAAATCGATCCGCGACGTGATTTTATTCCCTGCGATGAGGCCACTAAATTTAGAGAAGGAGTGAACGTGTCAAATTTAGAAAAATTCGATAATGAAATTTTTAGTTTAACCAACAAAGAGCTTGCCCGTCAGTGCGATTATTTGGAGATGATCGCGAGCGAAAATTTTACCTATCCCGAGGTGATGGAGGCGATGGGCTCGGTGCTAACGAACAAATACGCCGAGGGCTATCCCGGCAAGCGCTACTACGGCGGTTGCGAGTTCGTAGATGAGATTGAGCAGATCGCGATCGACCGCTGCAAAAAGCTCTTCGGCTGCGAGTTTGCAAACGTCCAGCCAAACAGCGGCAGCCAAGCCAACCAAGGCGTCTATGCCGCATTTTTGAAACCTGGCGATAAAATTTTAGGCATGGCGCTTAGCCACGGCGGGCATTTGACGCACGGCGCGAAGGTTTCAAGCAGCGGAAAGATGTATGAGAGCTTCGAGTACGGCGTAGAGCTTGACGGTCGCATAAACTATGATAAGGTGCTTGAGATCGCTCAGATCGTAAAGCCCAAGATGATCGTTTGTGGTGCGAGCGCCTATACGCGCGAGATAGATTTTGCTAAATTTAGACAGATCGCTGATAGCGTGGGCGCGTTTCTTTTCGCCGATGTAGCGCATGTCGCAGGGCTCGTCGTCGCAGGCGAACACGCTAATCCGTTCCCGCACTGCCACGTCGTAAGCTCGACCACGCACAAGACGCTTCGCGGTCCGCGCGGCGGCATCATAATGACCAACGACGAGGAATTTGCTAAAAGGATCAACTCGGCGATCTTCCCGGGTATTCAAGGCGGTCCGCTAATGCACGTCATCGCCGCTAAGGCGGTGGGCTTTAAACACAATCTAAGCCCCGAGTGGAAACTCTATGCCAAGCAGATCAAGGCAAACGCTAGAGTTTTGGGCGAGACGCTGGTTAAACGAGGCTTTGATCTTGTTAGCGGCGGCACCGATAATCATCTGATTTTAATGAGCTTTTTAAATAGAGATTTTAGCGGCAAGGACGCTAGCGCCGCGCTTGAAAACGCAGGCATCACGACAAATAAAAACACCGTGCCGGGCGAGACGCGCAGCCCGTTCGTTACCAGCGGTATCCGCGTCGGCAGCCCCGCACTTACAGCGCGCGGAATGAAGGAGAAAGAATTTGAGTTTATCGGAAATAAAATCGCCGATGTGCTAAGCGACATCTCAAATTCTAAGCTTCAGGCGCAGGTCAAAGAGGAAGTGCGAGATTTGGCGCACCGCTTTATCATCTACGACCGCGCGATGTATTAAATTTAATAAATTCGGGTAAGCTTACCCGAATTATTTATTTCGTAAATTTTGCGTGGTAGAATTTACAAAGTAAATAATAATCTTAGGAGAGAGTATGAACGACAAAAATTTCGATATGAGCAGCATAGACGATATAGTGATAAATAGCGGTAATGTTGATAAAAACGCGAATTTGAAAAAGGGTCTTACAGTCGCAGCCGGCGTCGTAGTTTTATTCTTAATAATTTTAATCATAATGAAGGCTATTAATAAAGATGATATTGATACTAACGCAGGTCTTACTATGCCTAGTGAAGAAGAGCTTGCCAAAGCGGAGCAAAAGCCTGCCGTACAAGTTCAAAAACCTGAGCCTTCGCAGCCCGAGCCTGTAGAAGTGAAATCAGAACCCAATACAGCATCTGCAGCTCCAACAAAAGTAGAGATAAAAACCCAAGAGCCTAATTCCGAAAGCAAGGTCGTCGCAAGCGCTCAGCCTGAAGCACAGAAAGTAGAAATCCAAAAGCCCGAAATCAAAGAAGAGCCAAAAAAATCCGAAGTTAAAATAGAAAGTAAAAAGATTGAGCCTAAAGACGAAGCCAAAAAGTCTGAAAAAACGGACGTAAAAAAGTCCGAGCCTAAAAAAGAGTCTGCAAAAGACGAGATCAAAAAAGAACCTTCTAAAACCGAAATTAGAAAAGTCGAGCAAAAAGTAGAGCCTAAAAAAGAACCTGAAAAACAAGCAAAAGCAGAAGTTAAAAAAGAGCCTTCAAAAACGGAAGCTAAAAAGGAACATGCTAAAGCTGAGGCCAAAAAAGAGCCCGCTAAGCCCGAGCCTAAAAAAGAAGCTAGCAAACCAGAGTCTAAAAGTGAGAGCGTAAAGGCTGGCGTTGCGGCGAAGAGCACCAGCACCAGCGTGGCAAACGGCAGTTATGTGCAGGTTTTCGCATCAAATGCCTACGATCCAAACGGGTCTGACACTAAAAAAATCACTAAAAAAGGCTATAATCCGATCGCTCTGCAAACTCACGTCGGCAGCAAGAGCGTAACTAAAATTTTAGTTGGACCTTTTGAGGGCGAGGCGCTACAAAAGGCACTTAGCGATATGCGCAGCATCAATAGCGGAGCGTATATCTACCGAGTGAAATAGTGGACAGATTTGCGGTTTTCGGTAACCCGATCGCCCACTCTCTCTCGCCGCTACTTCATAATTACGCCATAAAATTTTTGGAGCTGGACGCCTACTATGGGCGAGTTTTGCTGCGGCACGGCGAGGAGCTGCGAGCTAAATTTGAAGCTTTAAGGCTTACGGGTGCGAACGTAACCGTGCCTTTTAAGCTCGACGCGCTCAAAGCCTGCGACGTCCTAAGTGAGGCAGCTAAGCAGATCGGCTCGGTAAACACGCTAGTGCTAAAAGGCGACGTGCTGCACGGCTTTAACACCGATGCGCAAGGCTTTTTCTGCGCGATTTTGGGCTTTGGTGAGATTCGCAATGCGCTTATTTTAGGTGCGGGCGGCACGACGCGGGCAATCGGCTACGCGCTAAGCAAAAACGGCGTGAAATTCGACATTCTAAACCGCAGCGCAAAAGATTTTGACTTCGGCTGCGAGGAATTTTTTACCTATGAAAATTTCAAATCCAAAGACTACGATCTGATCGTCAATGCCACCGGCGCGGGGCTCAAAGATGACGCGCTGCCTGCGCCCGAGGGGGTAATAGATGAAATTTTATCCCGCGCAAAATTTGCCTTTGATGCGATCTACGGCAAGCAGACTCCGTTTTTGCAAGCCGCGCGCGCAAAAAATCTGCCCGTAAAAGACGGCAAAGAGATGCTTATAAATCAGGGCGCGCTTGCTTTCAATCTCTTTTTCGGCGGCAAATTCGACTTAGCAGAGATTGCAGCGCTGATGAGCCATGCTGCGAATTTGCGCTAAATCGACTCTTAGGCTTCTCAATTATACGTCCAGTCTAATGAAATGCTTTAAATTTTGCATGGAGTTAGTTATCCGTTCTTAAATTTCGTATCGTGTAGCTTTGGGCGTTTGATTTTAAAATTCTTACGTTTGCTTTCAGCCGAGCCGTGTTAATTTGCTTACAAAAGATTCTGTTTAAAATTGCTACGAATTAGGCATAAAGATGCTTGGTAAAGTCTCGCGCATTTTTCTGCTCGTTTCTTGGATGTTCTATTCTAAAATTTTACGACGAATCTAAACTAAAATTTTGTGTAGTTTAAGTAAAAT
>NZ_CALIJA010000005.1 GCF_938017615.1 uncultured Campylobacter sp. | reverse complement strand
CAAAAGAATGAATTTAGAAAAATTTGCAAATCTCGCTTAAAATCTCACACCGCGCGAGCGGCTAGATGCGAGCATTACGCACTTTTATGGCGGCTGGAACGGCTGATAAAATTTTTAAAAGCGCGTAAAATTTTGATATTTTTGCCGATGAACTACGAGCCGAACGTTTTGATTTTAAGAAAAAAGCTATCAAAAAGCTGCGAATTTTACGTTCCGTTTATGGTGGATATTAGTTTAAAAATGGTAAGATTACGTTTACCTTTTAAAATTTCGCGCTTTGGGTTGCGACAGACGCTTCCGCAAAACGGGTATTTTAAAAAGGTCGATCTAGCCGTGGTTCCAGCTATCGGAGTGGATGGCGCAATGGCTAGAATAGGACATGGGAAAGGATTTTACGATATGTTTTTTTCAGGTCTTAAGTTTAAGCCCGCAATCGCGTTCGTGAGTATAAAAGACTGCTTTTGCAGCGAAATTTTATCGTTTGATCACGACGTAAAGGGTGATTTTTACATAACTCCGAGCCAAAATTACCTAAAAAGAGGAAAGTATGATAGAGATTTTAATCGCCTTGTGCGCTCTTGCGGTGGGCGCTGGCATAGGATACTTAGTAGCTAGAAAGATCAATAACGCCAATTACGATTTCTTCGTCGAACAAGCCAAAGCTAAAGCTAAAGCGATAGAATTTGAAGCCGAGGGCATCTTGCGAAATTCTAAAATTTCGGTGCAGGAAGCGGAGTTTGAAGCGAAGAAAAAATATGACGATAAATCAAGCAAACTACAGAAGGAATTTAACGTTAAATTTGACGAGCTCGGCAAAAAGGAGCGCGCGCTTCTAACCGAGCAAGAAATTTTAAAAGACAGCAAAAAGGAGCTCGAAAGCGCCAAAAAAGAGGCGAAATTCCTCTACGAAGAGGGCTCGAATTTAAAGAAAAGCTATGAAGAGAAGCTCTCCGAGGCGCTTAAGGTGCTTGAGCGCGTGGCGGGCTTTAC
This sequence comes from uncultured Campylobacter sp., assembly GCF_938017615.1. Classification (GTDB taxonomy): domain Bacteria; phylum Campylobacterota; class Campylobacteria; order Campylobacterales; family Campylobacteraceae; genus Campylobacter_B. The sequence continues at coordinate 9,693 of NZ_CALIJA010000005.1, read as the reverse complement.
TCAGGATGAAGCGCGCGCACAGGTGCTTAAGAAGGTCGAGGAGCAAAGCCGCACCGACATCGCTCACATCGTGCGAAAATATGAAGAGGAAGCCAAAAAAGAAGCGCGAAAAAAGGCGAATTATATTTTGGCGCAGGCTACGTCGCGCTTTGCGGGCGAGTTTGCGGCAGAGCGACTTATCAACGTCGTAAATATCAAAAATGACGAGCTAAAAGGTCGCATCATCGGCAAAGAGGGGCGCAATATAAAGGCGCTTGAGATGACTCTTGGCGTGGACGTCATCATCGACGATACCCCGAATGCGATCATCGTAAGCTCGCACAATCTCTACCGCCGCGCCATCGCCGTTCGCGTCATCGAAACTCTTATCGAAGACGGCAGAATTCAACCTGCGCGCATCGAGGATATCTACAAAAAAGTAAGCGACGAATTTGAAGCTAGTATCGCCGAAGAGGGCGAAAATATCGTAATGGATCTAGGTCTTAGTAAAATTCACCCCGAAATTTTAAAACTCATCGGCAAGCTTAAATTTCGCGCCAGCTACGGGCAGAATGCCCTTGCGCACAGCCTTGAGGTCGCACATCTTGCGGGCATCATCGCTGCAGAAACGGGCGGAGATCAAAAGCTGGCCAAGCGAGCGGGCTTGCTTCACGACATCGGCAAGGCGCTAACTCACGAATACGAGGGCTCGCACGTAGATCTGGGTGCCGAAGTTTGCCGCCGTTATAAAGAGCATCCGGTAGTGATAAACGCGATCTACGCCCACCACGGCCACGAGGAGGCGACCAGCGTAGAAAGCGCCGCAGTCTGTGCCGCAGACGCGCTAAGTGCCGCGCGCCCGGGCGCCAGACGAGAGGTGCTAGAGAGCTATCTAAAGCGCGTTAGCGACATCGAAGCGATCGCGATGAGTAAAACGGGCGTCAAGCAGGCTTACGCGATCAATGCGGGCCGCGAGATCCGCGTCATCGCAAACGCCAAGCTTATGAACGACGACGAGGCGGTTTTGGTCGCCAAAGAGATCGCCTCTGAGATCCAAGATAAGGTTCAATTCCCCGGCGAAATCAAGGTTAACGTCATACGCGAGCTTCGCGCGGTCGAGATAGCCAAATAAGGAGTATGAAATGAAAAAATTTATAATCGCTTTATTTTTGCTTTTTAACGCGGCATTTGCCGATGATGAGCTTATCATCAACAGCGCAAGCGCCTATTCGTCGGTAATGCGCACAAACTCGCAGTACAAATATCTAGCGCAGCAAGCCCGCGCGATCGTGATCTTTCCGAGCGTCAAAAAGCTGGGCTTCATCATAGGCGGAATGTACGGCGAGGGGATCATCATCTACAATAACGATGGCGCGCGCAGCGTTAGCGGCGCAGAGATCAGCAGCGCCAGCGTAGGACTTCAGATCGGCTATGAGGATAATTATCTGGTTATTTTCGTAATGCATGACGATGTAATCCAAAAAATGCGAAATTCCCAAATCACGCTTTCGGGCGACGCTACGGCAGTTGCAGGTAACTACAGCGCCGATTCTGGCTCGTTAGACGTGCTAAATCAAGATATGTATGTCTTTACGAATAAAGGCGGGCTGTTTGCGGGAGTGAGTCTGGGTGGTTCGGTGCTGGAGACCAAAAACGATCGCGCTTTTGATCCAAATACCGAGGGCTATGCGCTTTTGATGCGAGTAATTGGCGCAGATGAGTAAAATTTAGCTAAAGATGCCAAGGCACATAGCTTAGCGAAAAATTTTGCTTTATGGGCGTTTTATTAGCAGCTTGGAATTTTGCTCGCGTGATTTCTGCAGAATAATAGACTTGGGTGCGTAATTTTATTGCAATTCGCGGGGTGGGAGGCATTTGAGGATATCGCGTAAATCCTTCGTAATTCGCAAGTTACTTTGAATTCTAAAGAAGTCGAAATTTTATCATTAAATTTAGAATTGCAAAATTTTACCACTAAATTTTGCGGAAATTTTGCTTGATATCTAGAAATTTTATTTTAGAATTTCGCTTAATATTTTGCGGCAAAATTTTGTATTTTGCGACAGCTGCGCGGAATTTTAATTTAATGTCGCAGCAAAATCAAGTGGCGTCGTGGGACGTTAGAGTGAAGCTTTCGCGCCGAATTTTAAAGCTGCTTTAGTCAAAATTTATAGAATTTTATACGATCTAATGAAAGGATTCGATGGAATCGATGTTTGCAAACCTCCATACATGGGGGTATCTGATACTGTTTTTGTATTCGCTGGGCGGAGGATTTTTGGCGCTTGCGGCGGCGGGCGTGCTAAGCTCGGCCGGCGAGCTCAATATCGTCTTATGCATCGTAATCGCCTGCATATCGAACTTTATAGGCGATTCGGGGCTGTTTTTAGTAAGCCGTTACAATAAAAAAGAGATCATGCCCTATCTGCGCAAACAGCGCCGCAACCTCGCTCTGGCGCAAATTTTGTTTCGCAAATACGGCGACCGCATAATTTTAATCAAAAAATTCATCTACGGCCTCAAAACCCTCGTACCGATCGCGATCGGCATCACAAAATATTCATTTTTAAAATTTAGCGTCATCAATGCCGTAAGCTCGCTCATTTGGGCGCTTGTGGTAGGGCTACTGAGCTACTACTCGGGCGATTTCGTGCGCGAGCTCTATGTGCACATTAAGGACGCGCCGTGGATCGCTCCGCTGGCTCTAGGCGCGATAGTAGTGGCGATCGTGCTCTATTTTCGCTTCGCCACGCGCAAAAGAGGCTAGCGGTGGCAAAAAAGCTGATCCCGCTCGCAATTTTTGCAGCACTTCTTTTGGCGCTAAATTTGATCTCCAATTCGCGCGACCCCGCGGCTAAAGATGAGCGGGTTTTTACCTCCAAAACCCTGGATGCTGCGTCGCGTAAAAGCGGCGTGCAAAATTCTGCAAGCGGCACCGATCGTAAAATTTCAAGCTACGAAAATCCAGAAAGCGGCGCCAGCGCAAAAGATGAGAGCGGTGCAAGAAGCGCAGACGGCGGAGCAGGGCGCGGAGCAGATCTAGGAGATTTAAAATCTCATCCGCGAGCAAACGAGCGCACCGCGGCAGATTCTAAAGACGAGGGGGACGTCCATAGGCGGCGTAGCGCAGATTATGAAGCTTCGCACTCGCAAAATCCCGCCGTAAATTCTAAAAATCAGCTCGCGGATGAGCCCTGCATAAGCAGGGAGTGCGTGAGCGCTCATATCCGCCGTACGGGCACTTTGCCGCAAAATTTTATCACTAAAAAGCAGGCCGGTGAGCTCGGCTGGCAGGGCGGCGATCTGTGGCGATACGCGCGCGGCAAGAGCATCGGCGGCGATCGCTTCGGCAATTTCGAGCGCAGGCTGCCTGATAAAAAGGGGCGGATCTGGCGCGAGTGCGACATCGAGTATCGCGGCGGCGCGCGCGGCACGAAGCGGCTGATATTTTCAAACGACGGTCTGATCTTCTACACCGCCGATCATTACGAAAGCTTCGAGCGCGTGCAATGAGTTTAAATTTTAAAACGTGCCGCGGCGCAAAGATAATAATTGACGGCGCAAAGATCAGGCGCAAAGATCAAATTTTCGCGCTGTTTGCCGCAGCGCTAAATTTCGAGCCCGAATACGTCGCAAATTTAGACGCGCTCTACGACGCGCTTGGCGAGCGGGGCGGGCGGGTCTTCGTGATCATCAAAAGGGGCGGAATTTTAAAGCTAAGACTGGGTAAATTTTATGATATTTTGCTGGATGTATTGCGCAGCGGCAAGGCGAAAATTTTAATACTATAAGCTCTCGCGACAGCTTATTATGGCTTCAAAGCCAAATTTTACCGAGCCTAAGACGAGTTTATTTCGCCGCAGTTTCGATCGCGCCGTTAAAATTTCCTAAATTTAGATCTAAATTTCAGAGCTTATTAAAAGAGGCGATTTTAGAAATTTCGCTCACAAAGCTCACGCGGTCAAATTTAAACTCAAGCCCATATTGCCAATCTTTGCGGCGCAGGTTTTTAAACTCGTAAAGCTTAACCGTCTCCGTTTCAAATTTAATCCTGAGCGCGAGATACCAGCAGCTCCAGATCCCGCACGGACAGCCAAGTAGCACGACGTCCTGCTCATCTTGCGCCAGATCAGCCTCAAGCGCCGCGCGTAAAAATAGCTCCTCAAAATCAATCAAGCTCAAATAAGCGTAGTCTCCCGCGATGCTGGCCTGCCCGTCCTTTGCGGCAAAGCTTTGCTCGCGCCTCTTAATCAGCTCGAGCAGAGGCTCGCCGTTTATCGCAACGACGACTTCGGTAAAGCTTTCGCCCTCAATTTCGTAATTGTTTAGGTAAAATTTAATGCTATCCATGCGGCAATCTCGCTAAATGATCTATTTTGCGCCGTATTTGCACCGGCCTGCTAAAATTTCAGCGCAGTTTATCGAATTTGAAGTGAAATTCGGTTTAAAACTAAAAATTCGTAGGTAGAGCGCAAATTAAATGGAGATTTTTAAAATTTGAGGATTTCGGGCTTGCGGAGCTTATTTTTTAACGCACGCAAGCTCAAATTTACAAAAAAGCTCAATTTGCGTAGATGAAAGAAGCGAAAATAAAAGATTGAATTTCATCGCAGATCAAGGAGGTCGAAACGAGGGTTAAATTTTGTTATGAATAAAGAAGCCGAAATGAGAAATGAGGGGTTAAATTTAATTCGTTTTTTAGGGCGTTTAAATTTAACCCCGCCGCGGCTACATCATTTCGCCGCTTTTGTGCTCGTGCTCGGTGTAGGTTACCGGGATATCCTTCTTGCCTTTGCCCGGCGTATACACTCCCTCTCCGCGTTTGAAAAGAAGCTCGATGCCTTCGGCGTTCGTAAGCATTATGCCGCTTGCGGAAGCCGCGCGTTTAAGATTATGCTTTTTGCCTTTTTCGTCGGTTAACACGCCCGTTGCAAACATATCGTTCGAGCTAAGGCTGATGCGCTTATCTCCGGTATCTCCGAGTAGAAATACGATCGTGTGCGCTACAGACTCTTGCTTTTGCTGCGGAGCCGTATTGGCCTTAGGTTGGTTGCATCCGCTTAAAATCGCGATTGCCGCTAATGACGAGAATACAATTCGTCTCATTTTTTCTCCTTTAAAAAAAGTTCGCGAATTATATAGCCAAAAAGTAAATCCTAGATTTCGCGACTTTTTATTTAATCAAAGATTAACCCAAATTTAGTAAAATTCCAGCTGAAAACATCCCAAATAAGGAGAACCTTATGGCAGTAAAAATCGCAATTAACGGCTTTGGAAGGATCGGTAGGTGCGCGGCTAGAATTGCGCTCAGCAGGGACGATGTGGAGCTTGTGGCGATCAACGATACCGCTAAGCGCGAGCTTACGAGATACCTGCTTCAATACGACACCGTTCACGGCGAGTTTCGTAAAAAAGTAGAAATTCTAAGCGACGAATGCATAGCCGTAGACGGCAAAAAGATCCGCGTCTATTCCACCAGAGAGCCTGCGGAGCTTGATTTTGCGGGCGATGGTGCAGAAGCTGTGCTTGAATGTACTGGTGCGTTTTTAACGAGCGAAAAATGCAAGCCGTTCATAGATAACGGTATCGGCGTAGTCGTAATGAGCGCGCCTGCCAAGGATGATACGCCTACTTTCGTAATCGGCGTTAATGAGGGCGCTTATGCAGGACAGCGCGTCATCTCAAACGCTAGCTGCACCACTAACGGCCTGGCTCCGATTGCAAAAATTCTAGACGATGAGCTTGGTATCGAAAAGGGTCTGATGACGACGATTCACGCCTATACACATGGACAGAGTCTGGTCGATGTAAAAGCCGAGGATTTTCGCCGTTCACGCGCCGCGGCTCTTAATATCGCTCCGACTACGACGGGTGCGGCAAAAGCGATTAGTAAGGTACTTCCGCAGCTAAGCGGTAAGATGCACGGACAATCTGTGCGCGTGCCGGTAGCTAACGTTTCGATGGTTGATCTAACGGTGCTAACGCGTAAACAGACGAGTGCTGAGGAGCTAAATGAAATTTTCCGCCGCTATGCTGCTAAAGAGATGAAAGGAATTTTGCTCGTAGACGACGATAGCCGTGTCAGCAGCGATTTTTGTACCTCAGAATACTCCAGCATCGTAGCTAGCGACTGCACGCAGGTAATTGACGGTAATCTTATAAAAGTGATGAGCTGGTATGACAACGAGTGGGGATATAGCGAGCGCCTCATCGATTTAGCCCTATATGCGGCAAAAAGAAGGAAATAAGATGGGCGAAATTCTTTCGATTAAAGATTTGAAATTTAAAGACGGCGCGCGCGTTTTTATCAGGTGCGATTTTAACGTGCCGATGGATGAGTTTTGCAATATTACGGACGATCGTCGCATCCGTTCGTCTATCCCTACGATTAAATATTGCTTAGACGAGGGCTGCGCGGTAATTTTAGCCAGCCACTTAGGACGCCCGAAAAACGGATACGAAGAAAGACTTAGCCTAAAGCCTGTGGTAAAGAGGCTATCTAGGCTTTTGGAACGCGAGATAAAATTTGTCTCCGACGTCGCGGGCGAGGAGGCAGGAGCTGCGGTAAATTCGCTTAAAAAGGGCGAAGTGCTTCTGTTGGATAATCTGCGCTTCGAAAAGGGCGAGAGCAAAAACGACGAAGCACTAGCTAAGAGGCTTGCGAGCTATGCGGAATTTTATATCAACGATGCTTTTGGCGTATGCCACCGCGCGCATGCTTCGGTAGAGGCGATTACGAAATTCTACGATGAGGCGCATAAGGCGGCGGGATTTTTGCTACTAAAAGAGATAAAATTTGCTAAAGACCTTATTAAAGATCCTGCGCGTCCTTTCGTAGCCGTAACGGGCGGCAGCAAAGTAAGCGGCAAGCTTCAGGCGCTTAAAAATTTACTTCCTAAAGTCGATAAACTCATCATCGGAGGCGGCATGGCATTTACCTTTTTAAAAGCCGTCGGATATGACATCGGCAAATCTTTGCTCGAAGAGGATCTAATCGAGGAAGCAAAAAATATTCTCCGCAATGCTCGCGAGCTTGGGGTTAAAATTTATATCCCCGTCGATGCCGTCGCAGCTCCGCAATGCTCGCAAGATGCCGTTACAAAAAAGGTTACCGTCCAAGAAATTCCAAGCGATTGGATGGGGCTAGATATCGGGCCTGCGACCGTAGCGCTTTTTAAAGAAGCCTTAGACGATGCACAAACGATCTGGTGGAACGGACCGATGGGGGTTTTTGAGATCGATAAATTCGCTCGCGGCAGCCTGCATATATCGCACGCGATCGCAGATAGCGACGCCACGACCGTAGTGGGCGGCGGCGATACTGCAGATGTCGTCGAACGCGCTGGCAACGCTGATGATATGACTTTTATTTCTACCGGAGGCGGCGCGAGCTTAGAACTCATCGAGGGCAAGGAGCTGCCGGGCGTGCGAGTGCTTACTGCTAAAACGGAGCTGCGATGATACTGGCAGCGAATCTTAAATGCAACCATACTCGCGCTAGTTTTGAGCGGTACGCTAAAGCTTTAGATGAAGGCTTAGCGGGCGGAATTTCGCGCGAGGATGAAATTTTAGTTTTTCCTCCCGCCAGCGCATTTTGCGCGAAGGCGAAAAATTTTACTCAAGGCGCGCAAAATTTCTATCCTGCTGCGCACGGCAGCTTTACGGGCGAGATCGGCGGCGATATGCTGGCGGAATTTGACGTCAAAACCGTTCTTATCGGTCACAGCGAGCGGCGCGCCATTTTGGGCGAGAGCGCGGAGCTGATAAGAGAGAAATTCAGTTTTGCCGCAGCGCAGGGCTGGCGCATCGTCTTTTGCGTCGGCGAGGATGAGGCGGCATTTGCGCAAAACCGCAGCGAGGAGTTTGTAGCGACACAGTTTGAGGGTATCGATCTGAAATATCCGAGCTTAGTACTAGCCTACGAGCCCGTCTGGGCGATCGGCACTGGCAGAAGTGCGCAGTGCGAGCAGATCGAAAAAATGCTGAGGTTTTTACGCACCAAAAGCTCAGCACCTCTACTTTACGGAGGCAGCGTAAATGCTGAAAATATCGCAAAAATTTGCGCGATAAAAGGTTGCGACGGGGTGCTAGTGGGGACGGCGAGCTGGGACGCCTCGAAGTTTTTGGAGCTTATACGCGTTGTCTCGCATCGCTATACTTCGTTGTCTTAAAATTTTGCTCGGTCATTACCTAATATGGTAACTCCCGTCGCAAAATTTTAAGTCGCCTAGTCTAGCTTCGCGATACTGTCGCTATAAAATTTAGTTTAAAATTTGGCGTTTCGCGAGATTTCGCGAATTTTAATTTATATAATTTTAAGTCAAATTGCGAAGGATTTTGAGATGGATTTGAATGTTGTTGCAGATTTTGCGACCAAGACTAGGCATGTAGCCTGTCGCAGGGAGCAAAATCAAAACTCATTCAAAGGCGCTTAAAAGCCAAGCAAAATTAGAAAGGAGAAATAATGATTTTAAAAGGCAAAAAGGGCCTCATCGTCGGCGTCGCTAACGCCAAATCCATCGCTTACGGCATCGCCGAAGCTTGTCACGCCCAGGGTGCGCAGATGGCGTTTACCTACCTAAACGACGCGCTGAAAAAACGCGTAGAGCCGATCGCGGAGGAGTTTGGAAGTAAATTCGTCTATGAGCTTGACGTAAACAATCCTGCTCACCTTGACGGGCTTGCGGATCGTATCAAAGCAGACCTCGGCGAGATTGATTTCGTCGTGCACGCAGTGGCCTACGCGCCAAAAGAAGCGCTAGAGGGCGAGTTCGTAAACACGAGCAAAGAAGCCTTTGATATCGCGATGGGCACGAGCGTGTATTCGCTACTAAGCCTCACGCGCGCGGTGCTGCCGGTGCTAAAAGAGGGCGGCTCGGTGCTCACGCTAACCTACCTCGGAGGGCCGAAATTCGTGCCTCACTACAACGTCATGGGCGTCGCAAAAGCAGCGCTTGAAAGTTCGGTGCGCTATCTCGCTCACGATCTTGGCGCGAGAAATATCCGCGTAAACGCCATCAGCGCGGGCCCGATCAAAACGCTTGCCGCAAGCGGTATCGGCGATTTTAGGATGATTTTGCGCTACAACGAAGTAAATAGCCCGCTAAAACGCAACGTCACGACACATGACGTCGGCAACAGCGCTATGTATTTGCTTAGCGACCTAGCCAGCGGCGTGACCGGCGAGGTGCATTACGTCGACTGCGGCTACAACATCATGGGCATGGGCGACGTGGCAACCGACGCCGAGGGTAAGACGATCTTTGCGTGGGATGCGGTCAAGGCCGAGTAAAACGACATGTAAAAAGGCTAAATTTGACGCGTGCAGTTTTTTACGACGATAGTCATAGACGGATAGTAGAAGGCGGCATAGAGGGCATCGCGCCGTTTTGCGAGGTGATGACGAGGCCGAGAGAGCCTCGCTTCTGTTGTGTCTAGATTATTACCTCGATCCCTATTACGGCTGCACGCTGGCGCATGAGAGCGAAATTTTCGCCCTTTTGCAGGAGCTGCTTCTGAGCGAGCGCTCGCAAGCGATCAGATACGATATTTTGCAACTTCTGGGCGATTACTGCGGCGATTTTAGCGTGCTGCGAAGCAGGATTTGCGAGGCGCCTGACGAGCTTTTGCCGGGTATCAAGCGCTTGATCGAAAGATAAATTTAACGACCGGCGCACTTTTGCGCACGGTAATTGCGTCACGGCGAGCGGTATC
>NZ_CALIJA010000004.1 GCF_938017615.1 uncultured Campylobacter sp. | reverse complement strand
AGAGGCTTTGCTCCGAAAATCCCCGACGCGGCTAAAACAAAAAGACACAATACATTAGTTATATATTGACCAATTGTTTCATCGTATGAGTCGGCGACAAAAGCTAATAAAAGCCAAAGAAGCAGCGCTATTTTTATAAACCAATTTACCCTTTGTCGCATACTGTGTCTGCAATCAAAGCTAATCACCATTGCGCCTATGCTGTTTAGTTCGAAAATTTTACGAATTTTTTTTTTGTAATAATACAGAATTTTATCGTTTCTAAACTCAAAATACATACCGTCTTTATCGCGAATTACGGTCAATAATGAAACCAATATAAATGGAAGCATTCGAAAGGTCTTAAGGCTAACGGGATTTACTATGGTAGCAAAAGTCAAAAATATAATAAAACCTATCAGTAGCGCCGGAAATTGATAAATCATAAATTCGTAATAAGTATGATCTTTGATGATTAGCGGATCTTTGTCGTAGTCTCTAGCTTTGGAATTTTGCCGCAAAGAGTCGCTATCATCCGAGATAAAATTTTGCGACTCTACATTATCTTTGGCGGTAGAATTCTGAGCCGTTTTGCTTTCTAAATTTAAAGCGTCAGGATCGGAATTTAGGGTTTCAGAATTCTGGATTTCAGAATTTGGGACTTTAAAATTTTCACCGTTAGAATTTTGTTCCAAGCCCCGCTTCGGCTCTTGATGTCTCTTTTGTAGTAGCCTTTTAAATTCCTCAAGCCTATTTTGATCCATTTGCCGCCTTTAAATTTGATGGACGTGCCATTTTATAGCGCCGCCGCTTAAAGCTCAGTAAATTTTACCGCGCGTCCGTCGCGCGCAGGCAAGCCCGACGAACCGAAACGATGCCGACGGATCAGGCGCCGCGAAACCGCCTTTTTGTACAAAGCTTTAAGCTGATCTGCGGGCCAAATTTCATCTCAAATCGCACAACCGCCTTCTGTGCCGGCGCTTGTCGCGTGAGATCACGCCCGAATAAGCATCATATCCGCCGCGGGCCGCACCGAGGCTTCGACGCCGTGCGGAAAAAAAGGCTCGGACGACAAAAGCCGCGCCTAGCCGTACAAATTTAGCGCGAGCTCGGCCGCTCAAGGCACTTGCAAATTTTATCTATACTTTAGCGTCTGTTTGCAAGCTCGCACAGTCCTTGCGCAGTGCGCCGAAATGGGGTGTCGCCCAATCCGATACAAAATCTAAAACGCGCCAAATCCGGACGATCTAGGCCTTAAAAATGCACTTTAAATTTCGCCCAAAAGCTTCTGCCGGGCTCATAAAGCCTCGTGCCGTTGGGGATAGTCTCGTAGCCTGCGATACCGCCGCCGTAGCCGCCTTTTGAGTTATGATAGGCATATTTGGCGTCGTTTAGGTTTTCCGCCGCTAGCAAAAATTGATAATTTTTGTATTTATAGCCCGCGCTTAGCCCCAGCGTCCAAAAGCTATCGCTCTTGCCCAGGTCCATGCCGCCTACGTCGCCGTAGCCTTTTTGCGCGCGGTTTTGCGACGCGTTAGTGTAGAAGTCGGCTTTGACGAACCAGTCTGGCTTTTCTAAACCGGCGCTTAGTTTAAACGCTAGAGGCGAAACCTTAGGCAGCGCGTCGCCGTCTTTTAGGCCTCCTGCATTTTTAGTCACCTTGCCGTAGACGTAGGATACTCCCGCCCCCAGCCTAAACATATCGGCTAGCAGCGTAGTGCCCTCGATCTCGCCGCCGTATAGCAGGGCGTCGGTATTAAAGGCGTCTGAGGACATGCCCATAGGATTATATTTTAGCATGATATAATCATCCATCTTTGAGACGAAAAAATTCGCGCTTAGTTCGTAATTTTGATCTTTTAGTACGGCGCCAAAATCCAGCTGAGTATTTCTTTCTTTACGTAGCTCTAAGTTCGCGTCCTTGTTCGTTTCCCAGTGATCAGGTAGTCTTTGTGCGTGCCCTAACCCAGCATAAAGCGTTAAATTTTGCAGATATTTTTCGTATCTAAAAAATCCTGAAAATAAATTTTCTTTCCTGCTCTTATGCGTTTTTAGCAGCCTTCTCTCGCCTGCGTCCAGCCTAAGTCCGCCAAAAAGCCCGTAGTCGTTTTCTAGGACGTATTCGTTTTGAGTGTAGATCGTTTTATACGTTACCTTGCGCTCTTTTACGTGCGGCTTTGATACGGCGGCGTCCATTTCGGCTTTAGATACGCCGGCTCCGCCCGTTCCAGCGCCTCTCCACTTAAATACATCCTCAGAGTACCCAGCGCCAAGATAGCTTGTTAGATTGTCGAAATTTAGCTCGCCTTCTAGCTTAAAGCCGTACATATCGCGTATCGGGTGGCTGATGCTATATCCCTTGCCGCGCCCCGTGCCCGGCACCACCGGACGCATGGTGAAGTTGTCCATTATGTGATCGATCTGATGATAGTACGAACTTAGCCTGATCTTGTGCTCGCCGACGTCTTGTTCAAATTTGAGCCCGAAAGATTTACGGTCAAACTGCACGCCGTCTCTCATCCTGTCCGCATACGCCGCTTCGCCCTCGCCCAGGTCCGTGCTAAGCTGAATGGCGGTAGAATCGGTAGGCGTGATCGTGCCCACGAGCGAGACGCTGTTGCGTTTATAGTGCGTATGCATTTTCTGTCCGCCGCCGCTTTTATAGTCGCCGCTCTCGTAATGTCCGCCCGAGATCTGCAAGCTGCCCCATTCATTGCCCACGACGGCGTCGGCTACGGTTTCGAAGCGTCTAAAGCTTCCGCCTAGCACGCTAAAATTCCCGCCGAATTGCGTTTTATCTAGTCTTAAAATATCTCGATCGAAGAAAATACCGCCGCTGATGAGCGCTCCATATCTGACGTCCTGCGGACCTTTGACGATGCGCACGGAGTTGTAGTTTTGCGCCGAGATGTAGGTGATGGGCGTATCCATACGCATGCCGCAGCCGCCGTTTAGCGTGCTGCCGTCGATGAGCACGGGCAGTCTGGACGCCGTCTGCGAGCGGTAATAAACCTCGCTGCCGCCTCCGCCCTTGCGCTCCATCGAAAAGCCGCTTAAGTTCAAAAGCGATTTTGCGATGTCGCCGTTTTCTAAAATAGTGTCTTTACCCGCGATCTCCACCTTCGTGGGCTCTTGCAAGATAGATTTTTTAAAATTCGACGATACGATTATCGTGCCTAAATTTACGTCCTTGCTCGCA
>NZ_CALIJA010000003.1 GCF_938017615.1 uncultured Campylobacter sp. | reverse complement strand
CCGCTCTTTAGGCTAGCTAAACTTGCAGCACGGGTTTCTGCGAAGGATTTGGTATTAGAGCTTACGCGCGCGCTAGGAGCCGAGGAAGCATCGAATCCTAAATTTAGATAATTGCCGCTTTGATAAATTTTAGGGTTATAGCTTAGACTTACTCCTATATTTAGCGTTGCGTGCATATTAGCTGCGTTAGGAGCTATAAGACTGCCGCTTCCTTGCTTATTGATTAGATGAATCTCGCTGCTTGGATTAATCGGACCGCTTACTCCGCTTATATAAGCCGTGATATTGCTTACGTTGCTTAGATCAGTATTGGCAGTAGGGTCGCTTAGGGTAAGTACGCTATCGCCTGCTCTAATAGAGTTAGGAAGAAAGAAGTTTAGCCTGTCAAAACCGCTAATATTTTTAGCGCTTAAGGAATTTACTGCCGCAGGAGAGCTATTGCTAGCTCCTATGTTAAGGGTGTTGCCGCCACCGCTTGCGCTTATTGCGCCTACATTATGACCGCTGATGAAATTTAACGTATTGTTTGCGCCTGCTGCGTTGATATTTCTAGCGTTAAAATTCTTATCCTCCCCCGCTTTACCTATATCTATGTTATTTCCGTTAAGACCGCCGGCACCAAGATACTTCTGCAGCTCATCCGCATCAAAGTCTCCATTTATGCTCTCGTTAGTCTTAATAAGCTTTTGGATATAAAGCTCCCGCTCATCCTCGCTTATATGCATACCGCCTATGTTTCTACTAAAGGTATCGGCATCCTTTATGACATAGTTTTTATTTAGCTGAGTTACGTAGCCCTTGTCTTTAAAGCGTGGATCATATCCGGTAAATTTACCGCCTCCGCTTTTATAGGCAAGTGTGTATTTCTTATTATCGCCATCTGGATAGCTTGCATTGTTTAAAGCGTTAAATTCGCTTGCGGAATTCACAAATATATCGGTACCGCTTAGATCGGTATTGCCGGAGCCTGTCAAACTTAAAGCTCTTTTGGTACTTGATGAAGCATCATTTTCAATCTCGCCAAGGGAGGCTAAGTTGAATTCCAATTTATTGAAATTTGCAAAATTTCCAGCATTTAGGCCATTGCCTGAGTTTGAAGATAGGATATTTAGGCTATTGCCCGAATTGCTAGCGTTTGCACTAGATACGCCGTATATCGTGCCTGCTACGCTGCCGCTTTTGAAATTTACTACGTTGTTGCTGCCGCTAGCGGCTTCCGCTGCGTATACGTTGCCAGCAACTTGCGTGTTGCCGTTTAAATTTACAGTGTTGAAGGAGGCAGCGCCGCTAGCCTTTCCGCCGTATACGCTTCCGCCTACGTTTACCGAGTTAAGAGTTATGGTGTTGGAAATCGCGCTGTTTCCCTTGCCGCCTACCGCCATTGCTCCTACGCTGCCGTTATTTATAGTTACGATATTGGACTTAGCTTCTCCGTTGCTAGTATTGCCGCCATAAATGCTATTGCGGATTATCGTAGCATTCGTAGTTACGCTATTGTCGTGGATGTTTCCGCCGCCGCTACTACTATGAGTGATGCCCGCATTTACATACCCCACGTCTATTCCACTTGCTTCGAAAGTTACATGGTTATTATAAATTTCTTGCGGGGTAGCGGAATTTGAGTATCCTCCGTCGATCTCACCTATGTTGCTTCCGCCCTTGATCTTGGCGTAGTTATCGTGGATGCTATTGCTTCCGTCCGTAGCGTCGTCTCTGCCCGAGCTTATGTTTTTGCCGCCTAGATTGCCTGCATTCTCCTTTACTATTACGGTGTTTCCTTTATTGCCGAATAGCTCAGTAGCGCCCGCAGCCTTGTTGGAATCTTGATTTTGCATTAGCTCGCTTTGATCGAAGTTGGGATCTATCCAAGAACGAGTTAATGTGCCTTTCTGCATGATTAAATTCTTACTGTTTTCGACCTCGATCGTGGTGCCGGTGATTTGATAGTGATCTTTGTCGGTAATCGTGTAAATTTGATTATCTTGCACGGTTTGTGCGGCTCTAGTAATCGTGCCGCCGCCTGAATTATGTATCAGATAGTACTTTCCTTCGCCAAGATCTGATTTTATACCCTCTATCTTTGTACCGTTTAAATTCGTATTGCCATTAGTGGTTAGAGTAAGCGGCGCATCGGCTTGGGTAGTGGAATATAGATCGTGAAAATTTATAGAGCCGAAATTTTTAATGTCTTTAGCTTTTTTAATGCCGCCGCCGACCCAATTTTCTATATGTAAGGTATTAGTTTTATCCGTAGGCTTATTGCTGCCGTAGATTGTACCGCTTATAGTGCCGCCTCTAAAATTTACGTTACTATTTTCGACGCTGCCGCTTGTGGCGTATCCTGCATAGACATCTCCGCCTATCGTCGTTCTTTCTTTATTGATATAAACGACTGCGTTTTTGACGCTTCCCGCACGTGCGCCATAGACATTGCCGCCTACGTGCACGCCTTTGTTGGAGTCGAATGCCCCTAGAGTAACTCTATCGCCATCCGATTCGCCTGCAATGCCGCTTGCTGCCGAGACATCACCTTTTACGGTACCTTTGTAAAGATCAACTACGCTTCGCGAGCTTGAGGCGCCGCCCAAAGAGCCCGTGACGCTGCCTACGATCGCATCGTCGTTATTGATTTCTACGCGATTTGCGCTCATTGCGCTAGCGCTATTTGCTTGGCCGCCTGCTACTTGGTAATTTTGCGCTTTTAGCTTTGCGCTTATGGATACGGAGTTTGCGCTAGAGTTTCCGCTTCCGCCCGCTGCGCCCCAAATTCTACCGTTTCCGTTTAGAGTGATAGTATTTGTGCTGCCGGCATAAGGCGCCGTTATATTGACGCTATTAGAGTTACTTTGCCCTGTGGAGGATTGCGCGCCGAATATATAGAAGCTCCCTCTAAATGTGCCACCTTTGATAGTTATTCTATTTGATACGGCATCACCGCCGCCGCTTACTATGCCGCTTACGATTACATTCGTAACGGAGCCGTTGCCAATAGTGCCTCCGTCGATTGTTACGGCGTTAGAGGAAGCTTTTTTATCCGCTCCGCTTCTGCCGCCGATGATATTATAATGTCTATTTGAGCTACCGCCGAAGTTATCGGCATTTCCCGTGATTTCGGCGCCGTATTTTACAAAAACCTGATTCCGCGTCGCTTCGCCTTCGTTACCTGTTTTAGACGCCGCTATGCCTTGCCCGCCCACGACCAAATTTACCTTAGAGCCGTTTTCTAAGCTCACGTAATTATCAGATACGCCCTTGGCTTCGGCGCCTATTGCGATACCCACGTAAGCGTTTGCGCCTCTAATCGTAAGTCTATTGTTGGAGGCGGAGTTTAACTCAGTAAAGCCAGCGATCCCATCGCCGCTTCCTCCGCCGTAAATCACGCTGCCAGAATAATCCGTCCCGCCACTTGCAACGCCCATAATCGTCGTAATATTGCCGTTCGGGCTGGTGCTACCGCTGCCGCTAGTATTGCCGCTAAATCCCGCCGAATAGAGGTTATTGTGGGTGTGGATAAGCGGCGGATTAGAATCTGCGTTGCAAAGCGCTTGTGCGGGCGCTAGTGCGAGCACCGCTGCGAGGCTAAGCATAGAGGAGCAGATGGATTTTTTCATATATTTGATCCTTTGAAATTCGTAAAGTTTGCGATTATACATAAAAATAGATCAGTTTGCAATATGAAATTTTAAAGAAGCGCTGATCGGTTTTTGACGCAGGGGGCTGCATTTGTAATTTTAAGTAATAAAAATTTACTCTTTGCGCAGAATAAATTCTTGACTGTAAAATTTACCCCTTTTTAGAGGGGGCATTTTGAGCGGATTGC
>NZ_CALIJA010000002.1 GCF_938017615.1 uncultured Campylobacter sp. | reverse complement strand
AATTTTGCGAACCAAAATTTTAAAATTTTTATGGTACGGCAAAGCGAATTCCTAAAATTTTGCTATAGCTTTTAGTGTAAAATCTTCCTAATTGAGATACAAGATAGAAATTCCAAATCAAATTTTCGCGACGTGAAGCGCTTCCTTAATTATGAATTTAAAATTTTACATGTGAAATTTCCACACTACACAGTGCGGCGTATTTCTGCCAGTATAAAATTCGCAAGTAAAATTCCAACCTCGCAAACCCAAAAGCATACAACAATTATTTCTTGAAATTTTAGCACCACTTGTCCGCGGACAAATATCGTGTTACTTTACAAAATTTGAGCCTCACGACGCAAGGCCGCCTCGCATTTCGTTCAGACGGCGACACGTCCGCACGCCGCTATGGCGTCTCGTCGCCGTCTTGGTTTTGAAGCGCGTCCGCTTCGCTCTCCGCCGCGATCGCCTCGAGGCTTAAAATTTCATCGACGTCCTCTAGCTGCGCTACGCCGTTTCCTGCGATGCTTCTGATGCTTGCGTGCATCGCGATCGCGCCGTCTCGCGCACGCGCGATCTGTTTTTCACGCTGTTTCCAGATGCGCTCCATCGCGTTGCGCTCCTTATTTAGGCTCTCTTGCATGCCGACGAATGCCGATACGATCGTCTTTATCTGGTTTGCAAACTCGGGCGAGGTTAGATAGTCGTAGAGCATCGCCGTTTTGCTATCTTGATTTTGCCCCGATCTTTTAGCAAACGCAAGCGCCACGACGTGTTCGCGCAAGACGGCGCAAAGCCCCTTAAATTCCTCAAACGAACAGATCCAGATGCTAGCATCGCTCGGCGCTTGGTGCAGCCTAGGGCTGTGAGGCGGCATCTGCTCGGTGACGATAACGCCGATCTGCGCGCCCTCGCCTATCATATCGTCTTTGAGTTTGTCGATCCATTTGGGCTCGAAGCTTTTCGTGCGCTTGCTCTCGTATAAAATTTTACCGCAGCCCGCAAACTCCCTCGTATGCACCATCTGTACGCAGTCCGCGCCGCGCGCGCCCTTTTTGACCTCATCTATCTCGTCCAAAGGAAAGTTTAGCCGCAGATACTCCTGCAGCGCGAGCTCCTGTACCTCGCCCTGAAGCTGCTGCGAGCCCACCTCAGAGCGGCGCTTGAGCTCGTTTATTTGACCGATCAGGCTTTGGATCTGCTCATCTTTTTGGCGGAATTTCAGCTCGTTTTCCTGCGAAATTTGCTTCGAAAGCCGCTCGCGCTCTTGGTTTACGCGGTTGGTTAGCTCGATCTCGGATTTAGCTTTATTCTCGGCTTCAAGCTCGCTAAATTTACGCTTCTGCGCTTCCATTTCGGCCTTTATTAAATTTAGCTCGGAAATTCTTTGCGATTTTTCTTGCAGCTCCTTTTGTAAAATTTCAAATTTCGCCGCATTTTCGCTCTCGATCTGAGATTTTGCGAGCGCTAAAATTTTCTCCCGCTCGCTGTTTAGCGCGGAATCGGTCGCCGCTTTTACGCGCTGCTCGAATGCGTTTTCCTTCGCTTGCAGCTGCGCCAGATGCTTCGCGTACTCCTCGCGCTTAGCGGCGATCTCGGCTTCAAATTTAAGCGTGGCTTCGTTTTGCTGCTGCTGCCACTTTCGCTTCTGCTGCAAAATTTCATCTTCAAATTTGGCCTTGATATCGCGCTGCAGCGCCTCGTCTATATCGATCTGCGAGCCGCAGTGCGGGCACTTTACGTTAGCCATTTTTGCTTCCCAAACTCTGCTCTTTCATCTTTTCAAATTCCTGCGAAATTTGCGCGGCATTGGGCTCATCCGCCATCTTATCGAGCACGGAGTTGTAGCGATTTACGAGCAGTATCGCAAGCGCCGAAAAGCAAAAACCGGGCAGCAGCTCGTAAACGACCGCCGAAAGCCCCGATAAGATCCAGCAAATGACCGTGATACCGCCTACGAGCATGCCTACTAGAGCCGAGAGTGCGCTCATCTTTTTAGAATACAGGCTGAAAAGCAGCACCGCTCCAAAGCTCGCGCCAAATCCCGCCCAAGCGTTACCCACGACGTTTAGCACCGTATCGTTTGAGCCGAACGCCAAGATCGCAGCGACTGCGGCGATGATCACGACGGCGATGCGGCTGCTTAGCGTCTGCGTGCGCTCGCTCACCTCTTTTTTATAAAACGCAAAGATAAAATCCTTCGTAACCGCGCTCGCGCTTACCAAAAGCTGACTTGAGATAGTGCTCATAATCGCCGCCAGCACAGCAGAGATTATCACGCCTAGGATGAATGGGTGAAAGAAAATTTTGCCAAGCTCTAGGAAAATTTTTTCGGGATCGTCTATGCTAAGGCCCTTTTGCGAGAAATACACAAAGCCGATCAGGCCGCTAAGCATCGCGCCTACTAGTCCTAGCACCATCCACGAAATTCCGATGCGGCGCGCGCTATCAAGCTCGCGCGAGCTTCTAATCGCCATAAAACGCACGATGATATGCGGCTGACCGAAGTATCCGAGCCCCCAAGCAAGTAGGCCCAAAACGCCCAAGAAGCTTTGATTGTAAAATAGATCGAGGTGGCTCGCGCCGTATAGCCGCACCTGCGCCAAAAAGGAGCTGTCCGCAGGGATCTGCAGCGCGCGATAAGAAAACAGAGGGATCAAAATAAGCACCGCAAACATCAGCGCGCCCTGAAACGCATCCGTGATCGCGACGGCCTTAAATCCGCCGAAAAAGGTATAAAACACGACGATTAAGATCGTAGCGACCGCGCCGTAGGTGAAATTTAGCCCGAAAAAGCTCTCAAAGGTCTTGCCGCCTGCGATGATGCCGCTGCTAACATAGAGCGTAAAAAATATGATGATCAAAAGCCCCGAGATAATGCGAAGCGTCTTGGTGCGGTCTTTGAAGCGGTTTTCTAAAAAATCTGGGATCGTGACGCTGTCGCTTGCTACTTCAGTGTAAATTCTAAGCCTTTTGGCAAGAAATTTATAGTTGCACCACGCGCCCACGCAAAGTCCTAGGGCTATCCAGATATTGCAAATCCCCGTCGCAAACATCGCGCCCGGCACCCCCAAAAGCATCCAGCCGCTCATATCGCTAGCGCCCGCGCTAAGCGCCGTTACGAATGGTCCTAGGCGGCGATTATCGAGCAGATACTCGCTTAAGCTCGCATTCTTGTCATAATAATACCTACCTATAAAAATAAGCGCGCCGAAATATATCGCGATTGCGCAATAGGTCCAAAAGCTCATCGTTGCCTCCTTTTAAAAAAGCTAATTTTACTCTATTTCAAATAAAATTTTACTTTCGGAATTTAGCCAGATTTTAACGAAATTTTAGTATTCTTGCCGTTTAAATTTTAAGAAAAAGGCGCCTTGGTTGAACGAGAAAATTTTAAAGGTCGTATTTGTTTTGACTGTAATCGCCGTGGGGCTTTATTTCACCTATCCCGAACTGAGCGAAGCGCAAAAAATTTCATACGCCAAAAGCTACGGCATCACTCTTATTTTGACCTCCGGCGGCATCGTGATCGGTATCGCATTAGGATTTATGCTGGCATTTTTAAAATTTCTAAACAATAAATTTCTAAGCTTCATTATCGATGAATACGTGGATATCATTCGCGGAACTCCAATCGTTATCCAGCTGATGGTGTTCGTGTTTGTTATCTTTGCTACGTGGAGCAATAATATCGCAGCTGCGATCTTTGCGCTGGGGCTTAATAGCTCAGCTTACGTCGCGGAGATCGTGCGCGGCGGCATAAATAGCGTCGATCGCGGCCAGATGGAAGCTGCGCGCGCGATGGGGCTAGGCTACGGCACGGCGATGAAAGAGATCGTCTTTCCGCAGGCGATAAAAAATATCCTGCCTGCGCTTGCAAATGAGTTTATTAGCCTATTTAAAGAGACCTCGGTCGTGGGCCTCGTAGCAATCACCGATCTTACGTTTTTTTCAAAAAGTATGCAGGCTGCGCTTTATACCGTCCAGCCGATACTTTTTGCCGCAGTACTTTACTATGCAAGCGTGAAATTTTTCTCGTTTTTAGTAAAAATGCTAGAAAGTAGGTTAAACCGCAATGATTGAAATATCAAATTTAACCAAATCCTACGGCAATTTATCGGTGTTAAAAGGAATTTCAAAGACCATAAATAAAGGCGATATCGTAGCTATCATCGGTCCAAGTGGCGGCGGTAAATCGACCTTTTTGCGTTGCTTAAATCTGCTTGAAATTCCAAGCGGCGGCACTATTAAAATAGACGGCGAGGATATTACCGATAAGCACACTGATATTAATAAAATTCGCCGCAAAGTTAGTATGGTGTTTCAGCATTTCAACCTCTTTGCAAATAAAAACGTGCTGGAAAATTTAACTCTAGCGCCCATAAAAGCGGGGATCTATACCAAAGAACAAGCCTACGCAAAAGCAGAGGAGCTGTTACAAAAGGTCGGTCTTAGTGATAAGGCCTATACTTATCCGCACAAGCTTAGCGGCGGGCAAAAGCAACGCATCGCAATCGCTAGAAGTTTGGCAGTAAATCCGGATGTGATTTTATTCGACGAGCCTACCTCGGCGTTAGATCCCGAGATGATCGGCGAGGTGTTAGGTATAATGAAAGAGGTCGCCAAAGAGGGCATTACGATGCTTGTGGTAACGCACGAAATGGGCTTTGCACGCAATGTCGCGAATAGGATTTTTTTTATGGAGGGCGGCAAGATCGCTGTGGACGATACGCCTAAAAACGTATTTGAAAATCCGCAAAATCCGAGATTAAAAGAATTTTTAAATAAAATTTTAAACCACTAAAGGAGAGGGAAATGAAAAAATTTATGAGATTTCTAGTTGCGGGCGCTTTGCTTTGCGGTTCGCTAGTCGCTAAAGACATCACCAAAGATACGCTCATCGTAGGTACAAACGCCGAGTATCCGCCGTTTGAGTTTGTGGATGAAAACTCCAAGGTTACCGGCTTTGATATGGATCTGGTAGCCGAGCTTGCAAAGCGCACGGGGATTAAATATGAAATTTTAAATATGAGCTTTGACGGGCTAATCCCTGCGATTAAAAGTGGCAAGATCGACATGATCGCCTCGGGAATGAGCGCGACGCCGGCTCGCAAAAAGGCGATCGATTTCACAAATCCTTACTACAAGGTCGAAAATTTATATGTCAAGCGCAAGGACGATAACTCGTTAAATTCCAAAGCCGACTTGCAGGGTAAGCGCCTTGCCGCACAGCTAGGCACCATTCAAGAGCTTGCGATCAGAGATATCAAAGGCGCCGAGGTTAGCGCTACGGAGAACGTTTTTGTAGCCGTTATGTCGCTGAAAAACAAAAAGATCGATGCGCTTTGCGTGGATTCGTCCGTGGGCTATGAGTATCTTAAGAAAAATGACGATCTAACCGCATTTTTTAAAGAATCCGACGGCAGCGAGGGCTTTTCGATCGCATTTGATAAGGGCAAGTATCCCGAGCTGCTCGCTAAATTTAACACAGCGCTTGAGGAGATGAAAAAGGACGGCAGCTACGAAAAACTTTTGGAAAAGTATAATTTAAAATAATCCGCAAAATTTAGGCGTAAATTCCTCTCGTAGAATTTGCGCCGCCTAAGAGGAATCCTATGAAAAAGATATTTTTGACACTTGCGATTTTGCTCTGCACGCAGAGCTTTGCGGAGCAAAAAGATAGATACGGCATCGCCGCGTTTGCAGGTCTTGGCGATGACGGCAGAAGCTTCGTTTTTACCTTCAGAAAGGCTCAAAAAGATCGCTTCTTTCCCTGCGACTTAAAAAATTTAAATATAATCGCCGCGGGCGCTTCAAGGTGCATAACGGACGCCAAAGAGCTAAGGAAATTCGATAAAGAATATAAAAAAACTCTCGAGTCCGTGATAAAACCAGGCAAGCGCTACTACGTAAATTTAATCAATCGCGGCAATGACGCCTATGTTTGCGACGTAAGCGATCCTAAAAGTAATCTGCGATTAGACCTGGTAGCGGCGGGATTTGCTGTGCCGATAACCGACGATAGCGAACTTCTTTTAAAAGCTGCCGAGGAAGCCAAAGAGGCTAAACGTGGAATGTATAGCGCAAAATTTTGGGATGTTACCAACTGCATTCTAAACGGCGTGCCGATGCCGAAAAAGATAGATGAGTGAAATTTACGCGCTTAGCGACGATGTCTTAACGCCGCCGCAAACTATCTTTTCGCAGATAGATGAAATTTTACGCTGCAGCGTAAAGCTCGTGCAGTACCGCAGCAAGCTCGCCGCGCAGGATGAAGCTTTAATCCGCTCTCTAATCGGTCTTTGCGAGGATTACTGCGCCAAACTCATCATAAACGACGATGCGACGCTTGCCAAAAAGCTCGGTGCGCACGGCGTGCATATCGGAAAGGATGACGGCGAGACGGCGCAGGTGCGCGAGTTTTTAGGCGCGGATAAGATCATCGGCGTTAGCTGCTATGCTGATCTTGCTCGCGCGCAAAAGGCCGAGGCGCAGGGCGCTAGCTACGTAGCCTTCGGCTCTCTAAGGCGCGGCAAGACAAAGCCTGATGCGCCGCTTTGCCCCGATGCGCTTGTGCAAGAGGCGCGAAAATCTTTAAAGCTCCCAATCGCCGTAATCGGCGGAATAAACTTAGAAAATTTAAATGAAATTTTAGCCCTCAAGCCCGATTATATCGCTATGGTAGAGGCGATCTACAAACCCGCTTCGATCACGCAGAATTTAGCAAATTTAAAGGAAAAAATGGATGAATATATTTGACGCCGTGATTTTAGGCATCGTCGAAGGGCTGACGGAATTTCTGCCCGTAAGCTCGACCGGGCACATGATCCTAGCCGCAAAACTGATGGGCTTGCAGCAGACCGATACGCTTAAATGCTTCGAGGTCGTTATCCAGCTAGGCTCGATCCTGGCGGTCGTCGCGATGTTTTACAAGCGGCTTTTGGTTGATTTTAAACTCTGGTGCAAGCTCGTCATGGGCTTCATCCCTACCGCCGCGATCGGATTTTTGCTCTATAAAAGCATCAAATCGCTCTTCGCGCCGCAAACAGTCGCCTACGCGCTGATCGGCTGGGGCATTATTTTTATCGCGGTAGAGCTCTTTCGCAAAGCGCACCCTAGGGAGAATGAACTAGAGCATCTGGATCAAATTTCATACGTTCAAGCCTTTATCATCGGGCTTTCGCAGTGTTTTGCGATGGTACCGGGCACTTCGCGCAGCGGCGCCACCATCATCGCGGGGCTTTTGTGCGGGCTAAGCAGAAACCTGGCCGCGCGCTTTAGCTTCCTGCTCGCGATCCCTACGATGTTTGCGGCGACTTTTTACGACACCTATAAAAATTTAGACACCTTCGCGCAAAACTCCGACAATATCACGACTTTTCTCATAGGCGGGGCAGTGGCGTTCGTCGTGGCGCTTGCGGCAATCAAGCTATTTCTAAGCTTCGTTTCGAAGTTTGATTTCATCCCGTTTGGAATTTATAGAATTCTAATCGGCATCGTCTTTTTCATCTTCGTTTTTTAAACGCAATCATCAAAGGAATTTCATGAGCCTGGCAAAAAATATCGGCGCATTTTTAAAAGACAGATTTAGCCTCCTATCGGTATTTGACGGCGCGGTACTAAACACATACGCGCTAGTTTTAGTATTAAATTTAGCGCTCGGGTTGCTTCTTATCGCGCGCGGCGGCGAGCTGCTCTCTGCGCAGGCGCTGTTTTTCGTGGCGTCTGCGATCTGCGGCGTGACGATACTTTTTTTCGCGCTTTACGTGCTCAGCTTTTACAGCGCTAGGCTATATAAAATTCTCGCCTTTGCGCTTTTGGCGCTAAACGTAGCCTTTGCGATCGCTCAGATTTTTTTGATCTTTAGCTTAGAGCTTACCTACTCGCACGGCACGCTGGACGCGCTAGTGCAAACGACGCCCAAGGAGGCCTTTGAGTTCGCGCACGCGTTTTTAAATTTCAAGCTTATCGCGGCTTTTCTAGCACTTTTAGTATTCGTCATCGTCGCTCTTAAGCTTAGAGTGGGCCAGCGAGCGCGAATGAAGCTATGTCGCGCGATAAAGCTAGTCTTTCTGCTTAGCTTGCTCGTTTTTGCGGCACATGCGGCGTTTAAAAGCTACGTAGCCAAAAGCTCGAAAATGCGCGCCAGCATCATAATCGCGCTAAATAAAATTCCGATTTATAACTTTGCTTTCGTTACGAAGGATTATTTCGGCGCCGATTTTAAAAGCGTGCGCGAGCTGCAAGCGGGATACCAAAGCATTTACGCCTCACACTCGCATAAAACCACGCCAAACCGCATCTCAAACGTCGTTTTTATTATCGGAGAGAGCCTGCAGCGAAATTTTATGAGCCTATACGGCTACTATCTGCCTACCACGCCGAATCTGCAAGCGCTTGAGCAAAGCGGAAATCTAATCGCCTTTAGCGATGTCGTATCGCCTGGAGCTAAGACCAACGACGTGTTAAAATACGTGCTAAATTTCGGAAATTACGAGAGCGAAAAACAGCGCCCGTGGAGCGCCAACCTCGACATCGTAAATCTCGCACGGCTGGCAAACTACGAGACCTTTTGGATCAGCAACCAGGAGCGCTACGGGCAGTGGGCGGTCGCAAGCGGCGCGAGTGCGCAGATGACGGATCACTCGGACTTTACGAATCAAATCCCGGTTTATAAATACGCCTACTCGCTCGACGAAGTTATGCTTCCTAGCATAAAAAATTTCAAATCGGGCGCGAAAAGATCGCCCCTTGCGCGCAAGGACGAAAGCTCCGCCGCAGAGGTAAATGGCACGCAGAAAAAGGATAAATTTTTCATCCTTCATCTGATGGGTTCGCACCCGAGCTACGAGTTTCGCTATCCGAAAAGCTTTGCTAAATTTAGCGCCGCGGATATTTCGCGCGAGCCGCTTGATGAGGGGCAGAAAAAAGAGCTCGCGCACTACCTAAACACCGTGGCTTACAACGATTTTATCGTGAGCGAAATTTATAAAATTTTCGCAAGCGACAACACGCTGATAGTTTATTTCAGCGACCACGCTCAGAGCCTTTATCAGTACCGCGGCAAGCTAATCCACGGTGGCATCAACCGCTTCACGCTCGAAATCCCGCTGATTTTCATGGCATCGGATAAGTTCAAAGAGCAAAACGCTGATCTTTGGGCGCGCATCGCGGCAGCCAAAGACAGGCCGTTTTTAAACGACGATCTCATCCACGCGATCGCAGAAATTTTAGAGATGACCGACCTACCGGAGTACGATCCCGCTCGCTCGGTGATAAACGCGGATTTCAACGCCTCGCGTCCGCGCATCATCGAGGGGGTCGATTATGATAAGATTTACAGGCTGCAGAAGGAATTCGGCGAGTAAATTAGGTGAAATTTTGCGCCTTTTGGCTGTGCAGAATTTCGCCTCTTAAAATGCGCTCTTATCGCAAGCGCTCGCGCCCTAATTTGGTTTTCGGACGGGCGTGTCTGCGTCAAATCTACGCTATCGCAAAGCTCTGCGGTAGAATTCTTGTGTTGCGAAATTCTGCTTAGCAAAATTCGGCTTTGCGGAATTTCAAATTTTACCGCTCAAATTCCGCGGCGCAAAACTCCTCAGCACAAAATTTACCGCCAGAATTCAGCTCTCAATTTAAAATTTCAAAATTCAGAGCCACGAAATTTTATGCCGAAGAATTTCACGTCCCAATCGGCACGAAGTATCTGCCGCCCGAGCCGCGCATAAAATTCTACGCTTCAAAATTCCAAGCCATAAAATTTTACGCTACGAAATTTCACCGACAAAATTTTATGTCGCAAAACCCCGCGCCGCGAAATTTAAAAGCGGCTCTTGCTATAAAATTCCGCGAGCTTAATTTATGCTGCCGCAGTGGTATTTGCCTGCTACGAAGGTGATTTTATCGCGGATCTGAGCGATCTGTCTTAGCGCCTCCGCCAAGAAATCCACGTCGTTTTCATCGTGGATAAACGAGAAACTAGCCCGCACCCAAGCGGGTTTGCGCGACATTTCGGTATCGGGCTGCAAACCGAGTAGATCAAAGCCGTAAGGTGCTGCGCAATCGCAGCCTGCGCGGGTCTGGATCTCAAATTTCTGCCCGAGTACCCCGGCTAGCGCGTCTGGGCCTAGTCCTTTCATATTAAAAGCAAAGATCGGCACGCGCGGCGCGGTGAGATTGCCGTAAATTTCAATCTCTGGGATTTTTGAAATTTTGCCTATAAAGCGCCTGCAAATAGCCTCTTCGCGCGACTTGATCGCCTCTAGCCCCGCGCTTTTGCGAAGCTTTAGAGCGAGGTATGTCCGCACCAGCGCGATGATGCCGGGCGTGCCCGCCTCTTCCAAGCGCTCCTTGTCGATTATAAAGCGCTGCGTTAGGGCATCCGCGTATTTGATCGTGCCGCCTCCCGCGAATGTCGGCTCCTCGCCGCGCAAAAGTTCCTTTCGTACCGCCAAAATCCCGCTAGCGCCCACGCCGCCTAAAAGCTTGTGCGCGCCGAAAAACACTCCGTCGCAAAAGCCGAGATCTACGTTTTCGTGCGCGATGAGCGCGCTAGCGTCCACAAACAGCCGCCCGCCGTGCGCTTTTAGCATCAAGTAAGCGCGCTTGTAGTCTATCTTAAGCCCCGTCACGTTCGATGCTGCGGTAAGCACGCCGTAAATTTCGCGCCCTTTGTTTGCTGATAGAATTTCGCCCAAGCGCGCAAAGTCCATCAGCCCGCTTGGATCTAGCGGCACGCGTACGACCTCGCAAAGCCCCTGCCTTAGGCTAATTTCAACGGAGTGATGCTCAAAAGGCGAGATGATGAAAAGCGGCAGCTGCTTTAAGCTCTCGCGCCGCAAACTCAGCCTATCTCGCGTCGCAGGCGGCAGGTAGATGCCTAGAATTTCCCAGAGCTTTTTTATCGCCGCGGTCGCGCCGAAACCGCAGGAGATCAGATAGTAGCGCTCCTCGCAGCCCAGAAGCTCTTTGATTTTAGCCCTTGCATTTTCGTAGTAATCGCTCGTAATCTCGGCGTTGGCTCCGCCTGACGAGTGGACGTTGGCATATGTTGCAAGTACGCGCTCGATCTCCGCTTCTATAGGGCGATACGCAAGGCCCGAGGCGGCGCAATCGAAGTATTTGACCCCCTCTTTTAAGATGATATTTTCTTTGATCGTTTCAAAATCCAAAGCGCGACTCCAAAATTTTTGCAAATTATATCCAAACTCGCTAAAATTACGCCCGCAAGGAGGGCGAAATTTACGAGTTAAAAGACACTGCGCGAAATTTAGGCGATGCTGGTATCGACGCGATTTTGCAGTTTCATTTCGTATTTGACGAGATAGGCTGTATAAGCGGCTACGCGGACGTTTTTGAAGCGATCGAAAATGAAATTTTGCTCTGCTTTGAACATCTCGGCGAGCGCTTTAAATTCGGCGGCGAGTACGAAGAGCAGATCAAAAAGGCGCTGATGAAATTCGCTAGAAGCGACCGCAAAAAAATAGGAATTTCAAAAATCTTGCCGCGGTTTACGGCACAAAAAATCACCGCAGATCTCATAAACGCGAAGTTTTTAATCACCGAAAAATCAAGCGAGCAAAGAGCGCAAAAAGAGCGCAAAAACGACCGCCTCCCGCGCGCGCTGCGCCGCTACCATATCACCGACAAAGTCCATTTTAGCAGTAACTTTGCGAGGTTTTGGTTTAGATTTATCGAGCCGAACCTACCCGCGCTGCGACGCGGCGAGATAGAGCGCGTGCTAAGCCTAATCAAAGCGGATTTCAACGCCTACGCGGGGCTCGGGTTTGAAATTTTAAGCAAAGAACTGCTCGCGAAGTATTTAAATTTAGAGATTTCGCAAATTTCAAGCTTCTGGAACAAAGAGGTCGAGATCGACATCTACGCGAAATTTGAGAGCTTTTGCGTCGCGGGCGAGTGCA
This sequence comes from uncultured Campylobacter sp., assembly GCF_938017615.1. Taxonomy (GTDB): domain Bacteria; phylum Campylobacterota; class Campylobacteria; order Campylobacterales; family Campylobacteraceae; genus Campylobacter_B. The sequence goes on along the minus strand of NZ_CALIJA010000002.1, from coordinate 1,159 downwards.
AATACAAGGAGCGAAAAATTTCAAAAAACGTGCTAAACGAGCTCATACTCAAATGCGAAAAAGCGCACCTCGCGCCCGATCTGCTCGCGCTGTTTTCCAAAAGCGGCTTTAGCGGCGAGCTGCGTAACCTAAAAAGCGATAAAATTTTACTCTTTTCGCTCGAGGATTTTAAAATTTTACTTTGAATACGGACGTAAAATCAATGATTATAAGGGAATTATCATGAAAAATAGGATCTTGGCGATATCGTTAGGCGTGCTTTTGAGCTTAAGCTTAGCAGGATGCGATAGGAGAGAGATAGAGGATATTCAAACAGAGGATTTTTATGCCGCCAATCCGGATAAAGCAAAAAGCGTCTCCGAGGCGTGCGCCCTAGCCGATCTATCCAAAGAATCGGCAGAGATTTACGACAACTGCGAACGAGCCGCGATGGCGTATTTTAAAATCTTCTATAAAAGTATGATGCAAGCGGCATCAAGGCAAGAAGTAAAGGCGCAAGATGAAAAACAAAAAGCTATGTGCGAGCGCAAAGAGGTGCGAAATACGGAATTCGACGTGGAATGCTTTCTATTTCTAGCCGCCACGGGTTTACCGATGAACTCTACAGCACCTAAAAATAGGCTAACTTATCTACTAGAGGAGTGCAGAAATGATACAATCAGTCCGAAATGTAGGCTTTTAAGAAAAGAGGCGAAATTTTTCACTGAAGGCTCTAGAATGAGCAAAGAAGAGGTCTACGAGGCATTATCAAAAAAATTGCAAATCGTGATAAAAGACTATATTGATTTTTACGTCTCGCAAGGTAGATTTGATGAAAATCCAGACAAGATAACAAGCATGACGGTCAAGCAGATAGCTCCGAACTCGATTAGCATAGGCACAACGAGCTATGTCAGCTGCTTTACTATAACCGCAATCGATACGGGCAAAAACGCTAGTTTGGAGATACGAAAAGGCGCAAGCCAAAATTATGAATTCTGCATGGAAACATATAAATTGCCTGAAGTTGCAAAAATTCTAAATGAAAACGACGGCGTTATTAGGCTTAGATAGCAAAATCTTATATTTTCAAATTTAATTACAAAGTCTTAAGAGTTTAATTTTAAAACTGAAATTCCGCCGCTTTAAAATTTTAAAGCGGCGGGATTTTGTAAAATTT
>NZ_CALIJA010000001.1 GCF_938017615.1 uncultured Campylobacter sp. | reverse complement strand
AAGAGCTCGGCGATCGAAATTTTAGTGACGGTGTGCTTTTTAGCGGGCTGCCGCGTAAATTTGAAGTGATGCGCTACCACTCGCTTTATGTGGACGAAGCTACGCTGCCGCGCGAGTTTGAAATTTTAGCAAAGAGCGAAAATGACGGCGTTATAATGGCGATGAAGCACCGAAGTAAGCCGGTTTTCGGCATTCAATTTCATCCCGAGAGCTTTTTTACTCAATACGGCAAAAAGATCATCGAAAATTTCATCAATTACGGCAAAAAGATAATTTTAAAGGAGAAACTCGTGGTAAATTTCGCCCCGTTTATGTTGAAACTACAAAAGGGCTTCCCGCTAGACAGCGATGATTACGCGGTCATTTGCAAGGCGCTTTACGAGCAGGATTACGACATCGTGCAGCTTGCGGGGCTGCTCGTGCTAATCAGCGAAAAATCGCTCTATCCAAGCAGCCTTACGGCGCTCGTGCGCAGTATCTTAAAATACTCGATCACCTACGACGATCCGAGCCCGATGTTTGACATCGTGGGCACGGGCGGCGATAGGCTAAAGACGATCAATATCTCCACGACCGTGGCATTTATCGCGGCAAGCTTCGGCGTGCGCGTCGCCAAGCATGGCAACCGCGCGATCACCAGCAGATCGGGCAGCTCCGATGCGCTGGACGCTTTGGGCGTGCCGCTACTTAGCGATCTTGCGCAGATTAGGGCACTGCTAGATCGCACGGGGCTGGCATTTTTTCACGCGCCGTTTTTTCACAAGATCACCGCCGAGGTAAAAGAGGTGCGAAACCGCCTAAAAATCGGCACCGTCTTTAATATAATGGGGCCGCTGCTAAATCCGAATTTAAGCCTAAGCAATCAGATCGTGGGCAATTATCTGGAGGAAGTAAACGGGCTCATCGCCGAAACGCTGATGATTTTGGGGCGCAAGCACGCTCTGGTGGTGCACGGCATGGACGGCATGGACGAGATCAGCCTATGTGACGAAACGCTAATCCACGAGGTCAAGGATGGCAAAATTTTAGAATACCGCGTAAATCCCGAGCAGTTCGGCTTTAAACGCGCATTTCACGGCGATATAGAAGGCGGCGATGGCGAGGCTAATGCCGAAACTTTAAAGCAAATTTTAAAAGGCGAGCTTGGCGGGCCGAAATTTGATATCGTCGTGCTAAACGCGATGTTTGCGCTATACTGCGCCGATGTCGTAGCAAGTCCTGCGGAGGCTAAGCCGCTCATTTTAGAGGCGATCAGATCAGGCAAAACGTGGAAATTTTACGAAAACTACGTAGGAGCGAGAGCTTAGATGGCTAGCGGCGAAAAGAGGGAGTTTTTAAGCGAGCAGCTCATCAGCTATCTGGGCAACAAGCGCTCACTGCTAGCGCCGATAGAGCGGGCGATCTGCGAGATTAAGGCGGAGCTTGGACGGGGCAAGGTCAGCTTCGCAGATGTCTTTAGCGGCAGCGGCATCGTCGCGCGCCTGGCTAAAGCGCACTCAAACCTCGTTATCGCAAATGACCTAGAGGGCTACTCGCGCGCGATAAACTCCTGCTACCTTTCAAATTTTAGCGACGAGCTGTGGCGAGGCTTGAGCGAGTTGCACGCTGAAATTTTAAGAAATTTCACGCCGAAGGAGAGCTTTTTTAGCGAGCTGTACGCGCCGAAAGACGATGAGAATATTAAAGTGGGCGAGCGCGCTTTTTACACGCGCCGAAACGCCCTGATTTTGGGCGGGCTTTGCGAGCAGATCGGTAAAATCCCACAAAAATTTCGCGATTTTTTCACCGCGCCGCTGCTTAGCGAGGCGAGCATCCACTCAAACACGGGCGGCGTTTTTAAGGGCTTTTACAAGGATAAAGCGGGCGTGGGCAAGTTCGGCGGTAGCGGCGAAAACGCGCTAGCTCGCATAATGGGCGAAATTTCCCTACGCCTGCCCGTGCTTTCAAATTTCGCCTGCGAAAGCGCGGTCTTTCAAGAGGACGCCGCGCGCTTTGCACAGAGTGCGCGCGAGCGCTTTTCGCAGCTTGACGTCGCGTATTTTGATCCGCCCTACAATCAGCACCCCTACGGCTCGAACTATTTCATGCTAAATTTGATCACGGATTTTATAAATGAGGGCAAGCGCCCAAATGCTGCAGGGCTTAGCAAGGTCTCTGGAATCCCCTCAGACTGGAATCGCTCGGCGTATAATAAAAAATCAAGTGCTGCTGAGGAATTTTTTGCGCTGCTGGCGGATTTTCCGGCGAAATTTTTAATAATCTCTTTTAATTCCGAGGGCTTTATCTCGAAGGCGGAATTTTTAAAAAACCTTGCACACATCGGCTCTGTGCGCACGATAGAGATCCGCTATCCGACCTACCGCGCGAGCAGAAATTTAAACGCGCGCGAGCTTTACGTGACGGAATTTTTATATGTCGTACAGAAGTAAGATCAAAATTTGCGGCATCAAAAGCGCCGCCGAAGCCCACGCCGTGCTGGCGTGCAGCTCGGCTTTATGTGTAAATTTAGAGCGCGCGGACGGCGCCAAAAATTTACCGCAATCGGGTAGCGAGAGCTCGATAAAAAATTCTAATTTTTGCGGCGAAAATTCTGGGCGGAATTTTAATTTGGATGCCAAGAATGCTACGCGAGATTTTAATCAAGGCGGCGAGAATTCCGCATGCCGCGCACAAAATCATGCAAATTTTACGTCCGAGCAAAATTCCGATTGCGATAAAAATTTCGGCGGCAGTTCGCGAAATCTGGGCGATGGCTCGGGCGTGCGCGTGGAGTTTTTAGGCGTGATATTCGTATCAAGCTCCAAGCGCCGCGTGAGTATAGAGACAGGGCGCGAGATCGCACGCATCGCGCACGAAAACGGCGCAAAGTGCGTCGGAGTTTTTGCTTTGAGCTCCGAAAAACACAGCGTCGCCTCGTGCGAATGTAAAAATTTTAGCGGCAAAACTTGCGGCAGCAATAGCGGCTTAGAATTTTATGAAAACGAGCGCGAGGATTTGAGCGTAAATTTAAACGCAAGCCGCACCGCGTCTGCTTCTGTAAAAGATCTAAATTTTGAAATTTTAGACGCGGAAGCTTTATACGAGGAGCAAATTTTAAAAATTTGCAGCCTTTGCGAGCTAGACTGCGCTCAGATTTATGGACACATAAGCGCGGATTTCAAAGCGCGCCTCAACGCAGCAGGCATCGAGGCGTGGCAGGTGCTAAGCATTGGCGCCGAAATGCCGCCGCTTGAGGGTTTGAGCTGCGATCGGATCTTATTCGACGCCAAAGGAGCGAGCTTGGGCGGCAACGGCGTGAGCTTCGACTGGGATCTGTTGCGACGTGTAGGGCTTAGCTACGAAAGACGAGACGGCGCAACGAGCGATGAAAAAAACTGCGCGGGCAACACAGTTCAAATTATGGACGGCACAAAATACGACCCTGCTAGCGGGCGATGCGATACGCAAAATAACGTAACAAGTAACGAAAAATACTACGTAGCAGGCACAATGCAAGGCGCTGGCGACACAAGGAGCCATATTAAACATAGCACGATCTGTAACAGATATAGCGAGGGGAATTTAAAGCGCGATAAAAACGGCAGCTGCGGCAATTCTTGCACGGAGCATAGCGAAAACGGAAATTTGAAGCTCAAGAGGGTAAGCGACGTGTGCTGTGCCTCTAATAGCAATGAAGCGAGCGAACGCACACATGATATTGTTCGATCGAGCAATACGAAACAAGAAACAAACGCCGATCGTCGCGCCGAAAAAAATGACGATGAGTGCAAATTTAGTGCGTGTGCTACCGCTCGGCTGAGTGGTGTAAGACCCACAAGCGAAGGCGTCAATAATCAAGGTGCAAACGACTATGAGGCGGGCGCGCCAAATATTACGAATGACGGCGGTGAGGTGGGCAAGTCGGGTGCCGCAAAGGATGATAGTGCGGATAAGTGTAGCACTGCTTCCAAAGGCGGCGCGATCTCTTTTATTCTTGCAGGCGGCATCGGCGCGCAAAATATCCTTGAAGCACTCGCGCTGCGCCCCTACGCTATCGATCTAAACAGCCGGGTGGAGGACGCGCGAGGCATCAAAGATCCGCAAAAGATAAGTGAAATTTTGCAAATTTTAAAAAATGCGCAAGGCTGATCTCCGTGTGCAAACTCGCGCGATAGTTATATCTAAATCAAGCGCGTATAAGGAGGAACCAAATGCGTAATGACGAAATTGCTAGGTTTGGCATAAGCAAAACGCGGTATGATGAAAATATAAAGGATTTCTTACAAAATAAAAATTGCGATAAGTGAAATTTGGCGGGCGGCGGGCTAAAATTTACGAGCGATGGCAGGCAAAATTCTATAAATGCCAGCGAGCAAAATTTTACGAATGTCGTTGAACAAAAATCGCAAAGCGATTTCTCTTGCACCACTGATACGCCCTCGCAAAATTTTAAAACTCAAGCTAGAGATTACGACAAAGAGCCGATAACCATAAAAGATAACTCGATAGAGATGATTAAATTTTATTCGCCATTTCTGTATTTTCTTAATTTCATAGATTTTGGAACAAGGCAAGACTCGCCAAGATCCATTAAACGCTGGCTAGAACTTCCTGGTAAATTTGGCACCTGCTATATAAAATTTAAAAATTCAGTTATCGAATGTTATTCCGAGAAAAAGAGAGTGACCCTATACTCTATAAATTTATCCGAAATAATTGCAATAAAACGCACCTTTGGGCCATCCACTTTAAAAATGACGGAAAAAGGTAAAATTTCAACATTTTTTGTCGCGTTTACGTGGATAATCCTTTTATCTTTGGTAGTAACTTTTAAAAATAAAAT